>NZ_CAJRAF010000001.1:1642439-1966799 GCF_907164905.1 Dyadobacter sp. CECT 9275 | reverse complement strand
CCACTTTCCAGGCTTTCTTTCAACTCTTTGGAAGAATACGCAGGTGCGACAATATTTTTCACCTCCGAAAATTCTTTGATATTTTTCACGTAGCTGTTTATCAAGCAAACGCCTATCTGTAACCACGATTACCGAATCGAATAATGGGTTTTCGACTCCTTTGCTGCCCGGAACCTGATCGTTTTCAGGGTAGGTTTCAATGAGCTGATAAGCAGCCCAGGTAATAGAATTGGACTTTCCGGAACCAGCAGAATGTTGTATCAAGTAACTTTTTCCAACACCAAACCGACTGGCATCGGCAATCAGTTTGCGCACCACATCCATTTGATGATAACGTGGAAAATACAAACGCTTTTTGGCTAACGGATCGGTGTCCTTGCCATCGAACCGGACAAAGTGTTGCATGATGTTAGCCACACTTTGCCGTGTAAGCACTTCATTCCAAAGGTAAGCGGTTTTGTGTCCGAGAGGATTGGGTGGATTGCCTTTGCCGTAATCATCTCCCAGGTTGAATGGCAAAAAGAAAGTGTTTTTGCCGTCCAGCTTTGTCGTCATGTACGCCTCGTCGGTATCCACGGCAAAATGCACCATACATCGGCCAAAGTTCAGTAGCGGTTGTGTAACGTCCCGCTCATTTTTATATTGATTTTGCCCGTGAAACTTCGCGTTTTGTCCTGTCCAGTGGTTTTTAAGCTCCATGGTCGCGAATGGTATACCGTTCAAAAACAGCACCATATCAATTTCCTCGCCGGGTTTGGTGAGGGAATAACGTACCTGCCGCGTTACACTAAACTGATTGCTCTCGAACTTCTGTTTGATCGCCTCACTACTACTGGCCAATGGCAGCACATACAGAAATGTAAAGTGCGCATCTTCCACATCCAAACCTTTACGCAGAATACTGATGATTCCTTTCTTTTTCAGCATCCGGTCAAGCCGTTCCAGTATTTTCAGTTTCCAGTCACTTTGCTTTTGCAACTTGGTCAGCTCGTCTTTTGAGTTGTTTCCAAAAAATCCCACAGCCTCACCTCGTCTACCGCATAACGTGCATTGAAATCACCTGGCAATCCCAAATAATACCCCTGACCGCTTCTGTATAGCGGCCTTCGTTCTTGGAGTGTTGGAAGTGATGAAATGGGTTTCAGATATTCTTCCAGGGTTGTTCCTGTTAACTTTTTTTCAATGGCAGATTCGAGGGCGGCTTCGTTGGTTTGGCTGGGCATCAGGAGGTTTTAGAAATTACTAAAATTAGGTTATATTTGAAGGTATGAAATTATTTGAAAAATATTCCAAGCTGCGCCAGAAGGCATATGTTACATCCATGGTCACCGATATGGTTAGCGGTAGCATGGCGTTGGAAAATCAGGAAGTTCCCCAGCCACAGATACAGGCTATCGTCATTGCGCTGCTACGTGAAGCAGAATTAAAAGGCCGTGAGTTCATTAAGAATTAGGTTTGTAAGTCCATGAGCATCGCCTCCGTCCGCTTTTCGTAAGGCCTGAATATACTCTTTTCTAGCTTCCCCTTCTCTGTGATACAATTGTACCGGTTCAAATCCTTTTAGCATCGCCGCCGCATTTAGAAGTAAGCGGGCGGTGCGTCCGTTTCCATTATTGAAAGGATGAATCCATACAAAGCGGTGATGTAAATAGGCTAACAACTCCGCGACTTCAACCTTTTCCTGTACAAATTTCAATCTATAATTTACATCATCTGCATACTGGTACATCAAGTTCGGCACTTGTGATGGATGAGGTGGAGTTAACTTCCCAACCTGAACTTCTATCGTCCTCCATTTTCCTGCCCAATCATACAATTCACCAAAAGCAGTCCTATGAATGTTCAGAATCAGACTTATATCAAACTCAGCTTCCTCGTCCAGTTCCTGAATCATGATTTCAGATTTCGCAATACCACTAGCCTCATATAAGTTCAAAAGATCTTTTTCTGCAATATTAGCAGATTCTCGTCAATTGAAGGTGTATAATTCGTCCCGTCAGTCATGTTGTTTTGGAGTTTGATCCATTTATTTTTGATTGCTATGATTACCAGCAATTAATCAGATGTAGAACTGTCAATCTTTCCAAAACGTTAAATGCTCGCCCGGCTGGCAACAATAAAGCCTCTCATCAAATCAACCGAGTCAGTAAGTTGTTGAAAGGTATATCTTATGTTGTTTGCATTCTCAGGGTGGTGAATCTGATGTCTTATGTACTCTGTCAATATTACAGGAGTCGGACCGACCGTACCGTTTCTAAATATCTTATTGTACGTAACGGTTTGTTTTCCCAATCTATATGCGCCAAGGAGCTCCTCAGCTTCAATATATCCATAAAGCTCATTGTGGTATTCTTCCGTCAAGTCTCTAAATGCTATATAATTAATTTCATTTAATGACGGATACGGTAATTGATGAGGTATAATACTTTCAATGCATTTGCTTCCAACTGCATCAATTGAAACCAATCTCAGATGGTCAAAATTGAGCCCTTTGACAATTGTACAACTATGGGTCGTAAGTAACACCTGCGTGTTTGCAGCACTAGCCAACTGCTTAAAAGCTCTGATTAGCATTTTTTGATGGTCCGTATGCTGTGACGTCTCAGGCTCTTCAATAGCATAAATGATTGATCTCGAATTGCCTTGCTGCTGCCTTCGCTCTGCCTCTGCTCGGAAGAAGTTCAATAACACAAGCCGCTTGATTCCACTCCCTCTTTTATTGATTGGAATATTCTCATCACCGGTTATCGAAACTGATTTAAACACGTCAGCCCATTTCAGAGCGTTGGCGGGAGGAATTATCGGCTTTAACGACGAGGCGACTTCCGGATTCATTTCCCGTAACTTTTCCAAAGTGCTATTGGAAACATCTATCAGGCGTTGCTCAACACGCTCAGCGACATCTGCCAATAAAGCAGTAATCGTGGCATCTGCCATGATCTGCTTCACAGCCTCTTTGAGTGGATCCTGTACTTCACTGTCGCTATCGCTATTCTTTCTGTCGGACTGGAATAGTGTATAGAGCGGTAAATACGTTTGCAGCTTTTCCCAAATATCCTTTGTATCTCCTTTGGTTACGTCAAGCTCAATCTCTCCAAGTTGCAAGTCTTCGGCAAAGTGATTCCAAATAGCCGATCGCATCTCCGCGTTTACAGATTGATTCGAGCATTCTATGCTATTGTCTTTGACTATTTTCTTTAACTCTGCGTTCTTCTTAACCAACAAATCTGCACAATTAGAGTTATTGGGATGATTTGCATTGACGAATACTTTGGCAGCGCCCGCATTTGGATACCTCTTGATCACCTCCAAACACCCATCAGAATTAAGCAAATATTCGCCTTCGAGCGTAGTTTCGTAAGAACTGTCAATCACCACCGAAGCTGGCAAATCATCAAAGAGCACGGCAATTGATATATTAGTATCCCGGCAGCTAGTGCAGTCTTGTTTACATCGTCTTTGTCGAGTTTTACAACCCCTTTACCATCATTGAAGAAAATATCCAAAGCTTCCAGCACGGTAGACTTTCCGATATCGTTTTGCCAACAATTACAGTCAAGTCATCGAAGTCAATGGAGGTTTCGTTGTAATAACCCCGGAAGTTTTTAAGACGTAGAGATTTAATGCGCATTTTAAAGGTAGTTTTATGGAGGATTTGTAATTGTTATTGAATTCTAGGCGATCTTTATTTTCCCCGTCACCGCACTATTAATCAAAGTCGATCTGTACTCCTTTAATTTTTCAATCTCTTTTTTTCAGGGAAATGGCGGTGGCAATTTTGCTGGTGACATCCTTCAAGTATTCAAAGATTGCTTCTCTCTCTTCCTTCGGAGCAATGATAACAGGAAAATTTCCAAGTTTCGTGCTATTAGTAGAAGCTAGATTGGTTGTTTTTTGCTGTATTGGTAAAATATTTTCTACCATAATCTGATTCCATTAATATAGAGGCAAATTGGGGCGAGATTACAGAAGTATCTACCCGAACCGCAAAACATGATTTTGGTGTAAGCAATTTTCAATTTCTCCATTCCAAACTGTACCTCTTCCAAGCTTATCTAAATCTCCACCTTCCGTCACCAGAATGTCTCCTTTTCTAACTAAATATTTATCCGCTTCTCTTTTAGGCATACTAATCTCAGCCATTTGATCAAGATTAAAATAACCTGATTGTACATTTGCAACCCTCAAATATGGGTAGGTTATAACATTCTTAGATACGTAACTTTTACCCAATGTTATTCCACTTTGAACAACTGAAAAATATTTCAATTTCTTCACTTCCCAATTCTCCGGAATCTCCCCAATCCATTCTACTCCCGAGTCCCTCATCTTCACATCCGGATCTAACCCCCGCGTAACAGCATTGTGAATCAGTATTTGCCTGCGATCTTTGAGTAATTCTATTTGTTTTTCTTTGATGGAAATGGCTGGTCAATTTGGGCCGTTTTACGATCGAGGAAATTGGCGATGGTGGTTTGTTCGGCGAGGGATGGAATTGCCACAATGATGGCTTTCATTTCATCATATCGTGTAGTCCAAAGGTCAGCAACGATCCCATGTCCCATTCGATAAAACTCTTCGATGAAAGAATAACTTTTTAGATAGTAATGACAAAACTTTGAATTTAGATTCTTTGGCTCCATCACAATATTATCAAAGAAACTGAGCCATCCAGATTTGAAACACCGCTTGATCCCTTTATATCTGACCGACTATTAATAACAAAGTCTCCTGACTTAACGAGCTTTCTGTTGTCTCCATCATTACTTTTTGCCGCGCTGTCAAGTTGCGGCAAAATTCCATTTTTAGTTACTGAAAGAGGTGCAAAGTCTTTGTCAGAAACTTTTGTGCGCCTTTCTTCAAATCTTGTCCCCAATCGAGTTAGCTCCCAATTCTTTGGAACTTCTCCTAACCATTTTACGCCCGAATCCCTGTACTCACTATATTTCTCAAACATCAAATATGATCATTTAAAACGTCCACACCTTCACCCATAGCTAAAATCTCCCGAATCAACCCATCACTTTCCGCTTCCAAAGCCAATATATCAGCAGCCACCTCTTCAATACTTCTCAAAGGCTTGTGGCGGTAGAAATACTTATTGAAACTGATCTCGTAACCAATTTTGGTAGCATCCAATGATATCCAGGCTTCTTCCACGTGGGGTTTTACTTCGCGTAGAAAGTACTCGTATATATTCTCTTTAAGCGTTACATTCTCCGTATCCCGCAAATCGCTTTCCGTTTCGTATTGCAGGTATTCGCCTTTTTTATTGGTTGGAAAATATCCATGGTCGGATAGTTGCTCTTCTGTACAGTTTAGGTAATCCAACAGCTTTTCCAGTTTTTCACCCGGCAGTTTGGTAATTCCTTTCACTACTTTTTCGGCCCCGGCATCATACCAGCTCACTGCATTCAGGATTGCGTTCTTTTCAGAAGAAGACAGTTTGGCACCTTGCTTTTAAGAGCGGCATCTACTTTTTCCTTGAAAATATTGAAGTCGCTAAATTCTGCTGTACCCATTGCCGCCAGCAAATCCGTCGCATTGTTCAACAGATCCAACTGCTTTTGCCAGGTATCTTTGCTGGTGAGGGCTTTGGCTTGTTTGGCGTTCAGGCTCAGGTCGTTTTTTTCACAGTAATCCAAAATCGCCTTTTCGTGTGCTGCGAGATTGGTGTACACTTCTTCTCCAAATTCTGTATATGCCCAGGTCATGGGTTCGCGTAAGGACTTGTCGAAACGGAGGTCAGCAATGCGTTCTTCGGTAAACTGTGCTTTCAGGCGTTTTGGCCGATCGATGGTCACTTTGTAATAACCAAAATCGGCATTTTCAAAAACCTGTGAAGCAATACCATCATCGCCTTGGCGTTCGATTGCTTCCAAGCTGGTGTACACCTGCACAATCTCTTTGATGTGCTCAGGAGCAAATTCACAGTTTTTGTTACCCAGGTTTTTGCGAAGCTTGCGGTAAAGCTGTCCGGCGTCAATAAGCTGCACTTTTCCCTGGCGGTGCGGTGCTTTGTTATTGCTTAAAATCCAGATGTAAGTCGTAATGCCGGTATTGTAAAACAAGTTATTGGGCAACTGCACAATCGCTTCCAGCCAATCATTTTCAATAATATAACGGCGGATATTGCTCTCCCCGCCACCAGCATCACCCGTAAACAAGCTCGAACCATTGTGTACAGACGCAATGCGCGAGCCAGTTACGCTTTTCTCTTTCGATTTCATTTTAGAAACCATTTCCATCAGGAAAGCAGCTGGCCGTCCGACGAACGCGGCGTAGCATCCGCATCATCCTCCACGCCCCAGTAATCTTTCAGTTTGATCTGGAAACGCGGATCAATAATATCTTTTCCATCCTTGATATACTTCTGTTCACTCGCCCAGGATTTCCCATAAGGCGGGTTGGACAGCATAAAATCAAAACTCGTTCCGGCAAATTCATCCGTAGAAAGCGTAGAGCCCACCCGGATATTCTCCGGATTGTTGCCCTTGATCATCATATCCGACTTACAGATTGCATACGTTTCGTCGTTGATTTCCTTGCCATACAGATACACATCACCTTTTGCGCGGATCTCGCCCTCTTCATCTTTGATAAAATTCTGAGATTCCGTGAGCATACCACCACTTCCACAAGCAGGATCGTAGATCGTCATCACTGGCGGCAGCTTATCTTTGATCGGATCAAAAATAATATGCGTCATCAGGTCAATCACTTCACGCGGCGTAAAGTGCTCCCCGGCTTCCTCATTATTATCCTCGTTGAATTTCCGGATCAGCTCTTCAAAAACATAACCCATTCCTAAATTGGAAAGCGGCTGTAGCTTGCGACCATCCGGGTCCACCTTTTCAAAAGGCGTCAGGTTGATGTAAGAAGAAGTAAATTTTTCCAGTACGTTCAGCAGCACGTCCTTACTGGCCATGTGCCGCACCTGACTTTTCAGCTTAAACTTGTCAATGATCTCCTTCACATTGGCACTGAAACCATTGAGATATTCTTCAAAATTACCTTGTAAAATTTGCTGGCTGTTGGTGGCAGTGCTGTGCAGTCGCTGCAAAGTCCATGGACTCGTATTGTAAAATACATAACCCGAAGCCTGCATCAGTCCGTTTTCATCCCATTCGGTGAAACCTGCTTCGTCTTTTTGAAACGCCAATTCCTCCATCACAGCTTCTTTAGTAGGTTCCAGTAACGCATCTAACCGCCTCAATACTACCATTGGAAGAATTACATCCCGATATTTCCCACGCACATATACATCACGCAGACAATCGTCTGCAATGGACCAGATAAAAGAAACAAGCTTATTGTGTACTGTATTATTCATGTAATTTGATAAAATCGTAAAGGGTTGTTTGCTCCTGCTCTGTAAAATAGTCTGTTTTAAGGGTGTCCTAAAACAAAATTTTGATTTTGACTAGAAATGAGACAAATTAAGCTCTCGATTCAGCCGGGGTACTCTGCTGAAAGCAATATAGATAAGGCATCTAGATCTTTTGAAGTAATTTAATGACCCTGGCCTTTAAAAATAATAATTTTACAAAATCAAGCTTCTTGATTATAACCGTAAGGAGACTCAATATAACTAGTAAGTAAGTTCACAACTAAACAACCACTGGATGAATTTAAATATTTACTCTGACAAATTCGAACCGATAAATGTGTACATCAAAGACATTCTGGAACTAGATAAATATGATCCAGTTATGTCAGTTGTAAGGTCAAATTTTCAACTTAACATAGCCCAGTATTTAGCATCTTTAAACGCAGAAAGTAGGAAAGATCCCGCAGAGGAAATCAGAAAATCTTCCACTATTCTTGGTAGTAATATAGAAAATGCTATCGAAGTACAAAAGGAAATATATTTAGACATCGGCAGAAAGTACGCATGTACTATATTTATGTTTGATTTAGTTAAAAAGCCCATCGAGGTAATAGACATACAATTATTTTACGAAATCCTTTTTTCCGAATATCACTTTCGACAGTCTGATGCTTTTCTTATCGATCAAAGCGGGCTTACACATCGATTCCCAAGATATCAAGATATCCAGTCCAACCTAGATAAGTTGATTGAGGAATTTAAAACCTTACAAGAAGATAGTGAGCTTCATCCTTTAGTTATAATAACATACTTTCATTACCGACTATTGGCCATCCATCCATTTCCTGACGGAAATGGTCGTATTTCAAGACTGATATTGAATGTCATGCTGGAAAATTCGGTGAAACTGACCACCCAATTCGGTTTAAACTGACCACCTGTTCCGGGCGAAATTGACCACCCCATTTCGGATCAAACTGACCACCTGATTCCGGAGTAAACTGACCACCTGAGAGATTAGAAAATGCTGTAGAATCAACCATATTTTTGGCACGAACCAATCGTGTAAAAGGTATGGCCAATTCGACAATCAGCATGAGCAAAATAAGACAGATTTTACGGATGTACAGCCAGGGCCGCAGCAAGCTCTGGATAGCGGAACAGACAGGTGTTTCCCGCAATACCGCTAAGAAGTACATGACCACTTTTGATGCGAGCGGACTTACCTTTGAACAGATCAACAGCCTGAATGATAAAGAGCTGGATGACTTTTTCGGAACGGTTAAACAGCAGCCACCGCAAGACAGATTGTTGAATCTGCAACGTTGTTTTCCGCAAATAGACAAAGAATTAAAACGGACAGGTGTTACCCGTCATATGCTTTGGGAAGCCTATAAAAAGGAATTTCCGGAAGGATTTGCTTATACCCAGTTTTGCTTTCATCTGACCAAATGGAAGGCCCGCGTTAACCCTGTGATGCATCAGGACCATAAGGCCGGCGATAAGCTGTACATCGATTTTGCAGGTGTTAAATTAAGTATTGTAGATAAAGAGACTGGTGAATTAACTGAGGTTGAAGTGTTTGTGGCTATCCTGGGAGCGAGTCAACTCACTTACGTGGAAGCAGTCAGTAGCCAGCAAAAAGAAGATCTGATCGCAGCTTGCGAGAATGCACTTCATTATATCGGTGGTGTGCCGGCAGCAATTGTTCCGGATAACCTTAAAGCTGCTGTTATAAAAAGCAATAAATACGAACCTACGCTGAACGAGGCCTTTGCCGATTTTGCTGATCATTATGGGACTACGATATTACCTGCACGCGCTTACCGGCCAAGAGATAAGGCGTTGGTGGAAGGTGCTGTCAAAATCGTTTACAGCCGTATTTATGCGCCTTTAAGAAAGCAGGTTTACAACTCACTGACAGAGTTAAACGCAGCTATATTGATTGCTCTCGAGGCTCATAATAACCAACTGCTTCGGGGCCGTAATTACAGTCGCAGACTCCAGTTTGAAGAAATTGAGCGCAGTGCTCTGGCCCCGCTTCCGATCCTGCATTATGAGTTCAAAAAACAGCTACATGCCACTGTAATGAAGAACGGACATGTCTGCCTGAGCGTTGACAAGCACTATTATAGTGTCCCATACCGGTTTATCGGCAAGAAAGTCAAGTTGTTGTATTCCAATTCTGTGGTTGAAGCATATTATCATTACGAACGTATCGCCCTTCATAAAAGGCTTAAAAGTCCCTATAATTATTCTACCGATAAAGAACATCTGGCCAGTACACACCGCTTCGTAACAGACTGGACACCAGATCGATTCTTGGAGTGGGCTTCCTCGATCCATGAAGATGTCAGGTTGTATATTCTTAAAATCCTGGATCGCAAACAGCATCCCGAACAGGCCTACCGCTCCTGTATTGGTATCCTCTCTTTTGCGAAGAAAGCTGGTGAACAACGCCTGATCAGCGCGTGCCAAAGGGCTTTAAGCTATGGTATCTACAACTATAAAACAATCCAGACTATACTGGAAAAAAATATGGATCAATATGAAGACAGCCTGTTTGCAGACGAATTACCCATGCCCAAACACGATAATATCAGAGGCGAAGACTATTATCAATAATCCTTTAAACAATTAATAAAAATGAACACAAACACTTTGGAAAAGTTACGCAAGCTAAAATTTTACGGCATGTTCCATGCCTTTAAAAGTAGCCTGGAAAGTGGAAAGACTAATGATTACACGGCGGATGAGCTTTTAGCTCATCTAGTTGACGCTGAATGGGATGACAGAAATAACCGTCGGGTCGAACGCCAGATCTTGTACGCACGGTTCCGCTATAAGGCCATGGTCGAAAATATCCACTATCATGCTGATAGAAGTATTGACCGTAATCAGATCATGCGCCTAGCAGAATGCTCCTTTATTGGCCGAAATGAAAACCTACTGATCACAGGCAGTACCGGAATCGGTAAAAGCTATGTAGCATCTGCGATTGGTCATCAGGCATGTATACTTGGCTACCGCGTAATGTATGCCAGTACTCCCAAATTGTTTGCCAAACTCAAAATGGCCAAGGCGGATGGATCCTATATCAAAGAAATTACAAAAATAGAACGGCAACAACTTCTTATCCTGGACGACTTTGGTATCCAGCCGTTCGATGCCCAGAGCCGGGCAGCACTGATGGAAATCATAGAAGACAGGCACGGAAAAACATCCCTGATAATTACTTCTCAGTTGCCTGTTAGCAAATGGCATGAAGTAATAGGAGAAAAAACCATTGCTGATGCCATTTTAGATCGTATAGTACATGATGCACACCGGGTTGAATTAAAGGGGGAATCAATGAGAAGAAAACGAAAAACGGAGCTCGAAACCAGCTACGAATAATTATAACTTTTATTTACTAATTTTGAATCGCTTCTACTAGCATTTTCTACTACCGGCCGCCAGTTAATTAGGTGGTCAATTTGCCACGGAATCAGGTGGTCAACTTCTCCGAAATACCCACGGATGGATCCTATATCAAAGAAATTACAAAAATAGAACGGCAACAACTTCTTATCCTGGACGACTTTGGTATCCAGCCGTTCGATGCCCAGAGCCGGGCAGCACTGATGGAAATCATAGAAGACAGGCACGGAAAAACATCCCTGATAATTACTTCTCAGTTGCCTGTTAGCAAATGGCATGAAGTAATAGGAGAAAAAACCATTGCTGATGCCATTTTAGATCGTATAGTACATGATGCACACCGGGTTGAATTAAAGGGGGAATCAATGAGAAGAAAACGAAAAACGGAGCTCGAAACCAGCTACGAATAATTATAACTTTTATTTACTAATTTTGAATCGCTTCTACTAGTGCATATTCCACTCTATAGTTTACCACGATTCCGCTACAAAGTTTACCAGGCATTCCGCTGGAAAGTTTACCACTGTTCCGGGGCAAACCTTACCAGTTATTCCATTGGAAAGTTTACCACTTATTCCGGAGCAAACTTTACCACTTTTGGATAAATTGGGTTAATAACGACCTGACATTCCGACGTATAGTTTACCAGTTATTCCGTCGGAGCGCCGACCGCTGCAAAGTTTACCACTAAGGATTTAAAATACGCTGTCTGATACATTTGATTACGATCAAAATCTATCAGAGAATGGCTAACAAATCCCTTAGTATGCAAAAAATACGTCAAATACTGTTGCTTCTTTCGCGCGGTCATTCAGAGCGATCCATAGCGAAACAGACCCAGGTCTCACGGCCTACAATTCATCATTACAGCGTTATATTCTCGAGTGCTGGGAGTGATTATAATTATAGCACACTCATGGAGCTTACCGACCAGGAGTTAAATTTGCTGGTTGAAGGCGGCAAGTCAGGTAAGGTGCAAGTTCCTGATCTTCGCAAAGTACATTTTTTTGAGCAGGCGGACTACTTCATTTCGGAGCTCAGAAAGGTCGGTGTGACACGCTATCTGCTTTGGCAGGAATACCTGGAGGCTTATCCAGATGGTTTTCAATATTCGCGGTTCTGTGAGTTGCTGGATTCTGCCATGAGTACCAGAAAGCCCAGCATGCATTTATACCATATTCCAGCAGAGCTGATGGAGGTCGATTTTGCAGGCTCCAAGCTTCATTATGTTGATCAGGATAGTGGCGAGGTAATCGAATGCCCTGTGCTTGTCGGTGTGCTTCCTTTTAGCGGCTACTCTTTTGTTCAGGCTCTTGTGGATGCGAGTCTTCCACAAGTCGTATCGGCTTTGAACAATATGCTGGATTATCTAGGTGGTGTACCCCTAAACGCTATCTCGGATAACATGAAACAGTGGGTGAGTAAAACCTGCCGATACGAACCTACCTTCCCAGAGATGCTTCAGCAATGGGCTGTTCACAATCACATCGGTTTACTCGCTACGCGACCTGCCTCACCGAAGGATAAGGCATCTGTAGAGAACCAGGTTCTGATCACGTACCGACGTATTTATGCGCTTCTGCGAAATACCACCTTCCATAGTCTGGCGGAGATAAATACAGGAATTATGCAAAAACTGGAAGAGCATCACCGGAAGAATTTTCAGAAGAAAACTTACAGCAGACAAGAACTTTTCGTCTCTCAGGAGCAAGGTTTATTACAGGCTTTGCCTGATACAGTCTACCATCTGAGACATTACACCCGCGGTAAAGTACATAAAAACTACCATGTAGTTATTGGGGAAGACTGGCACTTTTACAGCGTGCCTTTTACCTATGTTGGAAAAGAAGTCCGGATTGTTTACGACAGTGATCATGTAGAAATATATTATGGACATGGACGTATTGCGCTGCATACCAGAAACTTTAAGAGTCATGGATACAGTACCCAGTTGGAGCACATGCCTGAAAATCATAAAATAATAGCGCAGCAAAAAGGATGGGATCCGGAATACTACCTCAGAAAGGCTTCTGAAAACGGCCCATCTACCCGTGCTTTTTTCGATGAGTTGATGAAGAGCAAGATCACCATTCACCAAGCCTATGGTCCCTGCCTGGGCATACTCAGGTTGGTGAAAGAGCACGGAGGGGACAGAGTCGAAGCAGCCTGCAAAAGAGCCCTGCAAGGCCATAAGTACAACTATGGTGTAATCAATACCATCCTGGAAAACAACATGGATCTTCTGGCAGAAGCCAGTGAAGCTCATTCGCCAATCCCTGCACATAATAATCTCAGAGGAGCGGAGAACTACAAAACAAAGTAACCAACCTAATCAAATAACGATATGAACACCCAAATGACACTGGAACAGTTGAACACCCTCAAACTTACGGGTATGGCCAAACGCTATCAGGCTGCACTCGCACTTCCCTCACACCAACAAGAGGATGCACATTCGCTACTTGCTTTGCTCTGTCAGGCTGAGATGGAATACCGTAACCACTACCGAACAGAGCGACTGCTAAAAAACAGCAAGCTCCGGTATAATGCAATTTTAGAAGAAGTTGTTTGCACCCCCGAAAGGGGGTTGTCCAGAGAAATGCTGATGCGTCTTTCAGACGGAATGTTTATCGAAAAGGGAGAAAACGTCTTAATCACCGGCGCTACCGGGACCGGTAAAAGCTACCTTGCCTGCGCCTTAGGGCGCAGCTGCTGTCTACTTGGCTATAAAACCCTGTACTTTGCAATGAACAAGTTCCTGGAAACACTCATTCAGGCCAAACTGGATGGCTCTTACCTCAAATGGATCAAGAATATCGCCAGCCACCAGGTCTTAATCCTTGACGATTTTGGCTTAAAACCGCTTACCCATGACGCCAGACTCGCCTTGCTGGACATCCTTGAAGACAGGTATGGAAAGTGTGCCACCATAATCACCTCTCAGCTTCCACTCGACAGTTGGTATGCATTCATAAACGAGCCCACCGTCGCTGATGCGATCCTTGACAGATTGACAGCTTCGGCTAATAAAATCGATCTTTTAGGCCGCTCCTTGAGAAGAAGAAAATAAAACTTTAATATTGATAAATCATAGACACATTCTTAGTGATCTAAACCAGCAGCTACTGGTAACCTTTCATCCGGAAAAACTGGTAACCTTTCGTCCGGAATCACTGGTAAACTTTCCCCGGAATATGCATACTAGCATTTTCTACTACCGGCCGCCAGTTAATTAGGTGGTCAATTTGCCACGGAATCAGGTGGTCAACTTCTCCGAAATACCCAGCTTAGATAGCATTTCAAGAACACCGACCAGCTCAACTGCCTTTTCTAGTTTTATTGACTTTTTCAACGCAAACGAGCTTTTAGCTTCACATAAATTGCCGCTTCTCAGCTCTTCGTCACTAAACTTGAATGTATCCTTCAGGACTGTGTTGCTTAGGGTTGCTTTAAGCTCCTGGTAGAAACTACCAAAGCTTTCGTTTTCATTGAGGTTATATTCGCCGCGGAAGAACTTCACTGAGCCAAGCACACCACCAACAAAATTTCTTTCCTTTGCGGCTCTTAGAACCTTATCGTTTGTCTTTATTAATCTTGATATTATATCTAGGCCAAATTGGTAGTCGCAGAAATCTTGTAACTGCATATGGCCAAACCCACCAGTAATAGAATAGATATCGGATTTCGCCTTCTTATTCTTGATTAAAAGGATATAGCCTTCGTTGAAAGAACTCTCATTTTTCAAAATGTCTTCACCAGGTTCAACAATCACATCTAAAAACTGTTTCCATTGAACAGTGGTAGCCCATCTTTTGTAAAATAGTCTAAATTCATATTTTGCACTGAAGTCAGCTTTCAGCTTCTGCAATCGATAGCCGTTTGAGTAAAATGATTTTTGCAGATAATCCAAATCGACAATTCTACTTTTAAGACTTCCATTATCATCTTTTTCGTCGATCTTTTGTCGCAGCTTGAAAATAGCGGTTTGTATTGTTTCTGCCATGATTTAAACTCGTAAAATTATCCAAAAGGTATATCGCCGATCATTAATCTTGGTAGCAGACTATTTCTCAAAGCCACGAGAGACAAATTCTGACTGTGATTATAATAGATTTGCTTAAATAGGTTCTCAGTGATCAAAGAAAAGCGATTGAGAACATCGTCTGATGGAACAGCCATTGGATAATTTAGAAGGGTTGCTTCTGCTACCCTCTGCCTTCCCGAGGATCCGACCATCGATTTGATAGCGTACTCACGAAATGAACTGCTTCTTGCCAGACAATATACAAAACTTGAATCAATGGCTCCTATTCCTCTGAGGACAAGAAATTCAGTGGATCCCCAACCCACTTCTTCATCCGTTAACAAACTTACAATTCCTGTCTTTCCATTTTCTAGACACGGTGTAATGCGCGCCATCAGCACATCGCCATTTTGAAACTTACTTCCTGCACTATATTCTCTGGACACATGATTTTTAATAGAAGATATGTTTTCGGACAGATCTTTCATTTCAACATATTTGGCTAGGCTACCTTTCCGAATAGAAAGCTTTGGATTGATCTCAACGAAGTCAACTAACTTGCCAACTCTCCACCCCTCCGGCAACTCATCCCCTTTCAACACACACATTTCATGAAAAAGCGTTTTTGCTATTTCTTCTAATGTTTGGTTGGTTTGACGATTGAGTTCTATTTTGTCATCAAGAGATTTCAAAATTGACACTATCTTATTCCTTTGCGTTTTATCCTTGGGAATTCGAATTGGAATACTTAATAAATTTTCCTTATTCAATTTTGGTTGAACAGCGCCAGTAACAAACGGGTTTAAATCTAGAAGACTAAAGTAATAAACGATAAAATCGTTTATTGAATCCTCCTTTTGTTTAACAATGTGCGCATGATTATTAACCCAAAACTTCCCACTTACCTTAAACGCAATGGGAGTATTTCTTGACCTAAGGTTTTCTCCATCCTCAGAAATTAGTACATAATCTCCGTCAAAAATATACTCATCGATATAATCTACTACACCGGAGGCACCATAATATGGATATGATCCTTTTTTGTTTTCTCGTTCTCTGGAATTAAGTGGAACCCTCTTATAATTATGTATTTCAGCAATTTCATCCAGTGTGCATTCAACAAATTCCATTTTATGATTTTTTAACGCCACTTTTGCATAAAGCACCCGTCCTACCCGCTCGATATGCTCCAACAAATCCACATTCGAAATCTGATGAAAAACAGATAAATCGAAAATGTAAGGAAGCAACAAATCGTCCAGTTCGTTGGCGATTTTATTTAGTATGGTAATGTTTAATTTCTCTCCTTTTAAAACCAGGTCAATATCAGAGGCGGGTTTGAAATTTCCTTTTGCTCTTGAACCATAAAGTATAGCCTGCTCCACTTCTTCATGTTGAGCCAGTATATTTTTTATTGCGGCAATCTCATCTTCTTCTAATCCGTATTGTATCATTACTCCTCAAATAAACCAAGTTGTGAGCCGTGTATCAGCTCGCTCATTTTCTTTTCAAATGCATTAAACAGAAAAATGTAAGTATCTGTTATTTCGTCATGTATTGCTTCCGCTGTCTCGCTGTTGTATGTATGTGAAGTAAGATTGCGGCTGACCAGCATATTCATCCATTCTTTGGCATCAACAATAAGTCCCATCTGAAATGCTTGACGGATCGCATCTCTCGAACCTGTTATGGAAGTATTGCCCTGATACTCCGAATAGTCCTTCATCACATTCCAGGCAAGCTCCTGTGTATATTCAAATCTCTTGATAAGGCCTTCTTTCAAAATTTCTTCCAGATCTTCGTCCAGATCCGATTCTTCGTCTTCGCCAGTTTCCGCCTTTAAGCGCTCAATCCCAATATTCAACTTGCGAAGCGCTTTTTGGTAGTTGGAGAATCTTTGAATCCACCTGATGTCTTTTGCCATTAGTCATTGATCTTAACATTTCTTCAAACTCTTCATCTGTCTCGTTTCCAGGCCACTGCCCCGCAATATCGTTAAAGGGATTTCTCTCCTTCCCTTGTTCAAGCTGGAACTTGATTTGTTGATGTACTGTCATTCCAGCAGTCGCAAAAGACATCAGTGCTTTACGGTCTTGTCCTTCAATATCAACTCCTTTGTTATTCATCGCATTTGGCGTTAAATCGTAAAACCGATGCTTTCCAAATTCAACCTGATTTGCTTTTCCAATTCGGCGCCCTGCGCGAATTGCTCGGAAAGTTTCGCGGTCAGAACCTGCATCTTTTCTTCAAAAGGTACACCGTCGACTTCTGCTTCTTCGGTGCCCACGTATCGGCCCGGCATCAGTACATAATTACTGTTGCGCACCTCCTCAATAGTTGCCGCTTTGCAAAAACCAGCTACATCTTCATAACTACCGTTGACATTTCGCCAATTATGATACGTTTGTGCGATTTTCTGAACGTCGGCATCGGTCAATTCTTTATTCCGGCGATTGACCATCACCCCCAGGTTCCGCGCATCAATAAAGAGGATTTCGTTACTCCGGTTTCTAAACTTTCCATTTGTGCGGTTTTTCGCCAGAAACCAAAGGCAGGCGGGTATCATGGTGTTGTAAAAAAGCTGAGCAGGCAAGCTCACCATGCAGTCAACTACTCCGCCCTTGATATCACTACCCTCGATCATATTTTTGCGAATTTCACCTTCTCCGCTTGTATTACTGTTCATACTGCCATTGGCAAGTACAATTCCAGCAGTCCCACTATTGCTCAATTTACTCAAGAAATGTTGCAGCCAGGCATAATTCGCATTTCCGGTGGGTGGCACACCATATTTCCAACGGGCATCATCCCGCAGTTGCTCCCCGCTCCAATCACTGACATTAAAAGGCGGATTGGCCAGAATAAAGTCTGCCTTCAAATCCTTGTGTTTGTCGTTCAGAAACGTATCACCGAGTTCGATTTTAGCATCAATACCACGAATGGCTAGGTTCATTTTGGCCAGTCGCAAGGTAGTGGGGTTACTTTCCTGGCCGTAGATGGACAGGTCTTTGATATTGCCCTGGTGTTCCAATACAAACTTCTCACTCTGCACAAACATACCGCCACTTCCGCACGCCCCATCATACACGCGCCCCTGATAAGGTTCGAGCATTTCGACCAACAATTTGACGATGCTGGCAGGCGTGTAAAACTGACCGCCTTTTTTCCCCTCTGCATCTGCAAACTGGCCCAGAAAATATTCGTATACCTGCCCCAGTAAGTCTTTTGCAGCATGTCCCGCCTGGTTAAAACCAATTGTGCCAATGAGATCAATCAACTCACCAAGTCGTGCTTTGTTCAATTCCGGATCGGCATAGAGCTTTGGAAGCACACCTTTTAAGTTAGTGTTGATCCTCTCAATCTCGTCCATTGCATCGTCAATGAACTTCCCAATTTCAGGCTGCTTGGCCCTATCCTGAATGTATTGCCAACGTGCAGTTGCGGGCACAAAAAAGACATTGTTAGCAGCATATTCATCCGGATCTTCTGCATCAGCTCCTTCGTATTCTCCTTCTCCTGACAGCAATTTGTGGTGTAAGTCGCTAAAAGCGTCAGAAATGTATTTCAAAAATATTAACCCTAACACCACATGCTTATACTCCGCAGCATCCATATTGCTGCGAAGCTTATCAGCAGTTGCCCATAGGGTTTTTTCTAATTCTCTGTTACTCATTTTACTTTTTATAAACTTAAATGTAACCGACCATTCTTTCTACTGTGCGTGTCAGATTCTACTTCGCAGCATTTAGAACAAAGGGCGACCGAACTATTGTGCAAGTAAGCGAATTTTAATGACTGGCAACAGGCATTAATCCCTTGTATTGTGACTATTCTTGACATTTCTCAGGTTTATCAAGTCATGAGCAGGCGGCAAATGATCTGCCGAAGGGCAAGTCGTTTTTCCATGGTCAAAGATGCGAAGCAGTATTTCGACCATGGGGAAACTTAGCTCGCTACTATGAAAAATCACAGAAAATCTGAAACGGGTAGAAAATGGTTGAATTTGGTCGAAAGAATTATAACTAGGTCGAGTTGGATAGAATTGGGCAGTTTTTATCAATACAACATCCCAAACATCCAGAGCGGAATCTTATCTCCATACCCCACTTCAAGCCCATCAGCAGCTACATAAGCATTCTCAACACCTGCGAGCTGTTGCCTGGATTTGTTCGCCCCTCCCACTTCAACGGTCACCTTCCTATCCAGTTCAAAGTCGCCCTTCTCCGTGTACTCAACTTTATGCAGCGGCTGAACCTGGCTCAGGAAAAAGCTTTCACGCAATGTTCCAATATCCGGACGACTTTGGTGCAATGCGAACTGAAGGTTCGGATTACTTAGATACACCTTCTCAGGTTTCTGCAATCTGGTGATGCCGAAGCTATCCCGGTGTAACAACATCAGTACGCCCAGCTCTTCCAGATAATGCATGTACTCTACTACAAGCGCCCGGCTCGTATTCAGCGTTTCGCTAAGCTTGCTGATGTTCGGTTTCATGGGAACACTTTCAGCCAGCACGACGAGCAGTTGTTTCAGCTTGTCAACAGAAGCATAACTTATCCCGTAAACTGCCGGTAAGTCGAGCTCCAAACTGAGCTGAATTGTTTCGGTTAGCTTCTGTGGGTAGACATCTTTATTCTCCAAAAAGTAGGGATAGTATCCGTATTGCAGATAGTCGTTCCAGTGAGCCAACGGTTTGATTGTCTGCGTGAGATCCAGCGCTATTTGCGTGTGATCATTCAAAAGGTCTTGCAAAGACACTGCAGGCCATGACGCTATTTGTTGGATTTGAAGAAATTCACGGAACGAGAGTCCATGCAGGTGATACATAACAGCACGGCGACTCAAATCACCTTTGCTGCGTTCCAGGTGCATGATGGATGAACCGGTAAATACGATTCGTAAATCAGGAAAGTCGTCGTAAAGGTTTTTGATTTCCTGCGACCAATTGGCATAACGGTGAACTTCATCCAGTACCAGTAGCCGCCCGCCAGTCCGGACAAACGCCTCGCCTAGATTGTAAAGTTGATGCGCACTAAAATAAAGATCGTCCAGGCTGACGTATAAAGACTGGCCGGTTGGCAATGCTGTTTGCTTTAAGTATTGCATTACGAGTGTCGTCTTTCCAGCGCCACGCGCACCTTTAATTCCGATCAATCGATTCCGTTCCCAGTCGATCTGATGGATGAAGTCACGCATGAACTTGGTTGACGTGCGTTGTAGTTTCGGTAGATATTTTGTGAAAAGCGCCTCCAAAGTGTTATTTTCAAATTACAAATTTAGTATATTTCTGTAATTTACAAATAACACTTTCACGCACGGACATCTGCGACCAGCCGTTATTCCACTCGTCACCAAATTTATTAATTGTGCTCATTTACCGTTTACTGATCGGTTTCGCCGAAACTGGATCATCTGACATCAACGGTAGCCTCCGTCGACCCTTCCATGGAAGAAAACAACACCTCGTAATTGGCTTCTATATTTTTATGGAAAGAGGCAGGGAGCCTGCCCCAATCCCGCAGTTCGACCAGTATGGGTATATTACTATCGGTGATTTTTTCACAAAGCGTGTTATATTCATCGATGGAAAGAGGCGTTAAGTCACGGGTGCGAACCACCAGATCCAGATCACTCCCACTGTGGGCCTTCCCATTGACGCGACTACCGTAAGCCCAAACCTCAATGGGTGTCTCGGTACCTTGAAAAATGTGGAGCAATGCTTTTTTGTCCTTTTCTCTTAGCAACATGTTATTGGTCATTTTGATTTTTCAGGACAGCAGACAGATCCATGCTATCCTTGATAAATTGCGGTAAGAACACCAGTGTCTCGTTTGCGAAATTCACCCCGTAATCGTGCGCCGTGTTATTTCTGTTGTCCCGGTATTGCAGCCACCGCTCGCATTGCTCGTCCGTGATCAAATCCCTTAACACGGCGTTTCTGAAAACGTTCTTAAAAACCATGCGATCAACTTCTTTGGGGCTGTGAAAATAAGGTTTCAAAGCCTTTCGCAATAATTTCCCCGCCTGCTCCAGAATGATCTCAAATTCTTTAATGCTGGCAGAACGAAACATATCATATTCAATCGTATCTACTTCCGACTTGATGAGTAAAGAATATGCTCTTTCCAAGGCGGCAATACATCTCTCCAAATAAGTTGTATCTATTTTCATCATCGGTTCAAATTTTGAAACTGGTCTCAGCATAGCTTCATGCCGTACCTTGGCAATTGCGAAACATTTAAATTTAACCCGTCCATGGTCCGAATTTATGTAAGCATTATCTCCCGATACAATATGTATTTTAGTCTGATAAACAATTACTTACCTTATATAAAATACAAAAACGGTACAAGTAACAACCAGGTGAAGATAATAGATGTTAAAAGTATTACCTCATATTTCGTCCGAATTGGCACTAAAATCTGCCGTTTTCAACATCAAAAAAATTTATTCTTAGCATTGCCCTCTCAAAAATACCTCATTTTTATTAGTTCCTTTTCATTTATCAGCTTTTCGCTAACTTCGAAGCAATCTAAGCATGGAGAATCAAATAGAAATTTATCAGAGCAACAACGGACAAAGCCATATTGAGGTAATTGTTAGGGACGAAACCATTTGGTTAAGTCAAAAACAGATTGCCTCTTTATTTGGTACAGAGGTTCCAGCGATTAACAAGCACGTCAAGAATATCTTGAATGACGGAGAGCTTAAATCGGAGGCAACTATTTCCAAAATGGAAATAGTTCAAACAGAAGGCAAACGGCAGGTCGTTAGACAAGTGGACGTTTATAACCTGGACATGATCCTGTCAGTCGGTTACAGGGTAAATTCTAATAAAGCTACGAGTTTCCGGATTTGGGCGACGCAGCGACTAAAAGACTATCTAATACAGGGCTACGCCATCAACGAGAAGCGGTTAGCCCAAAAACAACAGCAGGTCCAAACACTGAAAGATGGAATTCGTATCCTAAGCAGAGCCATTGAAACGAAAATTGGAGACACCGATGTCGAATGGCTTGACCAATTTGCAAAAGGTCTTGAACTGTTAGATGACTATGATCATGAAAATCTTGATCAGAAAGGCAGAAACACGCATCCGGCAAAATACCCGAAATTGCCAGACTATCAAAATGTGATCGAAGCCATGAGAAGCGATTCCGATTCATCTGTATTCGGAAAAGAAAAAGATGACAGTTTCAAAGGATCCATTGCCCAAATAACCAAAGGTTTCGACGATATTGACTTTTATCCTTCCATCGAAGAAAAGGCGGCCACCCTACTATATCTGATCATTAAGAATCATTCCTTTGTGGACGGCAATAAGCGAATCGCAGCGGCCTGTTTTTTACTTTTTCTGGAAGTGAATGATTTGTTAAAATCAAAAGACGGAAATCTGCTCATTAGCAATGAGGCGCTTGCAAGTTTGACGCTTTTTGCCGCTGCCAGTAAGCCAGATGAGATGGATACGGTAAAGAAATTGATTATTAGTGTGCTAAATCGGAATCAGTGAAAAATCTCTACTTACTAATTCTAAATTACCCAAACTACTCCTACGCCCTATTCTTCTTAAAATTCTCAGCCTGCTCGAAAATCTCCACATAAACCTCGTCCCTTTCAACAGGCGGGTAACCGAACTCGTCCAGCAACAGAATCAATCCGACCTTCAAAGCCGATTTTATGTCATCCCTTTTGTTCCAATCCGGGAATTTAGCTTGTCCATCTACCAGTTCCTTCACAGCCTTTGCCAGATCAACCATTTTTTCATCCGGATATCGAAAATCGTATTTTACACAGAGCTCCTTTAAGATATCGTAAAAGGCTTTTTCTTCGAAGTCGATGCCTAGCTCATCGCCTGCAGAAAATTCTTTGTGTGCTTCCCAGATCAGGTTTGTCAGCGCTTCCGCCATTTCTTCATATACCTCACTCCGCAATACATCATTTTCGTCTCGCTGATTATAGCGATCAATCAGAGATTGCATCTTTCTGGTGAAGTCAACGCCTTTTACCTTATTTACCTTTTTGATTTCCTCAATGACCTTCGCAAGCAGCTGCTGGAGTAATTTTATTTTGGTATTCGGAAGCTTGATTTTGTCAATCTTAGCGAGGTAATCTTCATCAAAAATATCTTGCTCGGTTTCTCCCTCGTCTCCCAATTTGAAGATTTCTTCTGTATGTACCCCGTTTTTCAGACAGCCAATTGTTGTTGTATTTCTTTTTTCAGCAGCAAGTTCTTCCATTCAAAGGGCGTCATATTACCGAGTCCTTCATGAGGTCTTCGCTGGTTGTACTCTTCGATCCACTCCGCTGTTAATTGTCTGACCTGGTCAAGGTCGAAAAATAAATAGGCGTCCAATATTGCTTCTCTGTAAAGCCGATTAAACCGTTCAATGAACCCGTTCTGCGTGGGTTTTCCTGGTTGGATAAACCGAGTTTCGATATTCCTAGCTGCACACCAAATTGCGAAATCCTTAGATGTGAATTCTGGCGGCCGCCGCGCGGTCCGTTGTCCGACCTAATGGCTTTTGGAAAGCCTTTGCTCAGCCCGATCCTTTCCAGAACCCTGGTAATTCTCTTTGAGGATAGCGAGGTATCAACTTCGATGGCCAAGGCTTCCCTAGAACCATCGTCGATTACATTGAACGTCCGGAATTTACGATTGCCCACCATGCTGTCACTCATGAAGTCAACGCTCCAGGTATCATTCACCTGCGCAGGCTGAACCAGCGGTTGTTTAATGCGGTCAGGTAATCGCCGCTTCCCCTTTCGCCGCTTACTCTGCTTCAAAACTTGATAAATGCGGCGGACTCGCTTATGATTCCACGGCTTACCAGATCTACGCAGGTAGGCAAAGAGCTTCCTGAAGCCATATGAGGGATTCGGACCGCCGATGCGGTTTGAAGGCTAAGTCTTGAAGCGACTCAATCACCTCAGAATCATCCTTTTTACTGCTGTAATAGTATTGAGAACGAACAAGGTCAACGATTTTACAGGCTCTGCTCACAGCGATATTGTATTCCTTAACAATCTCTTCCGTCAATTCCCTTTTTGTGGCAGAGCCCAGCCCTTTTTTGCGAAAAATTCTTTCAGGATTTGATTGTCTAGGCTTAGGTCGGCAAACATCTTCTTCAAGCGAGAGTTCTCTTCTTCCAGATCTTTCAGGCGTTTGACGTCAGAGGCTTCCATCCCACCATACCGGCTTTTCCAATTGTAAAAAGTAGCTTCGGAAATGCCATGCTGTCGACAAATCTCCTTAGTTGGGATACCCGCTTCCTGTTGTTTAAGGATCGAAACGATCTGCGTTTCGGTGAATTTGGTCTTTTTCATCAGTCTAAAATTAAGTGATATTCTCTAATTTCAAACTGTCTGCGATTATGGGACACTATCCACACATAAAATCATCATTGCTAGATAAAAAAGCACGGATTCTAAAAAATTTGAATTAGATGTTTAGTTAACTTGGCATCACTTTCATCCTAATATTTTAGGGAGGATGATTTTAGTTGAAAGTGATCAGGTAATTATCTATCCTCTCAAATAAAGTCCTGGCTAAAACATCATAACCTTTAGTACTGGCTTTGTAATAGCCCCTAAAAGCAATTTGCTACAAAAGATAATAGCGTACCGCTCAAATGACGATACGCCTTACTCACTGTACTACGCCTCTTTTGCAAGTTGAATGTTTGCAACAATTTTGATTTTTTCACCCAGTGCTAATCCGCCGGTTTCAGTCAGTGAGTTAAAGGTTACATTGAAGTCCTTCCGGTCAATGGTTCCGTTCACCTCAAATCCAACTTTTGTATTGCCCCATGGATCCCTTTGGGTTCCGCCATACTCGGCTTCTAATTCAATCTCTTTGGTTACGCCTTTGATGGTCAGGTTACCGATTAACTTAAATAAATCTCCTTTTATTTTGGTAAAAGAGGTGGAGGCAAATGTAAACTGAGGATAAGTTTCAACTTCAAAAAAGTCTGTGTTTTTCAAATGCTCATCTCGTCCCGGCTGGCCTGTATCAACACTGTTGACATCAATCGTAAATGCGATCTGAGCATTTTCAAACTGATCTCCTTCTGTAACAGCGCTGCCGCTGAACGACTTGAATGACCCCGTCACCGTTGAAATAACAAGGTGTTTTACCTTAAACTGCACTTCTGAATGTAATGCATCTACACTCCAATTGATCTTTGACATGTTTTAAAAAATTAGTTATTTCATTTAACTTATCTTTGCTCGTACCCCCTGTTTGAAAGCGTTTTCAGCAGTTTTACGATTTTTAAACGTTAACCACTCAACCCTCTGGTTTCTCAGTGGTTGATCGACTTTTCTGCCCCTAGAGGTACTTGCTTGGCAGGTCAAAATTAGATACATTTACTATGTAAAATATATCAGTATACAAAAGGATACCGGTATCCTTTTGTATATCATAGACCAACAAATGGGAATGAAAAAACCGATTCACACCATCGAAACATGCAATCAAAGTATTGGAGCAGTTCGGGACGCACTGTACGTATTGAACGGAAAATGGAAATTGCCGCTAATTGTGGCACTGTCAGAGGGACCCAAACGGTTCAAGGAGATACAGCGTGCATTGAAAGACATCACACCGAGGGTATTGTCTAAAGAACTGAGGGAGTTGGAGCAAAATGAATTCGTGAAGCGTGAAGTGTTCAACACTGTACCGGTGTCAGTCATTTATGAACTCACCGAATACAGCAGCTGCCTTGATGAGGTCATTGAGTCCCTGAGAGTTTTCGGGATGAAACACAGGGAACGGATCATTGGAGTACATCACAAGGATCCAGAGTTCGCGCTGCAAGACGAAGAAGTTTAAAACGAACTCGAAAAGTTAGCCCGGAAACCCGATGGAGATTCACCAGTTTTCGTCTGAAACAGCCTACTAAAATATGCTGGGTCATTATAACCGAGTTCGTAGGCAATTTCTTTTGCTGTTAACGAAGTATGAACTAACAGGCGTTTCGCTTCCAGGATAATGCGGTTTTTAATCACCTCATTAGGCTGCGGCAGTCGCATGCGGTTGAATTTGTGTGTGATCGTTTTCGGTGCCATGCATAGAAAATCCGCGTAATCGGCGACGGCGTGTTTGTATTTATAATGCTCTTCCACGAGTCGGGTAAATTTGCGAAAAAATTCCAGGTCACTTTGCTGATCAGTCACATCATTGGTCAAATGTTGCCTTTTCCATGAGCGTGTCGCGCGAATGAGCAATTGTTTGAGATACGTCCTGACCATTTCTTCCAGGGAACTGTCATTGAGATTGAATTCCTGTATCATTTCCATGAATAGGCCTCCGAGGAAAGTGTTTTCAGTTTCCGAAAGCTCCACTTTAGGCATATTCCGGATGTTATTAAACAACAGCCCATCACAAGCAACTTCCTGATCATGAATCTGAATACAGTAAAAATCGCGGTTGTAGAAAATGAAATAACCGCTTTGCTCACCAGTTGTTTCTAATTCAAGAAATTGATTAGGACTGACAAAAAACAATGTGGGTCGCTGTGTGTCGTAAGAGGCAAAATCCACTCTCAGTTTGTAGCCAGCGGGCAGATACAGAATCTTGATATATTCCTTATAAGCAGGCCCATTGATCAAGTCCATTTGCTGCTGGCTTACATGCAGCAATCCAAGTATCTTTAAATTGTTGTCGAAAATGGTTGTACTCATGGCTGTAAACGCTTTTTAAATTGCAGGATTCCTTTTTGTTTCAAAATATATAAAAAAACCTGTGAAGCTTTGATTTGCTTCACAGGTGAAATCATTTATTTAGTTTCTTGCAAATTTTTCAAGTTCGGAGTTGAATTTATCCATCTCTTCAATAAAAAACCCGTGACCGCCTTTTTCAAATTTTACAATGTAAGAACCTTTGATGGCTTTGTTGAGCTGTTCTGCCTGAGCGAAGTCACACAATTTGTCGTTTATGCCGTGGAATATCGCTACTGGCATTTTGATTTTCCCAAGCACAGGACGAAGATCCAGGTCACCTAATGCTGTAATGGCCTGAGTAGTAGCGTAAGGTGATGCATTCAGATTAATGCTTTCCAGCCATTTGATGGATTCCGGTGAAAGTCCGCCTTCCTGTCCTTCAAATGCTTTTCCAAAGCCTGCTACGAGTTGCTCCCGATTGGTTTTGGTTTGTTTGATAAGGTCCGTTGCGCCCTGATCCGTGATGCCGTAAGGATGGCCTTCACGTTGTTTCCATGACGGGCCGGTTGCGCCGAATACGGCTAACTTTTTGATATGAGCGCCATTATATTTGGTAATAAAGTGCAATGTTACCGCACTTCCCATTGAAAATCCGCCCAGAGTTGCGTTTTCGATTTTCAATTTTTCCAAAACCACTTTGATGTCGTCGGAGAAAGTATCGAAGTCATATTTTCCGTAAGGTCTGTCTGATTTTCCAAAACCGCGGAGGGAAATGCCGATGACCCTGAACCCTTTCTCCACCAGATATTGGTATTGATATTCGTACATCTCATTGTTCAGCGGCCATCCGTGGATGAGGACAACGGGCTGTCCTTCGCCGAGGTCAATCACCTGCAGTTTTACATTTTTCTCAACTTCAATGTATTCTTCTCTTCCCAGTGATGCGGGCTTGCGTGTTTGTGCGAAAAGGAATTGACTTTGGATAAAAGTGAATAGGAATGCGATGGTCAAGGCAATGGTTTTCATCTGAGTAGTAAGTTTGAATTTTTAAGTTAATCTGCTAACCGTTAGTAGATTGTCGTTTCGTTTTGACATTACAAAGGTGGCAGTTGAAACGGCCCGGAAGAATGGATAAAAGGCAATGCTCCTTGTACATTTTTCCCGACAGGTGAAATTATGGCTTGTAAAAGGTCGAAAGTTGATCCAATCGCTGCCTGACCAGCACATTTTTCATGGGTTCAAACCGCGCCAGCTCCACATTGTTTTTGATAACGACAATATAAAATGGCTGATTTAGCTTGGTCGTCAGGTGATAAATGGTTGCAAGCTCGGCGATATCCTCAGACCACGCCGTCATTGCGTATAAAGAAGGAAACGGCGTTTTCGAGAGCCGGCTATAAACATCAGGCGCCAGGCTGATCGGTACTGGTTTTCCGCTCCGGAAACGGGTTTGTTCCAGCAGAGAATTGATGTATGGATCAGAAGGCAGATTCATCAGACGCCAGATGTCTTTTGTAAACGCGGTCGATTTTACAGCTGCGTTTGGTTCGTTCTGATGCGGGGTAATGTTTGTGACCACATCGATAATGTGTGTGGCCTCGTGCAACAGCACATAAATGATCCCGTCCAGCTTGCCTGCTTCGACGCGCACCTTATAACTGGAATCAGTTTCCTGAATGAAACAAGTATTTTCTTTCCATGTGGCCCATTGCGAAATGTTCTCGTCCAGTAAGCTTGCCCGGAAAGTAATGTTGAACATTTTCGATCCGTCGACAGAATCAACAGGTGAGGTTAATGCCGTGTTCGGCATGTTATCCATGAAGCTGATGCTTTGCAGATGTTGTTTCAAAATGCGCTGATGCAGTGGTGTCAAATACGCAAAAGCTTTATTTACTTTCTCTTTTTCAGCTGGAGTCAACGTATGGTTAACCGGTTTCATTCCAGCCTCCCGGAAACTTTTAAAAACGCTTTCAGGTGCAATTTGAATTCGTTGAGAAGGATCTTTTTGAAGAGAGGAATTCAACTTTTGTGCAAATGTAAAAGTTGAAAAACACAGCACCATAAAAGCTGCAATCGACAATTTAAACTGCAATTTTCTGGTCATAAATATTTTCAATATTGGAGCTAAAAAAGTATTCGCAGGAATGCCGTTTACAGGTTGAGTCAAAGCATTCCTGCGAATTTGAATACTAAACTTTTAATCCGTAATCTTCAACGAACTGATAGAAGAACCGTCCAGCTCAAGGTGATAATTCATCACGATTGGACTAGCCGGAAATCTGCCGCTTACTTCTACCGTAAGTTTTCGTTTTGAGCCGGTTTGTGTAAAATCAATGGGCGTCAACTGCATGTTATACTTTTCAGTCGCCGCTTGTATCCACTGCTTAATTTCCTCTCTACCCGAATAGGACGCTCCTTCGTCGGAAACGGTTGCTTGTGCTGTAAAGTAATTGGCAAATGCTGTGCTGTCTAAGTCGTTTTGCGCCTTAATAAAGCCGGCTATATTTTCTGGAAGTTTCATGATTATGAATGTTGATGTTGATAAAAAAAAGTGTTTTTGTTTTGATATCAGATTGTAAATGCTGCCTTAAAGCGTGGGAATGGTGCCGCCGTCGATTACGTATTCAGTGCCGGTGAGGTAGGCAGCCCTGGGTGATACGAGGAAGCCGACAAGTTCTGCAACTTCCTGTGGCCAGGCAGCTCTGCCGAAAGGAATGCCCCCAAGGGCATCCATAACGCCGCTGGCCGCCTGTTCAACGCTGCCGCCTGAGCTCTCAGCGATACGCTCCATCATTCTGGCCGATGCGATGGTCATGATCCAGCCTGGCGATACGGTGAGTACGCGCACACCTTTAGGCGCCACTTCATTTGATAAGCTTTTGCTATAATTCACCAAAGCTGCTTTTGCCGCTGCGTAAAGCAAAGTGGAATCGTATAATGGCAATTTAGCCTGAATAGATGCAATGTGGATAATAACCCCATTGCCCTGGCTGATCATTCCGGGTAAAAAGCCGCGGTCTAACCGGACGGGCGCTAAAAGATTGGTTTGAAACGACGATTCCCAATCTTCATCAGAAAGTACCGCAAAACCACCTCCGGGTGTTTCTGAGCCGCATAAATTGTTAATTAAAATATCCAGACGACCGAATTTTTGAAGTATTTCATCTACTACTTTTTGCGTTCCTTCCGGTTTGCTTAAATCTGCCGCTATGAAATGGGTGTTTTCATTTTCTTCTTCCGGCTTGTTTCTCGCCGTAATGATTACCGTTGCGCCTGCTTTTAGAAGGCGATCGGCGATGGCTTTTCCAGCGCCTTTACTGCCTCCGGTTACCAGGGCAATTTTATCTTTCAATTCGTTTTCAAAATTAAATTCCATAACCGTGTTGATTTGTTCAGGACAAATTTCAGCACAATGCTACTTTCTGACAAGTAGGGAAATACGATTCAGATAGGGATAAATTTATCCCTATTAAACCGATGCGAGCATATGTTTATATTTGCATGATGTACGAAAGAAAGACAATGCCCAACCTGAATTGCGGGGCTCGACCTGATTGGTGAAGTGCTGTATGGAAAATGCGGCTTTTGTGGTTTATCATCGAAGGCTTTCAACGCCCCAGCGAGCTGCAACGAAAAATTCCGGGAGCGTCCAGCCGGGTGTTGAATGTGCAATTAAAAGAACTCGAGAATCACGAACTCGTTGAAAAAATCATCTACCCCGTAGTCCCGCCCAAAGTCGAGTATTTCCTTACCGAATTCGGAAAGTCGCTCATTCCTGTCATAGGCGCCATCGGGCAGTGGGGCGACGAGCATGATCAGCGTTTACGGACGCTGATCGAAAAGAACATTCAGCCTTAGTAACCAAATTTCCCTGGCATGCCTTTGCCAAAATATGCTCTATTTCTGCAAGTAAGCCGGGAATTGGTGTGTCGCTCGTATTAGTGAGGCAGAGCGAGCCGTTGGTCGTTAATGCCCCGATCGTCTGTTCCATTCCTTTGCCCGAACGCACCATTGGGCCATACAGTGCTTTCAGTTTCAATGAACCGAAATCGGTACTATATCTGACTCTGACCAGATTGGCAACCATAATGTGATGATTAAATGCCTGTTTTAGTGCATCCAGCATTTGCTGCATATCATTGTGCCAAAAACAATGTCCCGGAAAAAAGACAAATAACCTGTTGTATATTCAACGGAACTGGTCCCGGCGAGCCCTGCTTTTGCTAGTCTTGCCAAATCCCAGAAAGATAAATACCGCTGGTTTTCAAAAAACACAGAATGGGTAGTAATGTTCAACCCAAAATTATCGTCCAGATTCAGGGCCCCTCTGGTTCAAATGGGTGAAACCAATTCCATTCTTGTATCGTCCCATTCTGGCCGCAGATTCCTCGACGCTATTAAAACGGTCGCACAAATGGCGCCGTGTACGCTTGTGTTTTCTTGTCGCGCACGTTCAACAATATGTGCGTTGTGCTTTCAGAAAAGCGGTGCGAGGAAACCAATGGATTAACAATATCCGTCTTCATTTTCAGCTTTGGCACCTGTTTTACCATCTCTGTTGGCAGGTCTTCCGGCAACCAAAGCGTTTCGTCGTTAAACACCTGTGCCTCCATGAGTTCAAGTTCGTTTCCAGTGACGGCCAGTAAAATGTCCCGCGTCAAATAGCTTAAAGATGTTCCATCTGCCACAGTGTGGTTTGCAGACAGGATCAAAACGATGCTATCTGTTTTTTGTACCAAAACAACTCTTAATAGCGGGCCTTCTTCGGTATTAAATCTTACAGAAAGTTCCTTTTCAACTTCCTGCTCCCAGCGGTAATCCGGCTCTGCATGCACCACACGCAGTGGAATGTGCAGGTTGTTTACATGCTGCAATGTGGGCCGGGAAAGTTCATCCGGCACAACGCTCACAGAAAGGTTTGGATGGCGTTGTTGTGCCATGTCGACGGCCTTACTCCATTTTTCAACGGGCTGTGTACCGGAAATGTCCGCGGCCAGGGCGAAGTCTTTGGAGTCAATTTGGTCCAGAAGCCAAAACGCTTTTTCGAATGCACCTAATGTGCGGTTCTGTTGTCCTTTCATTTTGCATTGAGTTAAGATGACAGGGGCGGTTTTGAATTGCGTCCCTTAAACTGAATGCAAAATTGACAGGTTGAAATATGGGAAAGAATGGACAAAAGTTGATGACACAGGTACATTTTGCCAATGCTTACTTCACCAATATCAGCTTACTTGACTTGACTGTCGAATTTGTCAATGTCATAAAAAATTGTCTTACCCGCCCAAACCTTATTGGAATTTAAGAGAAAAAAGGGATTTGGCGCATTACGAATTTTTCCTGGTGGGCCAGGCAGCCAAATGGTTAATCCAGTGCTTTTGATCTTTTCAGGATAACACTCTTGATAAATGAGCGATTGTTATCCCCCCATTCGTTCATTTGTCTTAATATAGGCATCAGTGTTTCTCCGCGCTCGGTAAGGCGATATTCTACCTTGGGTGGTAGCTGATGATAAATTTTCTTTTCAATCATTTCGAATTCTTCCAGTTCCTTCAACTGCAGATTTAAAACCCGCTTGGTTGACTGTGGAATCTCGCGGTGTAACTGGCTTGGGCGGTTGATCCCTATTGATATAGCCAGTAATAAATTTGGTTTCCACTTGCCACCCAGTATTTCTTTTGTCATCGCCAGGCCACATTCGAGCGGCAGGGGCATTTTTTTTTCGTACATCTTCTTTTTTGTCTTAATTACAAAAATAAGCATAGATTCACAACAGGCATATAGGGGACAAAATTATCCCCGTAGGAATATATTCCCTCTTATTGACTGCCCTAGTTACTGATGTGAACTTTGTAAACAAAAAGCAAAAATGCAAAATCGTTCAAAAATAAGGGTTGGAATTGTTGGCCTGCAAGCGGGCAGGAGTTGGGCTGCCGTTGCGCATCTGCCCGCTCTTGGTCAATTGACTGACCAATATGAAATAGTGGGTGTCGTGAATTCCAGTCTGGAGAGTTCGCGCGCTGCTGCCGAAGCCTGCCGGATTCCATTGGCTTTCGGCAGTATTGAAGAAATGGCTTCATCTGAGGAAATTGATTTGATTGTAGTAACAGTCCGGGTCCCGTTGCACTACGATGCGATCAAGACCATACTCTCGCATGGGAAGCATGTCTATTGCGAGTGGCCACTCGGGCGCTCGCTGGCAGAAGTAGAAGAATTAGCTGCAATGGCGCATGAAAGATCAGTAATTGCTGTTACTGGAACGCAGGCCCGTGTTTCTGTGGCCATACGTAAAACGGCTGATCTGATTAAAAATGATTTTATCGGCTCTATCCTGTCGAGCAGCATACGAGGTTGGGCAGCTCCCTGGGGTGATACAATCACCGACACAAAAAATGAGGAGTATTTACGAAAAAAGCAGAATGGTGCTGATCTGTTGACCATTCCTTTTGCTCATACACTTGCGGCAGTCTGTGATGTTTTGGGAGATATCAGGGATTTGTCCGCAATAGTGCACACACGATACCCAAAAGTTAAAGCACTTGACACCGGCAAGTTTATAGATGCTGACGCTCCCGATTTCATCTCGGTAATTGGAAACCTAAATAAGGAAGCTCCATTTTCAATTAATTATCAGGGCGCTAATTCTGTAAATGGTGATGCTATTATTTGGGAGATAGAAGGGTCGAAGGGGAAAATTGTCCTTAAAGCCCAGACCGGGCACACCCAGATGGCAGATTTTACAATCAGCCATTATACTCCGTCAAGCCAGGAGCCAGAGCTGATCAATATTGATAATAAAGAGGAATCCTTTGGACCTCATACAAATGTTAGAGAAATGTACAACAGAATCGCAAGCGACATTTTACATGGGACTAACTCAGCCCCTTCATTTGACGATGCGGTTATTCTGCATAAGCTGATTGATGACATTCGTTTTTCTTCCTCCCGAAAGCAATGGGTAATTCCATCAACGCATAGCAGAAATCTGCCTGACGTATAATACCAACGATATTCTCTGATTAGCTGACCCACAATTTTTGCTTCTTTGGTTGCTACTGCCGTTGCTTTTAAATCGAAGAGGCCTATTTTGATATTTCTAGATATGAATAGTAAAAAATTGCCCCTGTGTTTTGATAGGTTTAAAAGCGACTATACAGTTTTCTGGCTTTAATGCTATCGAAAAGCATACGAGACGTTTGCAGTACTTTTACAAACACTGCTCCTTTAACAAGAAACGATAAGCCTTATGCGTGCGGCCCTGATAAGGCCGCTGTCCATAAGGCTTCTACCGATTAACCGCCCTGCGGCAGCGGCCGCAGGGCGCGATTTTTCAGACTCACCCCGATTTTAGTTTGCTGTAAAAGTTAAGCCGGCACACTTAAGAATCACTATGTAAAGCCTTGTCAGATATCTCTCAAGAAAGACTGATGCCTGTATTGTTTGAATAGGGCTGCCTGTTTGACCATTATCTTCTGATCCTTGATATATTTAATTTGCATGGCAATCGTATTTTGATTTCTGAAAATGTTATAAATTAACGCCTGATTGGACTAGTGGCTTTAAATAAAACGCGGGTTCACGGTCTATTGTAAAACGATATTCATTTTCGGTAATTGTTTCAGCTTGGCTTTGCTCGGAGATCACAAACTGATACTCATTTTGCAGGCTCTTATATAAATAATCATTAAGCGTTTTTGCTGTCTTTTGAAACCAGATTTCCAGATCAGGAAAGGCGTTATCGATGTTGGAAAGATTTTTGCAGGATTTATAATTCCAATTTATCCCGGATTGAATGCCGTTGCTGTGAGCCTGAATCTTTGCTGAAATATCAATACCTGCTTTTTTGATCAGTAAAAACACACGGGGAGAAATATCCGGCACTCGCAATTCCAGTTCTGATTCAGGCATCAGCGCTATCCAAGCCCGTTTTCTGACCCCTCCTATAAGCCCAGCAATATCAAACTTAGCACTGAAACAAAAGCGTCGCCCTGAGCATAAAAACCAGTGAAGTGCAAACTCTTGGGCTCAATACCAACACCCAAGAGCGCGCAAAGTTTTTGGAGGTTATCATAACTGTATTATCATCCTAATCCCTGGACGCAAATCAGTCCCATATTCTTGTATGTTGCTCTTGGATAGTCTTACGGATTAAACCCAAATCAAAAACGTATTCTCCTAACAGAGGAAGCGATAAAAGAAAAAGAATCGACTGTTACAAACCAAAAGTAGTCTAAGCCTACAGTGTTCTAAAAATGGGAAGCTTACATAGGGGACAAATATAATCAAAATACCAGCAAATGACCAAAAAGAAACGGTTGAAAATCTTAACTAAAAGTCTAATTTTCAACCGTTTATATACTATTATTTGCAGTTACTTTGCGCTCCTACTTCCCGATACAAAACTTGCTAAAAATATTATCCAGCAAATCATCCGTCACGATCGTGCCGGTGATTTCGCCCAGATGATGCAGGGCCAGCCGGATGTCCTGGGCAAGGAAATCGCCGGTTACGCCCAGGGATAAACCGTTCAGAACATCGGCAAGTGAATCAAACGTTTTCACCAGATGCTCGTAATGCCTGAGGTTGGTGACAACCGTATCGGCGGCGGCTTGCCCGTGAACCAGTGAAACAAGCTTTCCGGTCAGGGCCGGCAGGTTTTGCTGCGTATGGGCGGAAATAGGGACAATATCAGTATCATCTGCGGACAGACGCGCGTAAAGTTCCGGATTGATGTCTGTTTTATTTAAAACAAAAAGTACCTGTTTCCCGGTCGGAAGCAACGCTGCCAGGGCTCTGTTTTCAGCCAAAGTTTCGGCGCTGTCAAAAAGGAAAATCACGATATCGGCCTTTTCCATAGCCGCCTTGGATCTTTCAATGCCGATGGATTCCACCAGGTCGGTCGTTTCACGGATGCCCGCAGTGTCGATGAAACGGAATTTGAGTCCGTCGAGGACGATGGTATCCTCGATCACATCGCGGGTGGTACCAGCGACGCTGGTGACAATGGCCTTTTCTTCATTCAGCAACGCATTCAGCAAAGTGGACTTCCCAACATTGGGTGACCCGATAATCGCCACAGGAATACCTTCCTTGATGGCATTTCCATAGTCAAAGGATTCGATCAGCGGCGCAATGGTTTCCTGCAATGAGGTGATCAGTTGCCGCAGGTCATCGCGTTCGGCAAACTCCACATCCTCTTCGCCAAAGTCCAGTTCCAGTTCGATCAGCGAAGCGAAATGGATAAGTTCCGTTCGTAACGACGCGAGTTTTTTAGAAAACCCGCCCCTCAGCTGGTTTAATGCTGTTTTATGGCTCGCTTCGGAATCGGCCGCAATGAGGTCGGCCACCGCTTCTGCCTGTACCAGATCGAACTGGCCATTCAAAAACGCCCGCTGGGTAAATTCACCTGGCTTGGCAATCCTGGCCCCTTTCTGAATCAACAACTTCATGATCTGCCGGATGATGTAATCCGAACCATGGCACGAAATCTCGACGGAATCTTCTTTTGTAAAGGATCTGGGTGTTTTGAAAACCGTCACCAATACCTCATCTACGATGTCCGATTTGTTATATATCGTGCCAAAATGTACGGTATGGCTCTCCGCCGTTTCAAGGTTTTTTCCCTTAAAAATGGCATTGACAAGTGCAATACTTCCTGATCCGGACACCCGGATAATGGCAATCGCCCCCACTCCTGAGGGCGTTGCAAGAGCACAAATCACTTCCTGCTGATGGATTGAAAAATTATTCATACTGCAAATATCGTATTCAGTATCCGATAATCTGAACAAGAGATGGTGCTAATAAATTAGCTATCGGCAAGTGACACTTATTGATTGCTTAAATTCCGCATTCAAAATGCACCAAAAAGTAACTTTTACCATCAATTAGTTGTATTTTCAGGTCACCATTTGCTACTCTACACCCTTCCGGTCATGAAAGTATATTTTCTCCTTCCAGTTTACCTGTTAGTCAGCACACATTTGTTGGCACAAAGTTTCAAAAATACTTATCGCGTTCAGGGGGATAACGATATAACAAAAGTAATTCCGGCCAAAGATCGGTTTATGCTTGAAAATTTCAGGAAAGGAACCGTTTATTTCAGGAGCGGAAAAAAAACCGAAGCAATGCTCAATTATAGTTTCCCGCATTCGGAAATACTATTTATCAGCACTAAAAATGACACATTGCGTCTGGCCGACAACGATCTTATCAGCCGCATCATCATTGACGATCTGCTGTTTTATTATTGGCCTGATCAGGGTCACCTCCTGGAAATTGCGAATTTCAATAAAGTAAGACTCACCAAAAGACAAGAACTGATTGTGAGCGACACCGACAATTATCCCGGATATGGCAGGATTTTTTCAGACGGAAACATTACTTCCTACTCAACTGTGGAAAATTTAAAAGGATATTTTCAACCGTTAAAAACCGCAGGCGTAGTATATCTGAAAAAAGCGACAAGCTACTTTTTGATGGATCAAAATGACCGCTTTCGCCCCGCTTCCAGGGCCAATCTGATTAAAATATTCCCCCGGCACAGGAAAGAGATCGACCGCTATTTGGCTGAAAATAATGTCAGCTTCTCGAATGAGCAGGACTTGATCAAACTTCTGGAATATTCTCAATCGCTCTAAGCATTCCGCTACTGTCAAAGAGCTGTGAGCTCTATCTTATTTGTTCAAATTTTGTTTTGGCCAGGTGTTAGCCCCCATTGTAAAATTATTTACCGATATTTTTTGTTACCAGCTATCTTTGGATAATTTTTAAAAACTTCTGATATTCTGCCTTGGCCACTTTGCTTCACGAAACACTACCCATTATCACCCACCAGCTTCCACTTATGGAGGCCTTTTACACGCTACAGGGCGAAGGCCAGCACAGCGGGAAGGCAGCCTATTTCATTCGTCTCGGAGGCTGTGAGGTAGGTTGCCACTGGTGCGATGTAAAAGAGTCATGGGATGCTGATATCCATCCCAAAACCTCTATCGAAACCATTGTGCAGGGTGCTTTGGAATATCCCGGAAGGCTTGCCGTGATTACCGGAGGCGAACCGTTGATGTACAATCTCGATGCACTTACAACGCAGCTGAAAGCCGAAGGATTCAAAACCAACATCGAAACATCGGGGGTTTACCCATTCACAGGCCATTGGGATTGGGTGTGCTTTTCCCCCAAAAAATTCAAAACACCGCATCCCGATATTTACCAAAATGCGAATGAGCTAAAAGCGATTATTTACAACAAAAGCGATTTCGATTTTGCTGAGGAACATGCTGCACTGGTAAAGGAAGACTGCACTCTTCTTTTGCAACCCGAATGGAGTAAACACGAACAGATGCTGCCTTTGATAATTGACTACATCAAAGACAATCCAAAATGGAAAATGTCGTTACAAACCCATAAGTATATGAATATTCCGTAATGTACCGTCAGTTTGCTAGTCTGATTCTCCTTTTCTGGCTTTCGATATGTTCTCTTCAGGGCCAGGATTTACCCTCTTCCCGTAAGGCGAGGGATCTTTACGAAAAAGCACAAAAGGCCTGGCAGGCAAGGCAGTTGCATGAGGCGGCCAGCCTCTATGAAAAGGTACTGGAAACAGACCCCGGACATTACGAAAGTAATCTTCGCATGGCACAGATCTCGGAACTGCAGCGCAACGCGGATCTTTCCAAAAAATATTTCCAGAGATTAATTGTCATACGTCCGGCAGACCCGCAGTCTGCTGCCGGTTACCAATGGCTGGGACGGGCTCATTTTCAGGCAGAACGGTACGACTCAGCCCAGTATTACTTTGAAAAAGCATTGCCGCTTTTCCCTCCGAAATCCAGCCTTAACCGGCTCACAGAAAAACTGATAGCCTCCTGTAAATTCGCGAAAGAGGCGGTAAAAACACCTCTTGACATCAAAAAATACTCGCTGGGAGATACCGTGAATTTTCTGAGCTCCCAATACTTTCCGGTGTTAACGGCTGATAACGAAACGCTGATCTTTACGGGGCTAACATCCGAACGTGACGAGAACATATACATAACGCACCGTATTGAGAAACACTGGGATGTTCCCGAACAAATCTCGAAAACCATCAATTCGGCCAACAACGAAGGTACCTGTTCCATTTCCGCCGATGGACGAACGCTCGTATTTACGGCCTGCAACCGGGAAGATGGCTACGGCAGCTGCGACCTTTACATTACCCGCAAGGAAGGAAACGACTGGTCGACGCCGGTGAATATGGGGGGCGTCATCAACAGCCGCGACTGGGAGTCTCAACCTTCCCTTTCGGCCGACGGGCAGGTATTGTACTTTGCTTCCGACCGCCGCGGCGGATACGGCAAGAAAGATATCTGGGTAGCTCGCGTCAATGCAACAGGAGAATGGGATGAACCTAAAAATGCGGGAATGGCTATCAATTCTCCGGAAGAAGAAGTGGCCCCCTTCATTCATGCCAACAACCGCACGCTGTTCTTCTCTTCGAATGGTTTTCCCGGCATGGGTGGCTTTGACCTTTTTATCTCCCGGTTATCGGATACCACCTGGGCGGCCCCTGTCAATATCGGATATCCCATTAACACCGTAACAGACCAGGTGGGAATGTTCATCGCTTCTGATGGCATCCGGGCCTATTATACCGACGAAAGTACCCGCAATGGGAAACCCATGCTTTTCACTTTTGAACTTCCCCGAAAATTAAGAGAGATGATTATCCCGACCCGGTACGCCAAGGGAAAAATTATCGATAAAAAAACATCAGAACCCGTTACCGGGCATATAGACCTGTTCGATCTGCAGACACAAAACAAGGTAGGTACCTACCAGGCTGACCCTAAAACCGGAAGTTTCCTGGCGGTACTGAACCAGGGAAGCGATTACGCCTTTTATGTTTCTGCGGAGGGGTACCTTTTTAAAAGTTTATCCTTCAGTGTGCGCGACTCTGCATCCACCGTTAATCTGGAAATACCTCTGGAAAGTATAGAGAAAAATCGGGTGGAAGTGCTGCACAACATTTTCTTCCGGACTGGCTCTTATGAACTGGACGAAAAATCAAAAGTGGAGCTGAACCGGCTCGCTGGTTTCCTCTCCGAAAACAAAACAGTCCGGATAGAAATTGCCGGACATACCGATGACGTAGGGGCAGACGCCGCTAATCTGGAACTCTCCCGGCAGCGCGCCATATCGGTAACCAATTTTCTTAAAAATTCAGGAATTTCGCCCGATCGGCTTCTGGCAAAAGGTTATGGTAAAACTGTACCAGCAGTACCAAATAATTCGGAAGAAAACAGGCAGAAAAACAGGCGGATTGAGTGGCGCATCCTTTAAGAAACTTGGATAACGGAAGGAAATTTCGCACTTTTGTACCCCAACTTATGTTCACTCATCGGTGAAATGGTGTTAATATAAGATACCCCCACACTATTCAGGTAAAGGTGGCGCAGACTTCCCGAGCCGGAATGAAAAAACGAAATACTAAATATTACCCGAAAGAATTCTGATGACACCCGAAAAAATTGACTGTCTGATTATCGGTTCCGGCCCTGCCGGTTACACCGCTGCCATATACGCTTCACGGGCCGGACTTAATCCGGTTTTATACCAGGGCTCACAGCCTGGCGGACAACTTACCATCACTACCGAAGTGGATAACTACCCGGGCTATCCTGATGGTATTTCAGGCCCGGAAATGATGATTAATTTTGAAAAACAAGCCAGAAGGTTCGGAACGGATATCCGTTACGGCATGGCAACCGAGGTAGATTTCACCGGTTATCCGCATAAAGTGATCATTGACGGCAAAAAAGAAATTGAAGCCAATGCAGTCATTATTTCCACTGGCGCTTCTGCCAAATGGCTGGGCATTGATGGCGAAGAAAGGCTGAATGGCCGCGGCGTTTCCGCTTGTGCCGTTTGTGATGGTTTCTTTTTCCGTGGCCAGGACGTTGTAGTGGTTGGGGCAGGAGACACGGCTGCGGAAGAAGCCAGTTATCTTGCCAAACTTTGCCGTAAAGTTTACCTGCTGGTAAGACGCGACGAAATGCGCGCCTCCAAGATCATGCAGAAACGTTTGGAGACACTTCCCAATATCGAAATTCTCTGGAATACCGAAACCGTCAGACTGAACGGAGAGGAAGAACTGGAAAGTGTTTTGGTACGAAACAATAAAACCGGCGAAGAAAGCGTACTTACAGCAACCGGTTTCTTCGTTGCAATTGGCCATAAACCCAATACGGATATTTTCAAAGGTTACCTCCACATGGACGAAACCGGATATATCCAGACCATCAAAGGAAGTTCGTGCACCAACATCAAAGGCGTATTTGCCTGTGGTGACGCCCAGGACAATGTATACCGCCAGGCAGTAACAGCTGCCGGAACCGGTTGTATGGCGGCTTTGGATGCAGAGCGTTTCCTGGTGGAAAGAGAGGTGGAAGTGGCGATGGAAGAGACCGCTTAGAATAACCCAAAACAGTTAGAAATTTAAAAGTCAGCTTACTTAAGGGCCCTGTTAAGTAAGCTGGCGGTATTTTTATTTATGAAAGGAACGCTTATTACAGGTTTGTTGATATTGGTGTGCATCATCTCGCAAAACGCGCAGGCACAGGAACGGGGTAAATTTAAAAATAACCCAAAAATCAACCAGACCGGTAACAACGGAAATGAAGGTCCCACAAAAGCTGCAACACCACAGGTCGAGGATGAATACCAGGTAGAAAGTTCAAATCTTAAATTTCAGAGCCAGTTTGAACCTGTAAAACCGCTTAATCCGGTTGTGAGTGAAGATACTTCCACACTGGATGAAGGAGAGCCCGAGGTAGTAGAAATGGTGGATTCCCTGCTCGTGGGAGACGACTGGGTAAAAGCTGCAGAATATTACGCCATCTGGGATGCCCGTATCATTAATCCCTATGGCCTTAATCCGCTTGACTTTGACGAGCCCATAGATCTTAAATTGTATGACCCCGCAATAAACCGCCTGTGGAGTACCCCCATGACCATCACCCGGCCTACATCCAATTTTGGTTACCGCTGGGGCCGCTGGCACAATGGTACAGATCTGGACCTGGATACGGGCGATTCTGTCCGCAGTACCTACGACGGAATGATCAGGATTGTAGCCTGGGATGGAAGCGGTTATGGGCGTTTTATTGTGGTGAGGCACTATAACGGACTGGAAACATTGTACGGCCATTTGTCCAAACAGCTGGTTGAGTCCGGGCAGATTGTGAAAGCCGGGGAGGTCATTGGCCTGGGCGGAAATACGGGAAGAAGCACGGGGTCACATTTGCATTATGAAAACCGCTACGAGGGAAATCCTTTTGATCCCCGTAATATTTTTGACTGGGAGCAAAAGCAAATCCGCTCCGACCATTTTATGCTTACCAGTGAGGTATGGAACCATTTAAGGGGCAAGTCAAGTAAAAGTGAATTTGAATCCGGTGATGCTCCTGCTTCCTATACCCGATCCGTACTGCATAAAGTACGATCCGGAGATACTCTTTCTTCCATTGCATCGCGCTATGGTGTGAGTGTATCGTCTATTGCAAGAAGGAACCGAATTTCTACGCGCTCAACTTTACGCCTTGGGCAGAAGCTGCGCATCAAATAGCTATAAAATGAAACTTGATATACTTGCCATTACCGCACATCCGGACGACGTGGAACTGTGTTGCGCCGGGACCTTGCTTACGCAGATCGCGCTCGGAAAAAAAGTGGGTATTGTGGATCTTACCCGGGGAGAACTCGGCACGCGCGGGACACCCGAAGGCAGGTTGCAGGAGGCGCAAAACGCCGCTCGGGTTTTAAACGTATCTGTCAGGGAAAATGTTGGACTGTCCGACGCCTTCTTTACCAACAGCGAGGATCAGCAAAAGGCCATTATTCCTTTTATCAGGAAGTACCGCCCGGATATTGTTATCACGAACGCCATTGACGACCGTCATCCTGACCATGGCCGTGGTGGCAGGCTCGTTGCGGACAGCTGCTTTTATGCGGGCCTCCGGATGATCAAAACCCTGGACGAAAAGGGTACCGAACAGGAAGCCTGGCGGCCCAAAAATGTTTTTCACGCCATCCAGGATCGTTATATCCAACCCGATTTTGTGATCGATATTTCGGAGGTGCATGAGCAGAAGCTGCAGGCCATCCGCGAATTTAAAAGTCAGTTTCATGTTCCTGAGTATAACGCGCTAAGCAACGAGCCGCAGAGCTATATCTCCACACCCGATTTCCTTGAGTTTATTATTGCCCGCGCACGCGAAATGGGCCACGCCATTGGGGTTCCCTACGGCGAAGGATTCACCTCCTCCCGTATGCTGGGACTGAAAGACCTCGGTGTGTTTTTGTAATATCTCAAAGCTAAATGCCTCAAAAGAAAGTTGAGGAAAGGTCAACCTTTTCAGCAATTTTATCGTATATCAACTGTACATCAAACCAGTAACAGTATGAAACAGATCGCAATGAGCCTGATGACTTGCGTGTTGGCCGTTATGTTATATGATTGTTACGGACAATCGGACAACAAACCCGCTGAGAAAAAAAGCGATATACCCTTCAGCAGAACTGATACCAAAAAAGTGAAGAAATCCAATGAGGAATGGAAGAATCTGCTCACCCCCGAGGTATATGAGGTGGCGCGCCTGAAAGGAACAGAACGGCCTAATACCAGCCCGTTTGAGCATTCCAAAGAAATTGGTACTTATTACTGCGCCGTTTGCGGTAACGCCCTTTTCAAAAGTGATACAAAATTTGAAAGCGGCTGCGGGTGGCCGAGCTTCTACGAGCCCATAAGTAAAAAATCGATTATCTATGCCAGCGACAAAAGTTATGGTATGGAACGTACCGAGGTAATGTGTGGCAGATGTGACTCTCACCTGGGCCATGTTTTTAACGATGGCCCTCCGCCAACAGGTTTGCGTTATTGTATCAACGGGGTGGTACTGGATTTTGAAAAAGCTCAAACAGCCGAGAAAAAATATAACAAAACAAAAAAATCGGAGAGCGGCAGTTAGTTTGCAGAATCGGATATTTGAAAAGCCGGGGTGGTCCTTATCAGGAAATGCTCCGGCTTTTTTCTTCCCTGCCTGTTGATCCATATCTTCAGAATGCAAGCGGCGCTGTGCAACACATCCCGTATTCCCATCTGAGTTTCCCACCAGTTAACAATAAATTAATAATTTTTTCTTCTCAGAAAACGGTCTCTTCTCAACTTCGGGCAGTACTATTGTCATAGCAATTGACTTGATGAAACGGAAAACGCTGCTACTTCTCGCCCTACCTGCATTTCTGCTTATCTCTTTTAAAGCCAGCCAGAAGAGTAACAAGCAGCCCATCGGTACGGACCTGACGCTGGAATATTTCGTAAAAAATACCGGGGCACTCGCTCAGTCAACAAAGGATCTGTATGATGCGATCAGCATGCTCAGCGCAGATACCTCTTCCGTTATCAAAGCCCGCAAACAACTTGCTGTAAGTCGCCTGCATTTTAAAAGTATTGAATTTTTTACGGAATATTTCTTTCACAGTGAAACACGGATGTACAATGCCGCTCCGGTTTTTGAAGTGGAAGAGCCCACACTTGAACTGGTGGAACCCATGGGGTTTCAGCAGATTGAGGCCCTGTTATATGATCCGGAAGTACTACACAACAAACAAGCGTTGCTGCTTCACGCGGACGCGCTGTATACTTCGGTACAAGACTTAAAATCATTGCTGTACCAGTTCGAGATCAGTGACGAACAGGTACTGGAAAGTCTGAGAATTGAGCTGATCCGTATCATGGCCTTATCTCTTGCAGGTTATGATGCCCCTTCACTTAAAACCGGGATTGCCGAATCAGGTGAGGCAATGAGCGCTTTGCAGTATGTTTTAAAACCATATCTCAACCAAGACCCGCCGGGTAGTAAAACCCTTGTGACACTGCTGGACCTTGCGGTTAGATCCTTATCGGCATCCCAGGATTTTGACTCATTTGACAGAATGAAATTCCTGACGCAGATCGGGTTGCCGCTGCAAAAAGAACTTGGGATACTCACCCGAAAGTTGGGATTGGATATTAATTCCACTACCCATCTCAATCATCAGGCCAGCCATATTTTCAGTCCTGACGCTTTCCGCAATATCGGGTTGACGGATGATACGCTTAAAAACAAGGATATACAAAACCTGGGCAAAATGCTGTTTCATGACAAAGCGCTTTCCGGCAAACAGGTTAACAGCTGTGCCAGCTGCCATCAACCCCAGAATTATTTTAACGATAACCTTGTAAAAAGCCCTTCACTGCATGCTGGCTCCGTTTTAAAGCGTCATACTCCCACCCTCTTATATGCTGGCCAGCAACACATGCAGTTTTGGGACGGCCGGGCTGCCACGCTCGAAGACCAGATTAAAAATGTAATTTTCAATCCGTTGGAAATGGATGGTAACGAGGAACTACTTAGTGAAAGGATTATTGGAAGCGAAAAATACAGTCCCCTTTTTAAGGCCGCTTTTCCGGATAAAAATAGCAAAGAAACGGGCCTTTCCGAAATTGCCGTCTCCCTGGCCGCTTACGTAGCCAGCCTCAGCCCAATGAACTCGCCTTTTGACAGGTACATTGCAGGAGATAAAGAGGCATTATCCTCTGAACAAATTACGGGATTTAATCTTTTTATGGGCAAGGCCCAATGCGGTACCTGTCATTTTCTGCCCTATTTCAATTCGCTTTTGCCACCTCTTTATGACATTTCTGAAGTGGAAGTGCTGGGCACTCCCGAAAATGAAGACCCTGAGCACCCAAGGAAGGACGATGACCTGGGACGATACGATCTCTTCCATATCCGTTACTACAAGGGGGCGTTCAAAACACCCACCGTCAGAAATGCGTCAAAAACTGCTCCTTATATGCATAATGGTTCATTTCAAACATTGAACTCACTGATGGAGTTTTACAACCGCGGCGGAGGTACCGGGCTGGGCCTGGGTATAACGGACCAGACGCTCTCGCCCAATCCCCTGAATTTAACAGCTGCTGAAATTGATCATATCATTTCATTTATCGATTCTCTCACAGATTCCATTGCCAATTAAATACTCTAAAATGAAAACAACGTTTAAAATTCTCCTGCTCGTGATCCTCCCTCTTTTGGGGTTTTCCCAAAAGAAACCTGCTAAACTTCCTGCGCCATCAAAAAGACAACTAAAAGGTATCCAGGCCGACCTCATCCGCGGTCCCTATCTGCAGGCTGCCACGCCTACCAGTATGGTAGTCCGTTGGCGCACCAACGTATACGACAGAAGCCGGGTGAGATACGGTCTTTCCAGTGATAATCTGGAATGGCAGACCGACGACTCCACGCTGGTTTCAGAGCATATCATCAAGCTGAGCAACCTCAAACCCTATACCAAATATTATTATACGGTGGGTAACCTGGCAGATACCACACTGCAGGGAGATGCTTCCAACTATTTTTATACGCTTCCTGAAAAAGGCAGCCAGCAGTTGATCAGGGTAGCAGGTTTTGGTGATTGCGGAAACAACTCCATCAATCAGAGGCTCGTGCGCGATGCTATCGTTAAGGTAGTGGCAGAAAAACCTATCAATGCCTGGATCCTGATGGGAGACAACGCCTATGGCGACGGCACGGATGCGGAATACCAGGCCAAATTCTTCAATAACTACAAAGATAATCTGCTGAAAAACTACCCGCTTTTTACAAGCCCGGGTAATCACGATTACCACGACTTTGCATCTGCTTCGGCATCAGATAAACACAAAATTGCTTACTATCAGAATTTCACCATGCCCACGCAGGGTGAAGCAGGCGGCGTTCCATCGAATACCCAGTCGTACTATTCCTATGACATCGGGAATGTCCATTTTTTATCACTGGATTCGTACGGGCCCGACTTCAAAGGATTGTATATGTATGACGAGGGCGAGCAGGTGGAATGGGTAAAGAAAGATCTGGCCGCTAATAAAAGCAAATGGGTGGTGGCCTACTGGCATCACCCTCCCTATACCATGGGTTCTCACAATTCCGATACCGAAAAATCTCTGGTCAGCATCCGTCAGAATTTTATCAAAGTACTGGAAGAGCAGGGAGTAGACCTGATCATTTGCGGACATAGCCATGTGTATGAGCGTTCCAAACTGCTGAAAGGCTATTATGGGATGGAAGCCGATTTCGACTCCAAAAAGTATGAACTCAGTACTTCAACCGGACTGTATAACGGAACCAAAAATTCGGCTCCGTACCTGAAAAAGCAAGAGAATAACCAGGGCACGGTGTACGTGGTAAGTGGTTCATCGGGAGCATTAGGCGGGCATAAGGAAGGTTACCCGCACAATGCCATGTATTACTCCAACAATGAGATTGGCGGAGCCGTGATGCTGGAAGCAGAAGGGAACAGACTGGAATTGAAATGGATCTGCTCAGATGGTGAGATACGTGATCAGTTTACAATGATGAAGGATGTAAGCAAAAGCGACGAGAAAATTTTACTCAAGGACAAAATTCTGGCGCCTGCAAAAACTCCGGGCAAGTAACCGGGGCTTGTAAATACCAGGCTTATTTATTGAACTTACCCAATGTTACACCAATAGAAAAACCAAAAGCCAGGCTTGGTATTACCTCCCCGCCATCTGCCCAGTCTCCGCTCCACCATAACCAGTTGTCTCGCGGGCTGAGGTTCTCTGCATTCGGTGTCAATGTCCGATACGTAGGTTTCCTCAGCCCCAATCCAGTGTAAAGGTCCATTGTCATGCGGTTGGCAAAATAAAACTGCCAGCCCGCCTTCACATGCAACGCATTCACGAACCGTCCAAAACGTACTTCCTTGTATTCAAAGAAAGAGCAGCCGCCTGTTGTGGCACAATCTGTTCCCACCCAGCGTGTTTCTTTATTCACAACTCTTTTAAACAGGTACTCCCCTGCCACGTAGGACCTTGCAAATCTTTTCTGATAGAAATAAAAGCGCAGCTGCGTCCGTGTTTTGATCGTATTCTTATCCGGCCGACCGCCGCTATCAGCATCGTTGTACCAGATATTGAAACTGGAATGCCCATAACCTGCCTCCTGCTGAACGGTAAACCGGTTGTCAGGAAAAGGTATTTCCGCCCCAAGCTGGAAGGTATTATCCACGTCAAACATACCCAGCGGCATCACTTTCAAAATAATATGCTTCCGGGACTCCTCCGGGTTTATCTGCGCAAAGGCAGTTCCCAACAGGCAAAAAGACAAAACAAACATTACAATTTTCCTCATTCTACCGGTATTTTGCTCAGGAATTCAACCCGATCCTGATCGTCAAAAGTGTACTGTAAAAAACCATCTCTCCCGGTTATCATCAAATGATTTGCTCTCACAATTACATCGTAAGAAGGTACTGTAGTGAAATGCTTTTTTAAAACCGGCTGGCCGGGCTGTGAAATATCCATGACTTTCAGTCCATTATCCCCTTCACAAACAAAAAGCTTATTACCCGAAACTCCCAGTCCATAGGGCGTCTGCATGGGTTGCGAACTGATCATTCGCGGATTGGCAGGATTGCTCACGTCTACCACATCCAGAGAACTCTGGCCGGCCCAGGGACGGCACATTACACCGCTGCGCAGGGTTACGTAAGCAAACTGATCCTGTACCACCACGGGATCGCAAGACTGGATGTGTGTGTATTTTGACAAAAACTGAGGATTTTGCGGACTTGAATTGGAATAGATATACATCCCGTCGCTGGCCCCGATGTACAGGTGGTTCTGATAGGGGAAAATGGTTTCTATCCCTACACCCATCTCCTTTTTTACTTTTTTGACAGGCTCACCACCGCTGGTGATGTCATAAACTTCCAGTGCTTGTTTGGATACAATGTAGAGCGTATTACCTGTTATAGCAAAACGCGCCATGGAACCTCCTACTCCATTCTGAGGATTTACGGACGCGGAATCGGCCTTTTGAGTATCACAGGAGGTCAGTATGCATAAATTTCCTGTGACAGTCAGGCTGATCAGAAATAGCCGGATGAATATTTTCATAGTATTGTCATTGGTAAAAAAAGCAGGTGATAAATCCGATACACCGATATACCTACCGGTAACAATTTGGCCTGGCGGACATCGGTATTTTTTCCCAGCCCACTACAGTTCCCTTTTTGCTATCAGCACATTCAAAATAAACGTTGGTAACCGAAGGATAGTTAGTAACCGGAATGGCGGTTTCTATTCTTTTGGACAACTTCGGATCAACCGGGTTGCTGATGTCGAATACAAGCAGGTCAGATGCATTATCTGCGTAGAGCCAGGTACCTTTGGCAGCAATGTCATAATTACCCGGAATAGAAATAAACGACAGATTCCGTGGATTCCTGGGATCGGAATTGTCTACGATGTGAACTCCTTTTCCCTTTTCGTTGATGAAGATATACGGATTCAGAAAATATATCTTTCCCGGTTCCGAGAGGGCCATTGCGGGAAGAACCTCAATCTTTTTAGTCTCTGATTCCGAAGCATAAACCGGCCGGTAGCAGGTGCCGTCAAAAGGAATATCGGAAGGCGTCCCATCATCCACATTCACCTGACAGGCAAACAGGGAAACGGCAAGCAGCAACAGCAGAAAATTTTTCATACGAGATTCAGCCTTTTATTTTTGTTGACACCTCGCGGTCACAAAACGTTGCACAGCTTACGGTTTATTATCGAATTGGACCATCAAGATTCTTTTAACCACGAACATATATAGCCAGCCCAAATATCCATCCGCCATCATAGTTAGCTCAAAACAGGAAGTCCCGGTACGCATAATAACCTCTGTTTACTTCCTAATCTGCTTATTTACCATTAAATAACAATATTTCTCTATCCTGTTTCAACTCCATAATTTTGGGCTTTGATCCGTATTTTTTCCGTCTCGTAAAGATGAAAGAAGAAGGTTCCTGTTAATCTCTTTAATTTTAGTTATATCAATTATTCGCCTTTACTCATGAAAAAAGCTCTGAAAATTACCGGTTTTATTATAGCCCTTCTGCTGCTGATCGTGGCCGGAGCCGTTGCTTATGTTAAATTGGCATTACCCGACACCGGCCCTGTACAAGAAATTACAATTGAAAGAACACCACAACGCCTCGAACGCGGCGAATACCTCGCCAATCATGTCACCGTTTGTATGGATTGTCACAGTACCCGGGAGTGGAATCTTTTCGCTGGACCTGTGAAACCCGGCGATATGGGTGGCGGCGGCGAGAAATTCGGCCCTGAAATGGGTTTCCCCGGTACGTTCTACGCCCGAAACATTACCCCTTATGCACTAGGTGACTGGACGGACGGAGAAATATTCAGGGCGGTTACGACAGGTGTAAGCAAAGACGGAAGTGCCTTGTTTCCTGTTATGCCCTACCACGCTTTTGGCCAGATGGACACAGAAGATGTATACAGCATTATTGCCTACATCCGTTCTCTGAAACCTGTAAAAAATGATGTACCAAAAGGCGCCCCCGATTTCCCCGTAAGCATCCTGATCAACACCATGCCTGCCAAGGGTAACCCCATGAAAATGCCCTCCAAATCGGACCAGATAGCTTATGGCAAATATCTGGTTACAAGTGCCAGCTGCGTGGACTGCCACAGCAAGACAGACAAAGGAAACAAAATTCCGGGAACGGAATTTGGCGGCGGGATGGACTTCCGTATGCCCGGTGGCATTACCCGGTCAGCCAATATTACACCGGATGCCGAAACAGGTATTGGCAAGTGGAGTGAAGAAGCATTTGTGAAACGATTCAAGGTTTTCGCGGATTCGGGATACGTTCCGCATGCGGTGGGGCCAAACGAAATGAACAGCCCGATGCCCTGGAATATGTATGCAGGTATGGAAGAAGATGATCTGAAAGCCATTTATGCTTATCTGAAAACACTGGCTCCGATTAAAAACGACGTAGTGAAATTCCAGCCATTATAATCAGCTATTCAGAGAATGATCAAACCCAAGTACTTTGGTCATTCTCTGAAATTCAGCCTGCCGAACCGCCTCAATCGTTGTTTCCTTTTTGGTTTGGGGATGCAAGAAAGTAACAGAAGCGGCATGTAAAAGCATGGTGGTCATGCTGAAATGCTCCATAAAAAATCGGTTTTGCTTGTTGCAGCCATGCGGCCTGTCGCCAATGATCGGGTGAAAAATATGCGCCATGTGTTTCCGGAGCTGGTGCATACGGCCCGTGGCGGGTGTCAGCTTCACCAGGGAGTATCGTGAAGTAGGATGTTTTCCAAAAGCGACTTCTATTTCCGTTTTAGCCAGCGTTACAAGGCTTGTCTGCGCATCCTGAATTTGTCCGTCTTCCTTTTTCAGAGGATAATCAATTTCCAGCGTATCCGGTGTAAACCCTCTTACAATGGCAAAATAATGCTTATGTACCGTTCCGGCAGCAAACATTTGCTGCATAACACTGTTCATTTCTTCCGAGAGAGCAAACAAAAGTACGCCTCCAGTCTTTCTGTCGAGACGATGAACGGGGTATACCTTCTGCCCTAGCTGGTTTCTGAGTATCTGAACGGCAAACTCATCAGCATCTACCGCAATCGGGCTTCTGTGTACCAGCAGTCCATGCGGTTTATTAACGGCCACAAGAAACTCGTCCTGATAAATAATTTCGAGAGATGTAGTACCGGAGGAATTCAAAAATAATGGTCAGAAAATGGATAACTTCTCGTCACTTTTTGCAGTGAGTACGGCATAGGCATTGGGCTTAATCCCCCGCAGATAAGGTATATTCTTAAGAAAAAACTGTTTGAGTCGGGTGAGCCTCAGCCCCATTGGATTGTCTTTAAAAAGCGGCTCCAGCATTTCTTTTTCATATAAATAACAGATGTCGTTCAGTACCTGAAATTGTTCCGATTTTAACAGAAAACGAAACAGTCCGGGTGTATAAATGTTAATATGCCCGTAGGAAAGAAAATGTTTAAGCTTCCTGTCGACATAAAATGAAAAGTCTATAGGTACTTCAAATATCTGGTACTTTGACACCCTTTTTATTTCTCTTAACAGTATCCTCTCGTGTTCAACATGCTCCATTACATGAGAGCAAATCACCAGGTCAAAATGATTATCGGCGTAAGGAATACGGTAACCGTCAAAGAGTACCACATCCTTCAAATTTTTGATATGCTTGGATTTGATAATTTCAATGCCGCTTTCCGAAATCTCTACACAATTTAAATCCTGACTGAAATCCCACTGCGAAAGCCAGCTTAATATGCTTCCTTCCCCGGCACCAACTTCCAGAACATTTTCAAAACTGATATTTTTTGCGAGCGCTACGATATTCTGCGCTTTATACCTGGCACCCATCGTTCGCCAGGCTACCGTGCTCAAATCATATTGTTCTGAATAAGAAGACTTTATATTTTCCGAAAGTTGCATATAAGAGGTTATCAGTATCGACTTGGATTACACTCTTTCTGAAAAGCCCTAAACAGGACCACCTAACAAACTCAGCTTCAATGCCTTAAATTCAAGCCTTTTTTTCGTCAGGAAATTCAGAAAGTAAAACATAAACCTACAAATTTGCGGCAATTCCTCCAACATCATTTAACAATACGTTCTTTATATCTAATCCTGAACCGGATGATCACCCAGAGAACCAGATACAGAATGGCGAGCAGAATCCCTATTTCCAGGCTCAGCAAAAGGGCCGTTCTGTCCATCAGGCTGTCGATTAGATTATTGACAATGGCCTTAGGATTATGGACGATGTCCCAGCTGTTCATTCTCCGAACGCGCCCCAGGTATACGCCAAAACCTGCAAGCGGAAAACTTGAAAGTAAGAGTATCCGGGTAAGCCTTTTTGAAAATGAACGGTTCCAAGACTGATGGATCCAATAAACTGAAACCAAACCATTGAAAAGACTTACTTCCGCATAAAAAAACAGCATGATGACGTCGTGCCAGGTAAGGTCTCGGTGATAATCTACGGTCAGATGCGCCAGGTCGGTGATCATATAGGGCGCATTTGGTAAAAAAACGATCCAGACCATACTCAGCAGAAATAGCAGAATGGCGCTGTTTTTAAATCGTTTCGTAAGATTGTTGGCGATAAAAGCAACGATCAGCGGAATCCAGCTGAGGAATAAATTCCAGTCCATCGAGAAATCGACCGGAGAATTAAAAAAAATTCGGATCAGGTGGAAGAATACCGCAACAAGGCTCAGCAAAAGCAGCAGGAGCATCGAAAACAATCCCTCCAGTGATATGATGGGGGGATCCTGTACACTAAACTTATAATTTTTGATCCATTCTATTAACCTTTCCAAACGCTTTCTATTTTAGTTTTTCATAACGCCATCAAATAGTAAAGCAAATGAAACAGAAAAAAGGCGATACCTCTTTACTTCCTTGATTTGGTCAAAGAAGTAATGCGTAAATTTCTATTCCAGCATGATTGAACGAACACAGGGTTATGCCCCGGCTTGTACCGGTGGCTTGGGTTTTCTTCTCGGTTTTCTCTTGGGGTTAGGGGTGGGAGAAGTCTCATTTTGGGCTGCTGGAGTACGTTTCCCATGTTTCTTTTTGAAGCCTCCGGTGCTTCGCTGCCGGCGTGCATCAAATACAGGGGCGTCTCCCAGGCCAAGGTCGGCTGTTATTGATTTCTTTTCTAATTCCTTTTCAAAAAGTCTCTCAATCTTCAGAACGTATTTCTGGTCACTCTCATTGATAAAGGTAATGGCAATTCCTTTGGACTCAGCCCGGGCGGTACGGCCAATCCGGTGTACATAATCTTCGGGATCACGTGGAACGTCGTAATTAACAACATGACTGAGATTATCAATGTCAATTCCGCGTGAAAGGACATCCGTAGCTACCAACACGGGGAACACCTTGTTTTTGAAATCGCGCAGCACAATTTCCCTTTCGGCCTGCTCGGAATCAGAAGATATACCTCTTGAATCCATTCCAAGTTTTCGGAGTGCACGCACAATGGGCTCAACGGTATTTTTGCGGGAGGTAAAAAGTACCATACTTGAATTCCTGGCTTCCTTCAGCAAATGCAGCAACAGCGGTAATTTCTGGTTATCAGTAGCCATGTAAAATTGCTGGTCAATTCGATCAGCAGGGCGGGATACAGCGAGCCTTACTTCCTCCGGCTCATGCAGGATACGTTTGGCAAGTTCACCGATCTTGCCAGGCATGGTTGCCGAGAACATAAGCGTCTGACGTTTGTTGGGAAGAAAACTCATGATTTTCATGATATCCCCCAAAAAACCCATGTCCAGCATCCTGTCGGCCTCATCCAGCACCAGATGCTTAAGATGGCTGAAATTGACATACCCAAGCTGTAAATGAGCAATGAGCCTGCCGGGTGTTGCAATAATGATATCAGCTCCCTGCGAAAGTGCTTTTTTCTGCTGATCCCATTCCGGGCCTTTGTTACCGCCATATACCGCAATACTGGTGGCACCAACGAAATATCCAAGCCCCTGAATCTGCTGGTCAATTTGAACGGCGAGCTCACGGGTGGGTACCAGTATCAAAGCGCCCGTATGCTGGTTGGACTCGTGCGCAACTTTGTCAAGAATGGGTATCAGATAAGCCGCTGTTTTGCCGGTACCGGTTTGCGCGCAGGCTAAAAGATCTTTTCCCTGAAGGATATAAGGAATGGCTTGCTCCTGAATGGGTGTTGCCTGAGAATAATTCATAGATTCCACGGCGTTTATGACGTCCTCGTGGAGTTCAAATTCGTTGAAATTCAAAATTCAGCTTTTTAGGATTAATGGACATGATTATCAAACCATTAACAAGTGTTATTAAAGAGCTGACTTCAATTTCCCAGTCAGCAAACCGCTTGATTTTCAACAAATATAGTAATTAAAAAGATAAGGAAAAAGGAGCGGGCCCGGATTGCAGGACAATTAAGCGCCTTGAAACATCTGTTTCATTCAAAATTCATGGTGACACCATACAAAAGAGAGCGGAATGCAGGCAGGGAAAAACCCTCTGTCCGCTCCGCTTCTCTTCGCACTACTAAACAACTTTACTTCTAGCCAATGGCCGCCAACTCCCGTGCCTCCTCTTCCGAATATAGTCTTGACCTGGTAATAAACCGGATGCCCATGGGAATCTCCAACGAAAAACTTGCGCCTCGCCCCGGTGTTACATCTATTGTCAGCTGCGTATGCTGCCAGTATTCAAACTGATCGCGGCTCATGTAAAAGTCACAGCCGGCAATAATACCCAGCAGTACGTCACTGTCACCCGTTCTGAACTCCCCCTTCTCAAAACACATGGGTTGAGATCCGTCGCAGCATCCGCCACTTTGGTGAAACATGAGCTCACCATAACGCTCCTGGAGCTGCCGAACTACTTTCTCTGCCTCCGGCGTAATCAATACCCTTTCCGTCATGACATAAATCGTTACGTTTCGAAAAGCGGGAGATTTTTAATAAATCCCCCGCCTGCCCGCTCCCGATCAGAAAAATCCAAGTTTGTTCTGATCATAAGAGATTAGCATATTTTTAGTTTGTCGATAATAGCCTAACATCATTTTATGGTTTTCGCGACCAAAACCCGATTTTTTATACCCACCAAATGGTGCATGCGCCGGATAAGCATGGTAGTTGTTGACCCATACCCGGCCCGCCTGAATCGCCCTGGGAACCTGGTATATCTCATGTGCGTCGCGCGTCCACACACCTGCACCCAGTCCGTACAGCGTATCATTTGCAATTTCTATCGCTTCCTCAGTAGTTTTGAAAGTGGTGACGCAGACCACCGGTCCAAAAATCTCCTCCTGAAAAATCCTCATTTTATTGTGTCCTTTGAAGATGGTTGGCTGTATGTAGTAACCTCCTGAGATACCATTTTCAAATTTCTGTGCATCACCGCCAGTAAGTACTTCCGCGCCCTCCTCTTTCCCGATTTTCAGATACGAAAGTATTTTCTCGTGCTGGTCGCTGGATGCCTGTGCACCCATCATCGTGGTAGCATCCAGCGGATGCCCCATTTTAATGGCTTTGGTGCGCTCAATGACCCTCGGCATAAACTTATCGTAAATACTTTCGTGAACCAGTATCCTGGACGGACAGGTACAAACCTCTCCCTGGTTCAGCGCGAAAAGTACTGCACCTTCAATGGCCTTGTCAAAAAAGGCATCGTCGGCGTCCGCAACCGAAGGGAAGAAAATATTAGGCGATTTCCCCCCAAGCTCCATGGTTACCGGGATCAGGTTTTCGGAAGCATACTGCATGATCAGCCGGCCCGTTGTGGTTTCTCCCGTGAACGCAACCTTGGCCACGCGGGATGAAGACGCAAGCGGTTTCCCTGCCTCCACGCCAAATCCGCTTACCACATTAAGCACACCGGCCGGAAGTATATCCCCTATCAGCTCCATCAGAATCATGATAGAAGTAGGAGTTTGCTCGGCCGGTTTCACCACCACACAACAGCCAGCTGCCAAGGCCGGGGCAATTTTCCAGGTTGCCATCAGCAACGGAAAATTCCATGGAATGATCTGAGCCACTACGCCAAGCGGTTCATGCAGATTGATACAAACCGTGTTCTCATCATGCTCCGATACGCTGCCCTCTTCGGCACGGATCACGCCCGCAAAATATCTGAAATGATCTACACACAAAGGAAGATCAGCCGCACGGGTTTCGCGGATGGCTTTACCGTTATCTATGGTTTCTACTACGGCGAGATATTCCAGATTATCTTCAACTACCTGTGCGATTTTCAAAAGCAGGTTGCTGCGGTAAGATGCAGCGGTTTTGCTCCATTTCGGAAATGCAGCATGCGCAGCATCCAATGCAAGTTCTATATCTTCCCGGGTACCCCGTGCGGCTTGCGTAAAAACCTGTCCGTCAATCGGTGATACATTATCAAAATACTCTCCTTTAACGGGTTCTACAAAACGTCCGTTGATATAATTACCATACTTCTCTTTAAACTGTGGTCGTTTGGCAAGGTTCTCACTCGCATAGGAGGGAGTTGCTACTTTAGGGCTATCTGCTACTGTATCCATGATTTTAGCTAAAAGTTTAAATGAATAACCATACAAAACTAGCCACTGCTCAAGGAAATCATTGGTACGATCGTTGCATTTCATAGCACGATTATCTCATTTATTCAAAAAATATTTATATTTATACAAAAGGAAACAAAGTAGCTAAGGGCTCGTTATATTTAAGGTATGATTATACTCGGAACGCCTCCTGCCAGCCAACGTATTGTTTGTGTCAGATTATTTAACAGATTTTTTTAGGCCAAAACTCCTATGTCAACAGGATATAAACTTACTGAACTTGCCATTTCTGAGGAAAAATCACTCAAAACCCTGGTGGAAAACAGGCGGGCCTACACCCTGAAAAATTGCGAGCTGAATGTTTTTGAAACATTGCAAACTTCGGCTCTGGTCCCACTGACCTTTTCTGATTTTGTGGTAACCAGTATGCTGAGAGGAAAAAAGATCATGCATCTATCCGATAAACCCGGCTTTGATTACCTGCCTGGAGAGACAGTGCTGGTACCAGCCAACGTCACCATGAAAATTGACTTCCCGGAAGCCAGTGAAATGAACCCTACTCAATGCATAGCGCTGGCGCTGGATCAGGTTAAAATTGATCAGATTGTTGACCGGCTCAATGAGGACTATCCCAGGGAGGGCAAAAACCAGTACTGGAAACTTCAGCATAGTGAATATCACTTTCTGAACAATCTGGAACTGGCCCAAAGTCTTAACAAACTGATCAAAATATGCGCCGGATCGGGAGTCGGGAAAGATATACTGGCAGACCTGACGCTGCAGGAATTAATTGTACATATTATTCAGACCCAGAACCTGCACCTGATCCAGGACGAAACCCTCAGCCATGACCATGCGCTGGGGTATGTGGTCAGTTACATCAGGGCGAATATCAATGAAAAAATCCAGGTAGACGACCTGAGCGAAAAAGCCTGCATGAGCCGCGCTTCTTTTTACAGAGCCTTTAAAAGGGAATTTAATATCAGCCCGCTTGATTTTGTGTTAAAAGAAAAAATCAAAAAAGCGAAACAGCTCCTGTCCGATTCGCGAAATAGCATTTCAGAGGTATGTTACCAGCTGGGCTTTTCAGATTTAAACTATTTTGGAAGGCAGTTCAAGAAAAACGAGGGGATATCCCCGTCACAGTACCGGATTCTCAAGTCAGCTCTGAGTGATGAGTTATGAGTGAAGAGTTCGGAGTGAAGAGTTAAAAGTTTTTAGTTCACAGTTCGCAGCATTACCACGCGGCGCACTGTGAACCGTTTACTTAAAACTGAAAACTTCCGGCATACCTTAGTCCACAACGTTATCCCTGGGCATACCGCCCACTGATAACTGTATACTGCATACTAAAAACTGTCCGCTCAAAACGCAAAACTACCTACCCGAAACTCCGTCCGGCAAGCCGGTTGATCATCTTAACTGCTCTATCGATCCTTACCTGCTCCGATCTGGCATCGGCAACATACTGTATAATCCCACGCTGGTGACTGGGCAGCAACGCGTCAAAAAGCGCCTTCCCTTCCGGATCGATCTCAAAAAGTTCCTGTAACTCAACCGGCACATCCCTACCGAATTCGCTGTCATCCTTCCACACCATAGCAGATAGTTTCTGTCCAAGTACCAGCTTCCCCTGCTGCCTGAGCGTCGCACCCACATTGATGTAAAAGCCGCCACCTCCGCGGGGCCTAATGGCACATTGGAAAGCGATACTGCCATTGAGCGTACATCTCATCCTAGCCGGACGCCTACCTTTAACAAAAATGGTGGCCACCTCGTCGGGCACCACCATATAATATTCTCCGCCTTTTTTATCAAAGCGTTCAAGACGGGATTCAAATTGAACTTTCTCTTCCAAACCTACTCCGTAAGTGGTCTTACCTGAATCTGCTTGTAAAATACGATGCTCTTGGGATCATGAGCCTGGAGAGCAAAAGTTCCGCTACTAATCACGCGGCGGATGGTATCAGGATCACGTTTGTCCACGTCCGCTTCTTCATAATCCACTACCACTCTATCATTGATTTTCACGGTAATGTGTTTCCCTTCCACCTTCACATATTCGGTATACCATTCGTTATCTTTTACATAAGTTTCCTTCACATTTACAACATTATAAAGGCTTCCGGTACGGATCCAGTCGGTATGCGAGTTATTAACCTGTACCTCATAACCCAGATCCGGCCAGCCTTTTTCCTGATAGGTGGTATGAAAGTATATCCCCGAATTAGAACCTGGCTTGGTCATTACGGTGGCCCTGAATTCAAAATTTTTGAACATATGGTTTTTAACAGGTCCATCGTAGAACAAATGCGCACGTGGCCCGGCAACCTGTAAAGCACCATCCACCAGGCTGAACGAATTCGCATTTTCGCCTACTTTCCAGCCATCCAGACTTTTTCCGTTAAAAATTGTGATCCATCCGTCCTGAGCAAAGGAAGGGCCTGAAACGAATAACGCGGCTACCATTGCCATAACCGACCAAAGCATTTTTTTCATATATAATTTTAATTAATGTAAATCAGGTTTTGGAGTATTCCGGGTTTATTTTATCTAAACCAAACCTGTTATTAAAACTACTCAAAAGTGAGCCAATATTACTATTCGCTTTCACTGCGGAGAAAATAGTAATACTATCTTTGCTGCAAAATCAGCAGGCTATGAAAAATCCTTATCTATCGTTGCTGGCCACAGCGTGGCGTTATGCCCGGCAGCAAAAAAAACGCTACCTGCTGGTATATGCCATGTTTGTGCTGGCCAATGTGGTACTTGCCATGCACCCGCTGTTGTACGGCTGGTTTGTAGAATCCATCCAGAAAGATCCTGCTGCGGTGCTTTCCAATGTGTGGATCTATGCCGGAATATACCTTGGCCTGACTTTGCTTGAATGGGCATTTCACGGCCCGGCCCGGGTGATGGAGCGCGAACTTGCTTTTGACCTGAGCCGTAACTTTCTGGACGAGATGTACCACCAGGCGTTACATCTGCCCATTCGATGGCATCAGGATCATCACAGCGGCGCTACGATCAACAGGATCCGGAAAGCGTATGAAGCACTGAAAGACTTTTTCCAGAACGGCTTTATGTTCCTTCATGCTTTTTCCAAATTCATATTTTCCTTCATTGCAATCATTTGGTTTTCGCCACTTTTTGGCAGTATCGGTGTAGGGATAGGTATTGTTACCGTTTGGGTAATATTCCGTTTCGACAAACCTTTTATCAAGGCGCTGGACGAAACAAATGAAAAGGAACACGTTGTATCTTCCACCCTTTTCGACAGCCTTTCCAACATTATTACCGTCATTACCCTCAGGCTTGAAAAAAGAATGCAGACAAGCCTGATGAAAAAAGTGGCGGACGTTTTCCCACCGTTTCGAAGGACTGTTGTCATCAACGAATGGAAATGGTTTGTCGCGAGTGTTTTTATCGGGTTAATATATGTTGTCGTGACTATTGGTTTTGTATACCAGAAGTACACGCCGGGAGAAGCTTTCCTGGTTGGCGGGCTGGTGACTTTGCTGGGATATGTAAACCAGTTCACCAGTGTTTTTCAGGATGTTGCATGGCAATATACAGAAATTATCAGGTACAATACGGAGGTTCAGACAGCCAGGAGTATCGGCCAGGCCTATAGCGCAAATCATCCGCAGGATATTGAAACAGCATTACCTGCAAACTGGGGGGAAATCAGGATCAGTAACCTGAGCTTTTCCCACGGCCAGGATTACGACGACCGCAAAGCCCATAGCTTGCATAACCTGCACCTGCTGATCAAACGCGGGCAGCGAATTGCATTCATTGGTGAAAGCGGGAGCGGCAAAAGTACCCTTCTAGCCCTGTTACGCGGCTTGTATCAGGGTGAACCTGGTGTAAATGTTCGGGTTGACGACCAGCAGCATACTGTTATGAATGCGCTATCTGATACGGTTACGTTGTTTCCTCAGGACCCGGAGATTTTCGAAAACACCATAGCCTATAATATCACCCTCGGCTTACCTTTTCAGGAAGACGAAATCCTTCAGGTATGTGCAACCGCACATTTTACGGATGTAATCGATAAACTCCCCAACGGACTGGAATCCAACATTCAGGAAAAGGGGGTAAATCTTTCTGGCGGTCAAAAACAGCGTCTTGCGCTTGCAAGGGGCGTTCTGGCGGCCAGAAGCAGCGACATTGTGTTACTGGACGAGCCCACCAGCAGTGTTGACCCCAAAACGGAATCGCTGATATACGACAGAATGTTTGAGGAATTTGAGGGCAAAGCCGTATTATCTGCCCTGCACCGCCTTCACCTGCTGACCAAATTTGATTACGTCTATATCCTCCGTGACGGCAGGCTGATCGACGAAGGTACTTTTGAATATCTCAAACAATACAGTGCTCATTTTCAGGATCTTTGGAAACATCAGGAGCATTTGACATAGTACTTCTCTTTTCAACCTCAACACTTATCTGATCAGCGTAACCACACCATTATAATCTTGAATGCCTCCGTTTTTCAGTTCTGCTTTAACCTTATAAGGGTATGCTCCTGCAAGGCTCGGCAAACCTTTGTAATATCCATCCCAGCCAAAGGAAGGATTGGAAGCCTGGAAATTCTGTTTATGAAATATCACCTGCCCCCAGCGGTTGTAGATCACCATTTCCTTGATCTGCACCACACAGCTATTGCCGAATACATAGAAGATCTCGTTGCTGTTATCCTGGTTGGGCGAAAAAATTTCGGGAGCCGAAATCCCGCAGGGTTTCACCATAACCGACACCTTACCCTGTTTGATACAAATACTTCCAGGGTCAGAAGCTATGACGGTATACGTGGTCGATGCTGAGGGATGCGCCCAGGTATCTGCACAGGTGGAGCAGGACAGTGTTTGAGACATCTGCCAGTTGTACTTGTACTCGCCGGTTGGTTCGGCAATGGCATGAAGCTGCACGCTGTCTCCCTCTGTAATAGATACCTGAGGGGTAACCGAAAGATTCAGTCCATAAACTTCGAGGTGCGTGGTAACGATGCTGTCACAACCGGTGGGCAACGGAATGTTATTAACATAAGTCCCGCTCGTGGTGTACACAGAGTCTCCAACGGCAAGCTCCTCCCCTTCGCATATCCCGATCGTCTGCGTAAACCTTGGCACAGAATTGACAGTGAGATGCAATGTAACGGTGCTATCACAAACCGTACTTTTACTTATGTTCCGGACATAGGTACCGCTGGTTTTCAGTATCGTATCCCCCAAAGCAACCTCCTCTCCTTCGCAAATGACTTTACTGATTTCTGCGACTGATTTTTTTAACTCAATGGTATAATCCAGCTGAAGAGCACAGGATTCGTCCAGGCTTCCCAGCGGAACAAGCTGTACACTGAACTTATCTCCAAGACTGGCCTTCACCTTTATATTTTGCGTGGTCTCGCCATTATTCCATTTGTATTTACCAAAGCCCACAGGAGCCTGCAGCGTGAGATAACCATTTTCATCCGGGCACGAAGAAACCGTTTTAATTTCAGATTTTAAACATTCGGCATCAAAATAGGCATACCCGAAATGCCGCATCCTGGTACAGCCGTGGGTGGTCACCGCAATGCTGATACTTTTGCCAACATAATTCCGGAGGTCTATAGCACCTGTGGTCCAGTTCCGGTACTGTATATCCCCGGACGACTGAAAGCCGTCTACGGTGTTATTTCCTTCCAGCTGAATATCGTAACTGCTACAGGGAAGTTCATTTCCATTATTATCATATATCTGGATATTAAATCCCGGTTTCTGATAAGGTTCATGATTCGCAGCGCCCCCGTTACCGCTTGTGTTCTGAAGAATGACAGCAAATTTATATTGAAACAAAGTGTTATCCGCCGTTACCAGGTAACTGGTCCTTATCCTGGAATATTGGCCTCCTTGTGTCACATTTCCGATGCGGATGGAGTGTGTACTGCCAGGGGCCACCATGGGAATGGAAGGTATCTTGGGATCGTTGCCGTCACTGAGGCTGGTTACGTAATGGTCATTGTTCTGGGTACCTGTTATCTCAGTCTGGTAGACCGTCTTCTGATCCTGATCCGTAACCGCGCCGTAGGTAGGTTGCCAGCCACTGGTATTACCTTGTTCAAATCCGACATTACTACAATCTACCTGGGCCTTTAACGTACTGAATACGGTCACCAAGAAGCATAAAGTGAGTAGCAATTGTTTCATAACCCATGATGTTAACAGTCCTGCCTTGTAATGGTTTACCAATATTGTCCCTTACGCAGGTGAACACCATCGTGTTGCAAAGAATTCGTCTTATTGTGTGTAAACCTTCTTTTTTTCAATCTCTTAATTTCTGGCACTATGCGCCAATTTTGAGGCTAACCGGGCCCTCTTACCGGCATTTTTGATGATTGGAGAATAAGGTACATCTCCTGGGGAAGACTGAACTTTGATTTGGTTACTTTCTGATACTGATTTTTGCTGTGGAAACCAATCCGTTTTTCCTGATCAGTTGCACAATATATAGGCCGTTTTTCAGTGCGTTTACATCCATACGGTCGGATTTCAGTTCGGGAGTCAGAACCAGATTTCCACTTGCGTCGTAGATATTCAGTTTACTTACAGCGTTCATATCATACCCCCCGTCTACTTTCACATGTAATACATCCGAGGCAGGATTCGGATAAAATACCGTTTCATTACTTGCTTCGAAACTTACGGTTTTAATCTGGCTGTAAGCAAATGTTCCGTCCAGATCAATCATTTTCAGCCGGTACAGGTTGACTCCTGCCGCAGGTTTGGTATCCGTAAAAGTATAGTCCAGAGACTGTGTACTTTCCCCTTTCGCCTCTTTACTACCGATCCTATTCCATTCTTTTCCATTCAAACTACGCTCAATATCAAATCTTTCACTATTCGACTCGCTGGTTGTCATCCATGTCAAAAGCGCACTCTGTTCTGATTTCTCGGCTGAAAAACGGCTCAGTACTACAGGCAGTGCAGACGTCCAGGATAGTTTATAGGTAGCGCTGGTACCCTGTTTTTCCGCTCTGTCGATGAAGGCATATTCAAAATCAACACTGGTATAATCGAGATCAGCAAATTTTATTCTCAGTTTTGACGGGTTATAGTTAGTAATAGCGGAATTGGCCTGAACTTGCTCTCCATTGTATAACAACGCTGCTTTTTGGGGTAAACGTGTAATGACCAATTTACTTCCGGCACCCAGGGTTCCGTCTTCCAGATCTTTGCCACTCAAAGCCGGTGCAGCCGCAGAGCCGTCCAAAGGTTCCAGCTGGTTGAAATTTGGCTGTACGATCTGCTTCTCCTTCGCCTCTGCTACCGGTATCTTATTGATCCCGAAATTTGCATTTTGTATCGTAGCGCTGACACTCTGAAGAGTAACGTTGGTGAGTATACTGTTGGCGTCATTGTCCGATCCGCTTGCGTCGGAGGCGCCGATATTCTCACCTGTACTCACCCAACCGGAAGGCAGTGAAGCAGAGGTTGTATTTTTATCCTTTGACAAAACCAGCCTGTAAGTCTCGGGATAACCGGTCGACGTTACATTCTGGAAAGCATAGGTACCATTGGCAGCAACATCCGACGTACCTACCACCTGATTGCTGCTGTTTACCAAGTTAACGTACAGAGACTGATTGCCTGAAACCTCCGGGTCAATGTCGGTTCCGTTCACTTTTGAACCGTTGACAGTATTGGAAGGATTTCCAGCCAGGCCGTCTGCATCGTCAAATACGTTACCGGCAATGGAAGTGATCGTCGGATTCATTGATACGGATAACAGCCACTGGTCTCCCGAAAAAAACTGTGCAGAACTCCAGGCCGAACCGTTGTTATCGCCGCGCAGGTATACCTTGAAAACCAGTGCAGTGATGTTAGACCCATTCACCCTTACTGAACCGGTGGCCGCTCCCTGATCGGACTCAGAATTGATAGCTGACTTACCGTTCAATATTTTTGTAGTTTCAACACGAAGCGCTTCACTACCAGAAAGTTTGGTAAGACTTAAGCCCTGGCCGTCCAAAAGTTCCAGTTCTGTTGAATATCCAAGGCTTTGATTATCCACCTTTGTAAAAGCACCTAATCCCGAAACGTGAATAACCGGGTCAGACACCGCTCTGTTAAACGTCAACGTCAGGGTGCTGTAATAATATCTTCCCGAACGATCCTTATCAGCTGAATAGAGCGGTTCAACACTTGTAAATATATTAAAGCCGTTGTTCACTTCCACATCAATTCCCGTCCCCGCAGAACCCGACGGATTGGAGGTAAACAGGTTGTTTGAAGGTGATGAAATACTGCTCAGCAGCCTTATGACTTTTTCGGATGTTGCCGTTTTGGCAACGTCATTAGAAGTTCCTCCAAAGAATACCGCAGGAACATCCGCCGTATTCGGGAACTGCTGGTCTCCAAAAGAAGCCGTTACTGTTAACTCAGGGTCGAAATCCGAAAATGTGCTGCCAGAGGTATTCTGAACGAATTTTAACTTAACGGGGTCTGCTGTTGGACCTGAGGGTACCGAGCCTGAATAACTGGAAGCTGTAAGTTCCAACTGTGCAAAACCAGGCCGATCCATCATGAGAAGTAAAATTACCGGCAGGATCAGTTTGAAACTAACCAATTGACGAAGATTGAGAGAAAAGAACATTATATCGTTGATTTATAAGTAATTATGAATGAGAGGCAAAAGAAATTTTTGTTTTTTCGGGCACAGTTTTTCCCGGCAAGGATTTTTGCTTTCGAAAAATCCTCTCAGAAACTCTCCCTAAATTTTTGCTATCGGATTAGCCAGCGCGCTTCGGCGAGAAACTGAAATGGGTTGGGTTGACTGTTAGCATGGGTTTACCGTAAATTTTTAATTCAAACTATTTCTATTAAAAAATTTTCAATTGTGACTCAAAATCTGTTGTGAAACTCTGCTATTCTTCATTTAATCCAATCTAAAAAGAAACCTGACAGATTGAACAGTTGAATTGTGCTGCTGTTTCGATGATGTAAAATTACCCCAATGTGTGGCGTCCTACAACCCGTTTGGGGTGAACGACTTTCTATTTTGGGGTGAAATACCTTCGTTTTTTTATTAGTATTTTTTTCAATAATTTGATATTCAACCACTTACGAAACATTACTTTTCACAGAGGTACTTGTAGACAAAAAGGGCGAAATAGTTGTTTTGGGGTGAAAGTTGGTTCGTCAAATTTTGCGCAAAATATTTCTCACCAAAAAGTAGAACTTCAATATGTCCAATTGTAGCATCTATTCTATATTAAACTTATTTTATTCGCATTTCCGATACGACAGTATCCGACTTTTAACAACAAAAAATTCTATTTGTTTGATTTTCAATACAGTAGAACTTACCATCAACGCCCTCTGTGCCCGTCCGTGCAGGGACGCTCTCAAGGAATAGGACAATAAAGCAGGCTCCATTCCTCTTATTCCGGTTCATGAAGCCCGGGTGATCCAGTACAGCCGCTAGGTAGACTTGTGCGTTTTATTATATTTGAGCTACACTCACGTTACTATTTATGAAAATAACCTTATCTCTGGTTTTAATTGTACTTTCCCTGTGGTGCAAGGCACAGTCGGCTCTTTACCAGGCCAACGTTGAGGCACAAGCGTCAGTCATGGGTAAAAATGTACCATTCTGGATGAGAAGTAATCAGTTTGGAAGTATTCCTTTATCCGGAACCTCGGGCAGTATCCTGGCCGGAGGGCAAAAAATGTATCAGTCAAAAGACAAAAAATTCTTTGATTGGGGCGCTTCTGTGCAAGCCAGAACCAATTTTGGAAAAAAAGCTGAATTCATTCTGCTGGAAGGTTACGGAAAAATACGTTTGGGAATTTTGGAAGTAAAAGGCGGAAGGTCCCGTGAAAACTTTGGCCTGGCGGATACACTACTCAGTTCCGGAAATTTTGCTGTTTCAGGTAATGCGCTGGGAATCCCAAAACTGGAAATTTCCATTCCTGAGTTTTACAGCCTGCCTTTTGCAGGGAAGTTTTTCTCTTTTAAAGGCAACTATGCCCATGGATGGCTTGGTAATGTACCCATTCAGTTTCCTTACAGACAGGTGGACCAAGCCAAAACATACCTGCACCAGAAATCACTTTATCTGCGCCTGGGCAAGCCCGATGCAAAAACCAAAGTCTATTTGGGACTGAATGACAATGTGTTATGGGGAAATAGCAAAGAAATATTCTCTAAGAATGAATTCACGTTAACGCCCTGGCAAGAGTATACTTATGTAATTCTCAGCAAAAAATTCGAATACTCACAGGTAGGAAATCACCTCGGAACGGTGGATCTGGCGGTGGACCATCGTTTTTCACAAAGCACAGTCAGGTTCTATCATCAAAGTTATTTCGATAAAGACGCCTTAAAGCATTTTGCAAATATCTCGGATGGTTTAACGGGAATCTCCCTTACCAGAAAAACGGAATCCGAAACATTTAGTGTAAACCGGTTTGTGTTTGAGTTCTTATACACGAAGAATCAGGCAAAAAATTCTGTAACCAGCCTGCAGCTACTGGGATACGAAGATTATTACAATAATTATATCTATACACAAGGCTGGTCATACAAATCTGTAGGCCTTGGCACGCCTTTTATAACTTCTCGCAACGATGTGCGTAATGAAATCCCAAAACTCGCTAACGAATACTTCAGCAATAACAGATTACTTGCCTTCCATACCGGAATGCAAGGCACCGCTGGCAACTGGGAGTACACTACAAAACTTTCTTACTCAATGAATTACGGAACATACAGTACAGAAAAATCTTTTGGAAAAAAATCTCAGTTTTCGGGATACATTGAAGCAAACAGAGACATAGGCAACAAACTATACCTGGGCCTTACAGCAGCCCTGGACGCAGGCGACTTGCTGAACACCACTGGGGGACTATTGATAAGTTTGAAAAAGAAATTTTAAAATTCAGAGAAAAATTCAAAAAGCCTTTACCCTGGGGTGGGCCAGCAAAGACAGTTATTTAAATTTACCCTGCTCAACGACGCATTTTATGAAAAAAATTTCCAGTATACTGGTTTTAACCTTTTTGTTTTTTCACGCAAAAGCACAATTCACGCATGTCCGTTTTGGCCTCGAGGGCCAGGCCGGAGTTACCAGCCAGAAAGCGGTTCCATTCTGGATGCGTTCCAACCAGTTTGGAAGTGTACCCGTAAAAGGCGCCTTTGCGAGTTTTATAGGAACCGGTGAAATAGAATACGACACATCCGGCACAAAGCTGGTTGACTGGGGAGCCCGTGCTGAAGTGAGGGCCAACGCCGGTAAAACATCCAATGTTACCTTAATAGAAGGATACGGCAGGTTAAAGGTGGGAATTTTCGAATTAAAGGGCGGAAGGATCAAGGAAGTATCCGGACTCTCTGATACCTTGCTGACTTCGGGAAACTACGCCATATCCGGAAACGCGCTGGGTATTCCTAAGATACAAATCTCGATACCCGAATTTTACAGCCTTCCGTTTTGGGGGAAAGTACTGGCCTTCAAAGGAAATTACGCTCACGGATGGGTTGGAAAAACGCCGGTTCAATACGGAGATACTTCGCAGACTACCACTCAATTTCACCAAAAGTCGCTGTACGGACGCTTCGGTAAGCCGGGCTGGAAACTCAAACTGTATGGAGGATTTAACCATCAGGTATTTTTTGGAGACGAAAAATATGTCTGGTCCAAAAAGGGTTTCTACCTCAACAGTTTTCAACTTTCTGGTTTAAAAACATACGAGTACATTGTTTTGGGCAAAGTTTGGAACTCCAGTAAGGTAGGAAACCATCTGGGTTCCATTGATCTGGGATTTGAGTACGCTTTTAAAAATATGAAGCTGCTGGCCTATCGCCAAACCTTTTACGAAGTGGGAGGGCTGGCCCATTTGTCCAACATCATGGATGGACTGAATGGCGTGAGCATTACCAATCTGAAAAAAAGTGAACAAAAAGTAAAATGGAATAAATTGTTAATTGAAGTACTCTATACCAAAAATCAAGGCGGGGAAACCTGGTCAAAGGTAACCCCTTCCGGCGACGAGGACTACTATAATAACTATCTGTATTCTGAGGGCTGGTCTTACAAGGGCGAAGGTTTGGGCACACCATTCATTACTTCCAAAACATTGGTGAGGGACGGGCTTCCCCATTTCCCCAAAGATTATTTCATGAATAACAGAGTGCTGGCCTTTCATGCCGGACTTGATCTTTCGGTATACCAGTGGCACCTTCTGTCCAAATTATCTTATTCCAGGAATTACGGAACCTTTGGCACCAGTCCTAACGGTCATACGACTGGGGAGGTGCATACTGCCCCCATTTATGGAATTTTCCCCGAAGTAGGCCAGTTCTCCGGTTACCTTTCAGCCGACAGGAGGATTGGAAACGGATATACCATTGGCATAACCGGAGCGCTGGATAGCGGAAATTTACTATTAAACTCGTCAGGTATTCTTTTGAAGGCCGCTAAAACGTTCTAAAATTCTTATGCTTAATTGGCTGTTTGGTAAAAATAAAAGCAATCATAAAATCAATCTTGACAGAATTGGAATAGATATCCATTCCCATATTATTCCCGGAATTGATGATGGTGTGGAAACAATCGAAGAGTCGGTAGCGATGGCTGCCAGAATGCAGGAGCTTGGATATAGTAGAATGTTTACTACACCGCACGTCATGTGGGACTGTTATCGTAATTCTCCTGAAATCATATTACCGATTTTGACCGAAGTGCAGCAAGCTGTAAAAAATGCCGGTCTTTCGATCCAGATCAATGCGGCAGCGGAGTATTTCATCGATGAACATTTCATGCATTTGTTACGTACCGGGCAGCCATTTCTGACCCTTCCGGGAAACAGGCTTTTGGTAGAACTCCCCTACTCCACGCCGCTATTGAATATCTCGGAAACCATATTCTTCATCATCAGCAAAGGTTATCAACCCGTTCTGGCTCACCCTGAACGATATACCTATTTCTATTCGGATCCTTCGGTATATAAAAAGCTTTGCGATCACGGGTGCGAACTGCAGGTGAATATTTTATCCCTCAGCCATTATTACGGTGCAAATGTTCACAAAATGGCAGAATGGTTACTTAAAAATGGGCTCATTACTTTTTTGGGTACCGATGCCCATAAAATTCAGCATCTGGATATGATTAACAAAAACCCGGGCAATCACTGGCTCCTAAAATATCCTTTTCAAAATGAAAAACTTATAAGTATTTAAGGATAACAATTGAATTTATTCTACATTTGCATAAGAATAAATTTCTGGCTAATATTGAACATTATTAAGAAACTGAGTTAAATTTATTCTAAGGTCAGTACAAATGGCGACATGCTGAAAAGATATCAAAAAAACAAGTCACAGTACTTTTCGCCCTTTCCAGATTAAAACAAAGTACCTCGAAAACAACACTTTACAAAACAACGTGATACTCATCTGATTTTTTTATGAACATACACCCCAAACGCAACTATCCATTCTCCCTGACTTCTCTGCTGGTAATCCTTGCGATAATCGGAGGAGCCGTTTCGTGTGTCTCACCGAAGACAATTGTATATTTCCAAGGAGATTCATCACGCTACTCATCCCAGGAAATATCACAGAAATATATTCCCACCATCCAGCCTAATGATATTCTTTCCATAGTGGTGGGTAGCTTGAATGCCGAGGCGAACGAGGTTTTTAACACGCCCAATTTGTTTACAACAGCAAGCACCAACTACTCCTCAACAGGCGGAGGTGCCAGGGTACAACCTTTGGGGTATCTGGTTGACTCCGACGGCTCCATTGAAATTCCGCTGGTTGGCAAAATCCAAATTGGCGGATTACGCACTACCGACGCTGCCGACACCATCCGCACCAAGCTCATGAGTTTCCTGAAGGAACCCAGTGTAATTGTCAGGAATCTGAATTTCAAGGTATCGGTACTGGGTGAGGTGAAACTTCCGGCTGTGTACGTTATCCCGGACGAAAAAATTACACTCCCCGAGGTATTGAGCCTTGCAGGTGACCTGACCATATATGGTAACCGCAGCAATGTGATGATCATTCGGGAAGAAAACGGTAAGAGGGAGCAGGCCCGGATCAATTTAACATCCAGAGAAATTTTTAACTCTCCTTACTACTATATACACAAAAATGATGTGATCTATGTGGAGCCGGTAAAAGCAAGGATGCTGGATACAGATAGCAGGATCAGGACGGTACCACTTATTGCCACTATTGTGGGAGGGATAAGCACCCTGGGTATTTTGATCTTAAATTTCACCAAACTTTAAGATGCGGTCATTCTTAAAATCTAGTACATGTTTTTCTTAGATATTTTATGATGAATAACAAATTAAACGGAGTTCAACAGGACTTTCTGGAAGAGGAGGAACAGGATTTCAATCTGAACGAATATGTGCGCCGGTATTTCAGATATTGGTATCTTTTTCCCATTTTTTTGTTCCTGGCTTTAACGGCAGCTTTCTTTTATCTGCAGATATCGCAACCGGTATACAGCTCCAAATCAAGTATCCTTATTAAAGAAGAAAAAAGCATTGGAGGCTCGCAGGGAGATATCCTTACCGAGATGAGTTCGCAGTTCGGCGGAAATAAGGTGGTGGAAAATGAACAGGAAATCATCAAATCACAGAACCTGATGGAACAGGTGATCAAGGAACTTAGCCTTGATGTTTCCTACACGGCCAAAGATGGTTTGCGGACGGTTAATTTGTACAAGAAAAGCCCTGTTGTTATTATTCCTGAGGTCATTACTGATTTCGGGATGGAGGAACCGCTGATCATCCACGTGATTGACAGTACTCACTTTAAATTTAACGAAGAAGACAAGGTGTTCACCGTGGGCCAGCGGTTTAATAATGCCTGGGGTGCTTTTGTGGTAAAGGCAGGTACACCGTCAGAATATAAGGATATGTCCGTTCACTTTACGGATGTGAAGAATCTGGCAGAACAGATGCTGAAAAGATTCCAGGTGACACAGCCCAATCTTAAAAGTACGGTACTGGAACTGACCTATGAAGATACCGATATTCAACGCTCCAAAGATGTGCTCAACAAACTGCTTGACGTCTACGTTCAGGCATCGTTAAGTGATAAAAATACGGAGGCAAGTAACACCCTGAAGTTCATTGAAAACCGTTTGGGACTGATTACCGGCGAACTGGGAGATGTTGAAAAAGATGTTGAATCCTATAAAACCAATCAGGGAATTACAGATATCAGTGCGGAATCACAGCTGTTTCTTGAAAATATCAAAGAAAACGACTCCAAACTGAACGAGGTCAATACCAAGATTAGTATCCTGGAAAGCGTTGATAATTATATCCAGAATGCTGGCGAAGGTGCGGTAGCTCCGGCCACCTATATGATTGACGATCCGGTTCTGGTATCACTCCTGACCAAATTCAACGAGCTGGAACTGCAACGGGAACGTTATGCCCGTACCACCACGGCAAAAAACCCTTTACTGGAAACCATTAATACCCAGCTGGAAGGTACACGCCAGTCTATCCGTGAAAACGTTCAGAACTTAAAACGTGGAATGGCTGTCACGAAGAAAAATCTGGAAGGTATCAATACACGTTTTTCTGCAGGTCTGAGAAGTATTCCTAAAAAGGAGAGAGAGTTTGTAGGCATAAAAAGACAACAATCTATAAAAGAGGAACTATATCTGTACCTGTTGCAGAAACGGGAAGAAACAGCGCTTGCCTACGCTGCCACAGTAACCGACAGCCGCCTGATTGACGCGCCCATCACGGCCTTCAAACCCATCAAACCAAAAAAAGCGGTGGTTTGGCTTGGTGCCGGAATCGCGGGCTTTGCCATTCCTTTATTGCTGATCAACCTGCTGTTCATGCTGAATAACACGGTACAGCGCAGAGAAGAGATTGAAAAAGTAACTCATTCCTCTGTTCTGGGGGAAATCGGGCATATGAAAACGGCGTTGGGACAGCCGGGTGAGGAATCCATTATCAAAATGACCAGCCGAAGCGCGGTGGCCGAACAGTTCCGCGCACTTCGGACCAATCTTCAGTACCTGGGGGATGGAAGCTGCAGGGTGCTCATGTTCACTTCCTCCATCGGGGGTGAGGGCAAGAGCTTTATCAGTATTAACCTGGCGGCGAGTCTTGCCTATTCCGACAAGAAGGTACTCCTCATGGGAATGGATTTACGCAAACCTACACTTCACGACAGGCTGGCAGTTCCTAACAAACAGGGAGTTTCCAACTGCCTGATCGGGCACGGAAACTACCGGGATTTTATTCAGCCGACAGGTGTGCATCCCAGGTTTCATGTTTTGACAAGCGGGCCTATCCCACCAAACCCCTCGGAGCTTTTAAGCAATGGCAGACTTCCATTGTTACTGGCCGAATTGCGTAAGGAGTACGATTACATCCTGATTGACTCTCCACCATACGGTCTGGTGACCGACTCCGCACTTATAGCTGAACATGTGGATGCGACCTTATACATTGTCCGGTTTAACTATACAGTGCTGGATCACCTGAAACGGATTGGTGAACTTCAGCGAGCACGCAGATTCTCTAACCTATCTGTAATATTTAACGGCGTTAATTACGGCGCAGGTTATGGCTACGGATATGGATATGGAGGATATGGGTATGGCTATTACGCCGAGGAAGGTTCATCCAAAGGCGGTGTTGGCACCAAGCTCAAAAAATTGGTCGGAAAGAGTTAGGATTGGTTAGCATTTTCTGACCAACTGACGGCCTTCCGCAAATAGCATTCTACTGAACGTTATGAAAACCATTTCAGTAAATCTAATGAAGGGAACATCTGTTTCTCCCAGGGATTTAACTGAATTCACGCTCCGTGTCCGGAGCCAGTGCCAAATGATACCAAAGCATAGCAATATGTCCGTTACTAAAACTCGTCTGTCATTATGAAAATTGCCGTTGTTGGAACCGGTTACGTAGGCCTCGTTACCGGCACCTGTTTTGCCGAGACAGGTAACCAGGTTACCTGTGTTGATATTGATGCCAATAAGGTAGCCCGCCTGCAGAACGGGGAAATCCCGATCTATGAACCGGGCCTGGATGTACTGTTTGACCGGAACATTGCCGAAGACCGTCTGAAATTCACAACAAATTTAGCGGAAGGGATAAAAGATGCCGAGGTGATCTTCCTGGCCCTCCCCACCCCTCCGGGTGAAGATGGCTCCGCAGACCTTAAGTATATCCTGGGTGTGGCGAATGACCTGGGTCCTATTCTGGAAAATTATGCGGTAATTATTGACAAAAGTACCGTACCGGTTGGCACCGCGGAAAAAGTCCGTCAGGCGGTAGCACAACACGCAAAGGTAGATTTTGATGTAGTATCCAATCCGGAATTCCTGAGAGAGGGGGTTGCCGTTGATGATTTCATGAAGCCGGACCGTGTGGTGGTAGGAACTACTTCCGATAAAGCGAAAAAGGTGATGGAAAAACTCTACGCACCATTGGTGAGGCAGGGGAATCCGGTTATTTTTATGGACGAACGTTCTGCCGAAATGACCAAATATGCGGCCAATTCCTTTCTTGCTCTGAAAATAACCTTCATGAACGAGATCGCTAATCTTTGTGAAAGAGTAGGCGCTAATGTGGACGACATCCGCCGCGGAATTGGTACAGACAGCCGCATAGGCAAACGCTTTTTATTTGCAGGAATCGGCTATGGCGGCAGCTGTTTCCCGAAAGACGTGCAGGCCCTGGCCAAAACCTCTTCCGATTATGGCTATGATTTCCGTACGCTGCGGTCTGTCATGGCGGTTAACGAGGATCAGAAAAAGAAATTGCTTCCCATTGTGATGGAGTATTTCGGTGGCAATCTTAAGGGAAAAACCATTGCCGTATGGGGGCTTGCCTTTAAGCCTTATACCGATGATATCAGGGAAGCTCCGGCACTGGAAAACATAAAGGCGCTGTTAGAGGCTGGGGCCAGCATAACCGTGTACGACCCAGAAGCCATGGATAATGTTAAAAAGTTAATTCCCAACATTACTTACTGCCATACTGCTTACGCTGCATTGGACGATGCTGATGCGCTGATGATTTTTACCGAATGGCCCCAGTTCCGTACACCCGACTTCGTAAAGATGTCGAAACTGTTAAAGGAAAAGGTGGTTTTTGACGGCAGGAATCTGTACGAACTTGAAACCATGAAAGAACAGGGTTTCACTTATTACAGCATAGGTCGGGAAACGGTGCAATCGTCGGTACCGGTGATATAAACGAGACAGTAAAGAGACTTGCGAGGGAACCAATCCCGATCATTCTGTAAGCTTATCTAACATGAAAATCGTACACGTCATATTATCCGGAGGAGTAGGAAGCCGTCTCTGGCCTGTATCCAGGAAGTCGATGCCGAAACAGTATATTCCGATGTTCGGAGACAAATCCCTTTTCCAGCTTACAGCCGAGCGAAGCAAACACCTTGTGGATGAAGTACTTGTAGTAGGAAATAAAGACAACTATCTGCTTTCCCAGGCCGATATGATGCGTGCCGGTATATCCGAATTCACTGAGATCATTGAAGCTTCTCCCCGGAATACCGCAGCAGCCATTGCATTCGCCGCACTGGCCGTTCAGCCGGAGAATATATTGGTTGTGACGCCGTCTGATCATATCATCACCAATGAAGCAGCCTACGCAGCCGCCCTATCTGAAGGAACCCGGCTGGCAACGGAAGGTTATCTGGTAACATTCGGAATCACTCCCACCAAGCCGGAAACGGGATACGGTTATATTGAATACCAGGGAAATGAAGTCCTTTCTTTCAGGGAAAAGCCCGATCAGCCAACTGCCCAGTCCTTTTTAGATCAGGGAAACTTTCTCTGGAACAGCGGGATGTTTTGTTTTCGGGCGGGCACCTATCTGGCCGAACTCGATACTTTTGAACCGGCTATACTGCAAACCTCCCGGCACTGCTGGAACTGCCGGAAAGCTGATTTTTTACCTGCCGAGGAAACACTGCTCATTCCTTCCAAAAGCATAGATTATGCAGTGATGGAACGCTCCGGAAAAATAAAAGTCGTGAAAGCAGATTTTGGCTGGTCCGACCTCGGCTCTTTTGAATCCATCTGGGAGCACTGGGAGAAAACCGGTGAACAGCATCGGTTTATAAACAATAACTGCGTGGTAGGCTCCACCAAGCATGTAGAGTTTTTAGGCGTTAGCAATCTGGTGCTGGTTGAAACAAATGATGCGATCCTTGTGCTGGCAAAAGACAGCTCCCAGGATGTAAAAAAAATATACGAAAGATTGGAGCGCGACAAACCGGAACTGGTGGACTGATTGCGGAAAACTACCGCTCATGAGTGGCTTCCAAATGAACATTCAGCAATATTTCAGAACAAAATGATAAAGGAATCTAAAATATATATCGCAGGACACAGAGGTATGGTGGGTTCTGCCATTCACAGAGCCTTACGCGACCGCGGGTTTGAAAACATTGTGACGCGCTCTTCATCGGAACTGGACCTTCGTAACCAGCAGGCCGTAGCCGATTTCTTCTCGAGCGAGAAACCCGAATACGTTTTCCTTGCAGCGGCAAAAGTGGGCGGCATCATCGCCAACAATACCTACCGTGCCGATTTCATTTATGAAAATCTGATGATAGAAGCCAACGTGATTCACCAGGCGCATTTAAACGGCGTTAAAAAACTGATGTTTCTTGGCTCCTCCTGCATTTACCCCAAACTAGCTCCCCAGCCTCTTCGGGAAGAATACCTCCTTACGGGCCTGCTGGAAGACACCAATGAGCCTTACGCCATCGCCAAAATAGCCGGTATCAAACTTTGTGAGGCCTATCACGATCAGTATGGCACTAATTTTATCAGTGTCATGCCTACCAATCTGTACGGCTACGGAGACAATTATCACCTGCATAATTCTCATGTACTCCCCGCACTGATCCGTAAATTCCATGAGGCAAAAGAACAAAACAAGCCCTATGTGGAAGCCTGGGGCACGGGTTCTCCCAAGCGTGAGTTTTTATTTGCCGACGACCTGGCTGATGCCTGTCTTTATCTGATGGATCACTACAATGGTAAAGAGTTGGTCAACATAGGTACCGGCGAAGACCTTTCCATTAAAGAACTTACACAGCTGGTGGCTCAAATCACCGGCTATGAAGGAGAGATCCGGTGGGATACTTCCAAACCTGACGGTACACCCCGCAAGCTGATGGACGTCTCCAAACTGCACAATCTGGGATGGAAACATACAACGGATTTAACAAGGGGTGTAGCGCTGGCCTACCAGGACTTCCTTCAAAACCAGGAAGAATATGCGGTTTAAATTGATCCATTCATAATAACAGTTTCACCATCACTCAGCGATATAAAGATGAATAAAGTAGCATTAATTACAGGTGTAACCGGACAAGACGGTGCCTATCTCAGTGAACTATTACTAAGCAAAGGATATACCGTTCACGGTATTAAACGCCGGAGTTCGCTGTTTAACACGGATCGAATCGATCATCTTTACCAGGATCCGCATGTAGACAATGCAAAGTTTATTCTGCACTACGGTGACCTGACCGACTCCATGAACCTTACCAGGATCATTCAGGAAGTACAGCCCGATGAGATATACAACCTGGCCGCCATGAGCCACGTTCAGGTTAGTTTCGAAATGCCTGAGTACACGGCCAATGCCGACGGCATCGGAACGCTGCGCATCCTGGAAGCCGTCCGTCTACTGGGACTTACCGAAAAAACAAAAATCTACCAGGCCAGTACTTCCGAATTATATGGTCTTGTACAGGCGGTTCCGCAGTCCGAAAGCACGCCCTTTTACCCCCGTTCGCCTTATGCCGTAGCCAAACTATACGGGTACTGGATCACGGTCAATTACCGGGAAGCATATAACATGTATGCCTGCAATGGTATCCTTTTCAACCACGAGTCGCCTTTGCGCGGTGAAACCTTTGTAACGCGGAAAATCACCCGGGCTGCCGCAAAAATTGTCCTGGGTTTACAGGATTGCCTTTACATGGGGAATATAGATGCCCAGCGCGACTGGGGTCATGCCAAAGACTATGTGGAAGCCATGTACCTCATTCTTCAGCAGGAAAAACCCGAAGACTTCGTTATTGCAACCGGTGTCACTACACGGGTACGTGAGTTTATCAGAAAGACCTTTGCCTTCCTGGGGGTAGAAGTTACCTTCAGCGGTACCGAAGAAAACGAAACCGGGACGATCTCAGCTGTGGACTCCGCACGGCTGCTTGAACTGGGCATAGCAGAAGGGGAACATTTAAAAATAGGTACGCAGGTACTAAAAATTGACCCAAGATATTATCGCCCCACAGAGGTTGAACTGTTGATCGGGGATCCTACGAAATCGAACGAAAAGCTGGGCTGGAAACCCAAGCATACACTGGATACCTTAATTGAAGATATGGCAACCTCCGATTTGCGACTGTTCCAAAAGGATCAGCTGCTGCTTAAAGAGGGTTTTGGTGTTTTAAATTATTTCGAATAATAATTAACAACAACAATTTTGACAGATATTAAGGAGAAAAAAAACGTAATTAAAAATGTATCCAGCTTGTTTGTGGTACAAATTGCTAATTACGTTTTTCCTATGATCAGTATTCCTATGGTCGTCAGAATCATAGGACCGGACAAATTTGGCGTTATTAATTTTGCGAGTGCTTACATTGCCTATTTCGTGCTTCTGATTGGTTATGGATTTGATCTTACCGCCACCAGAAAAGTTGCAGGTGATCCGTCAAACGCCGACAACCGGAATAAAACATTTAGTGAAGTATTTTATTCCCGCTGTATTCTGACCGGAATTTCAGTGGTTCTGTTTATGATATCTCTTGCAACGTTACCACAGTTAAAAGAGGAAAAGATGGTTGCCATATTCACTTTTATAACCTGCTTCGCCACTTTATTTACCCAAAACTGGTTGTTTCAGGCCATGCAGGATTTACAGAAAGTAGCCTTTTTAAACCTGCTGTCCAAAATCCTGTTTACGGTTGCCATTTTTATATTGATCGATCAAAAAGATGACTACATCTGGCAGCCATTATCCATCAGTATTGCTCAGTTGCTGATAGCCATTGTTTCCTTTATATGGTCAATAAAAAAATACAATCTAAAATTCCAAAAGACTTCCTTCAAATCCTGTCTTGATCTTTTATGGTCCGAAAAGACATTTTTTTTATCTCTGGTTACAATTAATTTATATACCATCACAAATGTTGTAGTGCTGGGAATTTTTCAGAACCCAACCCAGGTAGGATTTTATACAGCAGCTCAAAAATTGATTGGCATCATCCAGGCGCTTATATCCATTCCATTGGCGCAGGCTCTATTCCCATATATCAGCAAGGCTTTTGCCGAGAATTATCAGAAAGGAATTAATATAGCTCAACAGCTTTTACCCATCGTGCTATATTTCACTGCATTCTGTACAGTCGGAATTTTGCTCTTCTCGCCATTGGCACTTCGAATATTATATGGGTCAGAATTCGATAACTCTGTTATCGTTTGCCAGATTTTAGCATTTATTCCAATGGTAGTAGGATTAGGAACGATATTAGGTATTCATCTTATGTTAAACCTAAAACTGGACAAATTATTTCTCAGAATAACTTTTACGGGCGCCATTGTAAGTATATTCATTAATATTTTTCTGGTAAGCCGGTTTGGCTATGTAGGAACCGCATTTACGTGGCTTCTTACCGAATTGATAAATCTTTCAACCCTCTATGTCACCCTAAAAAACAGAGGAATAGAGGCTATAAATTTAGCCTATTTCCGCCCCAGCTATATAATCAACAACGTGAAATCCCTAAGAGCACATCATTAGCCTATTTTTGATATGGTACGATTAAAGTTTTTACGAAAACCCGCCGCATTTCTTGGGCTTACCCCGGTAGTTATAGACTCATTAAATATATTTTATCCCATTAAGCTACGAGGATTGATATACATGCTGCTGCTTAAAAAATGTGGCTGGGGGTTTACCATTGATAAATATGTAAATATTCAGGGAAAAAAAAATCTTTCCATTGGCGAACACTGTGTTATTAATTCCTTTGTCCATGTCTGGGCAGGAAAATCCGGAGTAACCATTGGAGATAGAGTTCTCATAGCATCGCACGTGGCTATAACATCACTGACTCACAATTATGCATCAGAAACCATGCGGTTTGACAAATCCATTGACCAACCCATCAGAATTGAGGATGATGTTTGGATAGGATCGCATGCCGTAATTTTTCCGGGTGTTACAATTGGGAAAGGGGCAGTGATAGGAGCTGGATCGGTTGTAAAGTCTGATATTCCAGCCTATGCTATTGCAGTTGGAGTTCCGGCTAAAGTAATCAAATATAGATTTTAGAGCATGATTGAAATTGCATTCCTTTTAGGGCTTATCATATTTTCCTCCTTATCGAAAAAGGAAAATATACTCTATTTAATAGTATTTCTTCTCCCGTTTCACACCTTTATTAAAAGTTGTTTTGTCTATTATGAAGGAGGAGGAAACATATTTACCGTCTGGAAGGAGCTGGTTATCATTATTTTATGTTTTAAGGTATATACAAACTATCATATAAAATTTAGCAAAAATCTGTCAATCCTGTTACAAATTTTTCTCGGGGTAATTCTGGTATTTTATTTCTTTAGCAATAACCATAGCGATTCTCTGGCAACCCTTCGGGATCACCTTTTTCCCATCATCCTTTTCGTAGCTTTATCCTGCTGTCCGCTGGATGTCAGGGTGGCCAAAAAAACCGCACTGATTTTTGCAGTATCCGTCATTATCAACTGCATCATGGGTTTTGTACAAAACTTTTTCCTCAACATTCCAATCTCCATGCTGATGGGTAGAATTGATTTTATTGACGATTCCGGTTATGTGCAATACAAAACCACTTCGGCCCGGATATTGGGATTTGAAAGGATGTCTGGTATTATGGGAGGGCCTAATACCTTTGGGGTATTTTGCTCCTTTACATTCGTTTTCTTCCTAGGGATATTTTTAAATACCAAGAAATTTCTGTTTTCATTTTGGGAAAGAAACCTCGTGCTGATCACAGCAATCCTATCAATGGTTTGCCTGCTCTTTTCTTTTTCAAGAGCGGGCTGGGTTATTGCATTTCTTGGGGCCTTGATCAGCCTGCGGTTAGGGGCAATAAAAATACATCTGCGCTATCTTGTTGTGGTGGGTGCTTTAACTGCGTTATCCGGCTTTTTTCTGCTCGAATATTTCCCCCAGGTTGGGGAGGTTCTGTACAATTCTGTTACCGGAAAAGAAGCAAGTGCGGCAGACCGGAGTAACAACTTTAATAATGCCCTGGAAATTAATTTAACCGAACCTTTCGGGCATGGGCTTGGTACTACGGATCACCGTTACAAAAGCTACGAGTTTTTTGCAGAATCTGCCTTTATGAACATTGCCTATGAAATAGGCCTGCTCGGTCTGCTGCTGCTGATCCTGCTTCATTTTGCCATTTTCCGGAAAATGTATGATTATAAGGGAGCGGAGTTCAGGCCCTTTGCCAAGATTGCTATCTCCGTCACTTTGCCAACGTTGCTGGTATGTTTTGTTTCCATCAATCCTTATGGTATGCCTTACATTTATTTATGGTGGCTGCTGTTAGGGCTGGGTATCAACCACTTCAATCATCTATCGCCTATGTTAAAAAAACGGAAAAGAAAAGTGTTAAAATTAGTCTGACCCAAGGCCCTCAGCCTCGGATCCAACGATCTTAGTTATTCAATTTTACAAGAATCATCTCCATGAGTTTTTCAATCATCATTGCAACCTTTAATGCCGATAAGGTCCTCGATAGGGCATTAAAAAGTATACTGGAAGCAAAGGTACCCGACACGGAAATCATTATTATAGACGGTGGTTCCAAAGACCAGACCATCAATATTATAAAAAAATATGCGTCGGATATATCCTATTGGATCACTGAAAAAGACAACGGAATATACGATGCATGGAACAAAGGTGTGAAGGCAGCTACCAAAAACTGGATAATGTTTTTGGGTGCCGATGATATTTTATTGCCGGATGCATTGATCAAATACAGCGCCTTTCTGAAAGAGCACAATAAAGACAACAAACTGCAATTTGTATCCTCCCGAATGCAATTAACGGATGTCAGCGGAAAAGTTTTAAGAACGCACGGCTGGCCCTGGCAATGGCCCGATTGTTTAAAGACAACCACCATTGCCCACCCCGGATCATTACATTCCAAAGCTCTTTTTGAAACCTACGGTTATTTTGATATATCCTATAAAAGTGCGGGAGACTTTGAGTTTTTAATCCGGCCTAAGGAAAAAATGGTTAGTGCTTTTATGAACGAGGTAACCGTGATTATGCAGGAAGGAGGAATAAGTGATAGCCCGGTCGGAATTTTTGAACATTGCAAGGCAGCCATTATTACCGGAGGGTATTCCCCGCTCTCAGCATATTTTTATACTTATCTTACTTATTTTAAGTTCCGTACCAAAAAGCTCCTGCGAAAGGCTGGGGTAAACGCATACATTAGAAAATAAAATCATATGCCCTCATTTATGACATTTACTATAAATGTTTGGTATAACTCAACGTTAGATGAAAAAGTTATTGCAAAAAATAATTCAAAAGAAAAATCCTGCATTTGTCTTTGATGAAAACATAGATACAGGCATCCTGATTGCCCTATTCTTTGACAAACTGATTTGCCTGATACGTTCCTTAAAACTGTTATTCTATTTTAAAAAGCCTGGTTTAATTTTTCTCGGACCGAACGTACGATTTTTCAATATGAAGAATATCAGCATCGGCAAGTGGACTAAAATTGATCGTGGGGCGTATCTGAGCGGCTTGGGAAGAGGAAAGCTTGAAATTGGCAGGGGAGCAGGGATTGGTTCTTACAGCCAGATTATCATATCCACTTCATTTAACAATTTAGGGGAATACATAAAGATAGGGAACAATGTAGGTATTGGTCAGTTTGCGAGTCTTGGTGGTTCTGGCGGGTTAACCATCGGCGACAACTGTATCATAGGGCAGTATTTCAGCTGTCACCCTGAAAACCATAATTATGACAGAAGCGACGTTTTAATTAAAAATCAGGGTACGACCAGAGCTGCCATTGTTGTGGGAGAAAACTGCTGGATTGGCTCCAAAGTCACCGTGCTGGCGGGTGTGGAAATCGGCGCCAATTCTGTCGTTGCGGCGGGCGCCGTGGTAACCAAAAGTATGCCTCCCAACTCCATCATAGGGGGCGTTCCGGCAAGGGTAATTAAAAACAGATTTGAGGCATGAGAAAGCGGACAAGTGAATATGCGATGGGTATTCTGATGCAGGCCATCATGTTTTGCAGCGCTTTGCTGTGCCAGGCGTGCAGTTCAGGCAAACAGGAGCCCATCATCCCGGAAGAGACCGTTAAAATTAATAAGGTACTGATTTTGGGAAACAGCATCACGTTTCACGGTTCTAAGCCTGATATCGGCTGGACGGGTAATTACGGAATGGCCGCGAGCTCGGAAAGCCATGATTATGTCCACCTGCTGGAAGGTAAAATCAAAACCCACAACGCTTCCGCGCAGTTCAGTATAGGCAATATTGCAGCCACATTTGAGCGAGTGTTCTGGCAGGCCGACACGTCTCATTTCACTACTTACCGCGATTTTAAGCCCGATCTGATCATATTGAGGATTGGAGAAAACATAACAGACAGCCTTGCTGTTGAAAAATCACTGGACAAACATGTTGAATCCCTGATCAGCTATTTGAAGCAAAATTCCAGTCCGCGCGTCTGCCTGGTGGGTAGTTTCTGGCCCAATGCGAACATTAACCGCATTTTCGAGGAGCTATGTGTAAAAAACAAATGGGACTATGTAAGTCTTGACGGCCTCTATCAAAACCGGCAGGTGAATACGGCAATCAATAATTTTGCAAACGCTGGTGTAGGGATGCATCCGTCGGACCAGGGGATGAAGGAAATCAGTGAAAGAATATGGGCCAAAATTCAGTATCTGTTTTTAATTTAATACACCTGAAATGAGAATTATCTGTTTGCATCAAAGTGCTGATCTTTACGGATCTGATCGTAGTTTTCTACAGGTGGTTGAATTTTTGAAAGGATCAGGTCAGTTTTCTCAAATAACAGTGGTTTTGCCAAGGAGCGGCCCCCTTTCGGAAATACTGGAGAGCCTGGAAGTGGAGGTTATTTTTGTTGAGATGTCCTTACTTAGTAAAACTTACCTGAAGAAGTTCCAGTGGGGGAAGATAATCTTTCCGCTGCTGGCCTTCAGAAAGAAGCTGGAGCTCATCAAAAAGTATGATATACTGTACGTGAATACTTCGGTCATTCTTGATTTTTACGTACTCGCCCCCTTTCTGAAACTAAAAAAAATGATACACATCAGGGAAATTCCGGCAAAATGGCTTGGAAAAATCTTGTCTGTTTTGATTGCCCGCTCAAACTCCCTGGTCATATTCAACTCCTACTCCACACAGCAAAGTTTTGACCGCTTTCAAAACAGCATGGTCATTCATAATGCATTTGAAGGTTACGATTACTCCGAAACCAGCAATAATTCTGAAACACCGGACATGACAAATCCCTTGAAAATTCTCCTGATCGGAAGAATCAATACCTGGAAAGGACAAGACTTCGTCATCAGAACGCTTTCCAAACTTGCCGGGGAGAACTTCAGGCTGCGCATCGTGGGAAGTACTGCCGCCGGGAATGAAGAGCTGCTTGTACAGCTCAGGGCATTAACCAATGGTTTAAAGCTGGACAGCAAAATCGAGTTTATTGAGTTTGCCCCTGACCCTTCGGAAGAATATAAAAATGCCGACCTGGTGATCGTACCCTCTACCAAACCAGAACCTTTTGGCAGAATAGCCATTGAAGCAATGAGTGTTGGAAAACCGGTTTTAGCGGCCAATCACGGAGGACTTCCTGAAATTATCGTGCATGGGGAAAATGGCTTTTTATTCGAACCGGGCAACGCAGACTCGTTTAATGAATACCTGCTTAAGTATTTAATTAACAGAGATTTGCTGCTTTCGCATGGAATTGTCTCAAGAGCGTTATTTTTGAATAAATTTTCAGTAGATAAAATGCATAAGCAACTAGGCCATGCATTTTTTGTAGATAACATTTTAAACTCTGAGCCCAATGAGACCATTTAAGCCCGGTATCAGTCTGATCGGATTCGTTTTCATGCTTTCCGTATCATTTGCTGCTAATGCACAGCAGGAAATGAAACTGGGAGCTTATTATTTCGACGGATGGACAGGCAAGACCTACCATCTTACGGATAAATTAAAAAACAATTTTCCCGAACGGGAACCCGTTTGGGGCTGGCTGACCAGCACACCCGAAATCATGGAAAAGCAAATCGACGTAGCCAAAGGTTCCGGAATTGATTTTTTTGATTTTTGCTGGTATTACAACCCGCTCAGCGGCGGAAAAGACGTTGCCAATGATCCCAAAAACAATGCTTTGAATTTGTACAGGCAGGCACGGAATAAAAACAAACTGGGTTACACCATAATGGTTGCCAACCACGAAGGATATGCCATCAAAGCGGAAGAGTGGAACGACCTGTGTAACTACTGGATTTCGTTGTTCAAGGACGATACCTACTTAAAAGTATATGACAAACCCCTCATTACATTTTATGATATGATGTCTCTCATCCGGACGTTTGGCACAAGTGGAAAAGTGAAAGAGGCGTTTGAGACTTTTAAAAGTAAAGCGGTAAAAGAGGGTTTACAGGGCGTATCCATCGCTGCCATTGTCAATGAAACGGTCTCGCTGGAGTGGGCCAATAAGTCAGGATATGATATCATTACAGGCTATAACTATCATACTTATGGCTACCAGTATACCTCCAATGAAGTTGTGCCTATTGACAGTATGCGTATCAACGAGGAGCGCATCTGGAATGCACTGACCCGTGCAAGTGATAAGCCCTTTATACCAGCCATTACGGTGAACTGGGATAAGCGCCCCTGGGAGGCGTCTGATGTACGGTCTCCCCGGTTTTCCGGATTTTCAAATCAATCGGTCAACCAGGCGGTGTCGGCCTGCCGGGAATGGATGGCACGCAACCGTTCCGAAATTGTACCAGGAAATATTGCTGTACTATATGCATGGAATGAGTATGGCGAAGGTGCCTATTTAACACCTTGCAAAACAGGAGATGACGTGGTCCAGGGCGTCAAAAAGGCCATGCTGTTTCAAATTCCGTCTGCCACAGGTCCCTAAATACATTTGAAAAGAAGTTAAGAGATTTCAATAGCACACTCCGGATATATCCCGATCGGGATAGGAGGCTGAACATTTTACTCAATGAAAATTGCAATTATAGGCACGCGAGGGATACCGAATCACTACGGAGGTTTCGAGCAATTTGCAGAATACCTGGCCAAGGGGCTGGTGGAGCGGGGGCACGAAATTACGGTTTACAACTCGCATTCCCACCCCTATCAGCAGCCGGAATGGAATGGTGTAAAGCTGGTTCATTGTCACGACCCGGAAGATAAGTGGGGTACCGCAGGGCAGTTTATTTACGACCTTAACTGTATCAGGCACTGCCGTACACAGGCTTATGACATCATTTTGCAGCTTGGGTATACCAGCAGCACCGTTTGGGGTTGGCTGCTGCCGCGCAAAAACTGTATTATTACTACCAATATGGATGGGCTGGAATGGAAACGTACCAAATATTCGAAACCCGTAAGAGCGTTCCTCAAAAAAGCGGAGTACCTGGGAACCGTTTTCAGCGATTACTGGATCTCCGACTCACTGGGCATTCAGGATTATTTATCGAAAGAATATAATATATCTTCCACGTATATCCCCTATGGTGCTTTTCCTTTTGAAAGTCCGGACCCTGAAATGCTGGCGCAGTATGAGCTGACAGCCTCTGGTTTTAACATGCTCATTGCCCGTCTGGAACCCGAAAACAATGTGGATACCATTCTGGAAGGGGTTTCCAAAGCGGCAACAAAGTTACCGTTTCTGGTGGTTGGCAAACACGCCACGCATTACGGAGAATACCTTAAGGACAAATACAAAGCCTTCGGGAATATCCGCTTTGTTGGTGGAATTTATGATATCAACGCACTCAATAATCTGCGGTACTATTCCAATCTCTATTTTCATGGGCACTCCGTGGGAGGTACCAATCCTTCCTTGCTGGAAGCCATGGCATCCCAGACTCTGATTTGTGCCCATAAAAATGAATTCAATTCGACCATACTGGAAGGTGATGCGCTGTACTTTTCCAACAGCGACGAAGTCAAAAAAGTAATAGATACTGCGGAAAAGAAAATGTATCTTCCTTATGTGAGTAACAATCTGGACAAGATCAAGAATATCTACGAATGGAATAATATCATTGACCAGTACGAAAATCATTTTAAGCATATTTACTCAACGAAATCATGACATTTCACGAAACCTCCCTACGGGATGTATTGCTCATCCGACCCGCTATCTTTACAGATGAGCGCGGGCATTTTTTCGAGTCTTTTAATGCAGAGGTATGGCGCAAACAGGGCCTCACCAATCATTTCGTACAGGACAACCAGTCCTTTTCGAAAAAAGGGGTAATCCGCGGCCTTCATTTTCAGTCGGCACCTTATGAGCAGGGAAAGCTTGTGCGGGTGATCAAAGGCCGTGTGCTGGACCTAGCACTGGACCTGAGGCCACAGTCTCCTACTTTCGGCCAATACGAACTTTTTGAGCTCGACGGGGAAAGCGGTAACATGGTATTTATTCCCGAAGGTTTCGCTCATGGCTTTGCTGCCTTGGAAGACAGCATTTTTCATTATAAATGTACCGGCCAGTATAACAAGGCGGCTGAGGGAGGCTTGCGCTGGGATGATCCTTACCTGGCCATACCCTGGAACGTCACCAACCCGATTGTTTCTGAAAAGGACCAGTTACTACCTTTATTCCAGGATTTATTCAAAGAAAGCCTGCATCAGTGACCTGCTCATACCTTTCGATTTAACTCAGCTAAAATGAAAAAAATACTGATAACGGGCGGAGCCGGTTTCATTGGTTCGCACGTGGTACGCCGTTTGGTAAAACAATATCCGGATTACCAGCTATTTAACTTGGATGCGCTCACCTACGCAGGCAATCTTGAAAACCTGCGCGATATTGAAAATGAGACAAACTATACCTTCGTAAAAGGAGATATTACCGATGCCGGATTTATTGACCAGCTTTTTGAGGAAAACAACTTTTATGGAGTAATTCACCTGGCTGCGGAATCACATGTTGACCGTTCCATTTCGGACCCGATGGCTTTTGTGATGACGAATGTGATCGGTACCGTAAATTTGCTCAATGCCGCGAAAAAATCATGGAAAGATACCATGCAGGAGCATTTGTTTTACCACGTTTCAACCGACGAAGTTTACGGCGAACTGCATGACCCCGGCGAGTTTTTTCTGGAAACCACCAAATACGACCCCCGGTCGCCATACAGTGCTTCCAAAGCTTCATCGGATCATTTCGTAAGGGCTTACCATAATACCTACAAACTGCCGGTGGTGATATCCAATTGCTCCAATAACTATGGCCCCAACCATTTCCCCGAAAAGCTGATCCCGCTGATGATACACAATATCATCCATGAAAAATCATTGCCTGTTTATGGAAAAGGCGAAAATATCCGTGACTGGTTATACGTGGAAGATCACGCTAGGGCCATCGACGTTATTTTTCATCAGGGCAAAGTTGGAGAAACCTATAACATCGGCGGCCACAACGAATGGAAAAATATTGACCTGGTACTCCTCCTCTGCCGTACCATGGACGTAAAACTTGGCAGGGAACCGGGCTCTTCTGAAAAACTGATTCATTACGTAACCGACCGCGCCGGGCATGACCTGCGTTATGCCATTGATGCCTCCAAACTAAAAAATGAACTGGGCTGGACGCCTTCACTCCAGTTTGCCGAAGGCCTGAAAAAAACGGTGGACTGGTACCTTGCCAACGAGCAATGGCTGAACCATGTTACTTCCGGCGCCTACCAGCATTATTATGAGGGTATGTATACAGGCCGGTAGTGTCAGAGCCGCCCTGTTCGCCAACTATTTAATCATCACTTAATCAACGATTTAATTTCTAAAAAAATGAAAGGTATCATATTGGCTGGCGGGTCAGGTACACGCCTGCATCCCCTGACGTTAGCGGTTAGCAAACAATTAATGCCGGTTTACGACAAGCCGATGATCTATTACCCCCTTTCCATTTTGATGTTGTCGGGTATCAGCGAAATTTTGGTCATCTCTACGCCCCATGACCTTCCCCATTTTCAAAAGCTTTTGGGAGATGGCAGCAGCATGGGATGCAAATTCAGTTATGCAGTCCAACCCACACCTGACGGACTTGCGCAGGCTTTCATCATCGGAGCCGATTTCATTGGTACTGACAAAGTCGCCCTCGTATTGGGCGACAATATCTTCTATGGATCTGGTCTTTCCAAACTCCTGCAGGCCAACAACGATCCCGACGGCGGGGTGATTTACGCCTATCAGGTTCATGATCCCGAACGCTACGGGGTAGTAGAGTTTGATCCTGACTTCAACGCCCTATCCATCGAAGAAAAACCGGTACAGCCCAAGTCCAACTACGCAGTCCCAGGGCTTTATTTTTACGATAACGATGTAGTGGAAATAGCAAGAAACGTCAAACCGTCTCCTCGCGGAGAAATTGAAATAACCGACGTCAACAAGAAGTACCTTGAACTTGGGAAATTGAAAGTTGGCGTGCTGGACCGTGGCACCGCCTGGCTCGATACCGGAACATTTGAGTCCCTCATGCAGGCGGGTCAGTTTGTGCAGGTGATTGAGGAGCGCCAGGGACTTAAAATAGGATGTATTGAAGAAGTGGCATTCCGAATGGGCTTTATTGATGAAAATCAACTGGCCACTTTGGCAGCGCCTCTTGTAAAAAGTGGTTACGGGAAGTACTTACTGAGCCTTATTCCAGCCTTGTAAAAAACATGTCCGTCAAACTGTTCTCTGGTATATGCGCAGCAATCGGCATTCTGATCGTTTTTTACCTCAGCTGGCTGCCCAGCCCCGACTTCCATGAAAGCTGGTATTTCCCATCCGTACTGGCGAAATGGACCAACGTTCATGGAAGGTTACGCACCGGGGTACCCTTCGTATTTCTTGGGCTGCTTACCGAATTCCTCCCCCGCCCTAAGGGAATAACGCCTCCTTCATTCCGCTTTTTTTATTTATTGCTCCTCACATTTGCCGTAACCATAGCAGAAGTGGGCCAGCTTTTCCTGTCCCATCGTCATTTTGACCTGATGGATATTGTATGGGGAGCGGCGGGAGGTGCAGCCGGTATTGTGCTGAGTATGCTCTGGAAGCGAATCTTCTCCATAATAACAGCTCCTAAGCAATAGATCATCCCCCACATGACACCCGATTTGCTCACAAGTTTATTTCCAAATGATAGCTCTGAAACAACTTGGGGAAAAATTCCCCAGCCTGCTTGTTTCGCCCCACATTCCCCATAAGGCCAGGGTTAAACCTCTTCTTAAAATATTAATATTTTAAGAACTCTACTCAAAAAAAATGGCTGTTTAACGAAATTTTTCAACTCCGCGGCCTTCCAAATCAATATTGCCCTCAGGGACGTACGAAGGCCCTATTGAGCCCTAAAATCCGCAACTTCGCTTGTAGAAAAAAATCAAGAAAACATACTACAATATTCTACAACATAATTGTAAAAACAGCTTAAACTTTCCGATTTTCGGCCCTTACAAATAGAACAATAAAAAGAATTTCTTGTTATTTTAAAAAAATAAATTACCTAATAATTTAATAATCAATAAATTAACAAAATAACCATCAAGCTATACTTGGATATAATACCGGAATAACTTAAACTTGTCGTAAGAAATCATTCTATAAAATAATTGAATTACTACTACATGCATTCGATTGTGGCATAGATTTAATAAGATTGAGGTATTGTATTGGATAAGTGAAAAATCACAGAGACAGAAGCGAATGTGATTACCCGGATAAAAAGGTACAATTTAAAACTGAAGTTACTCAACACTAATAGGTTACTCAACACTAATAGTACTTATGAAAAGTCGTTACGCAGGTCTTCTCCCTAAAATTCATCTTTGGACTGATTTGGTCCTTTTGAATCTGTCTTTTCTCTCCGCCTATCTTTTCAGATTCGGGCACCCCGCAGACATTATGGATAACCAGTATATTAATTTGCTCCTGGTTGCCAATCTGGTTTGGATATTTACAATACACATTTTCAAAACCTACCTGTTCACCCGGTTGTCGTATCATTTCAACATTCAGCTGACCAACTTTGTGAAAGCTTTGGTGGTACATGCGGCGTTCATGATGGCATTCCTTTACCTTACACAAAAAGGAGAAGATTATTCAAGGATTCAGTTCCTGGCTACTTACGGACTTTATTTCGCGTCGGCAATGGCTTCCCGCGCAGTTGCCATCATGGTACTTAAAATGTACCGCCAGGCAGGTTACAATTTTAACCGTTACGCAATCGTCGGCACGGGTAATGTTGCTTCGCTGATACGCGATTTTTACAAAGACCGCAAAGAACTGGGTTACCGGTTTTGCGGTTCATTTGAGTTCAAAAACAGGGGCAACGAACTGAATTCCCTTGAAAATCTGATCAGAACAGAGCAGGTTGACTATCTCTACTGCTGCCTCTCGGATATGACCGACGAGCAGGTGCAAGGTGTGATTAAACTGGGAGAACGGCAGAAAACACAGGTGAGACTGGTTCCGGACTTCCGGGGATTTATGACCAACCGCGCAACCATTGAATACCACGACATGTACCCTATCATTCAGGTGAATACCAAGCCGTTTTCAAGCTTCAACGAGCAGACCATGAAAAGGAGCTTCGACCTGATTTTCTCCTCCATCGTCATGATACTGGGCGCACCTGTATTCCTGCTTATAGCGGCGATTATTAAAGTTGCATCCCCCGGGCCTGTATTTTTTAAACAAAAACGCAGTGGACAATGGGGGCAGATTTTTGAGATATACAAATTCAGAAGCATGTATGTGGATGCGGACAAAATGGGTTTAAAGCATTCTCAGGGAGACAATGATCCACGCATCACACCGATCGGCAGGATTTTAAGAAAATCGAGACTGGATGAGCTACCGCAGTTCCTGAATGTATTAAAAGGTGAAATGTCAGTGGTGGGCCCACGTCCTCTATACAAATATGATGTAGACATGCTCATGGAGGCCGAACCGCATGATTTTCAAAGGCTGCTTACGGTAAAACCCGGCATCACGTCCATAGGGCAGATCAACGTAGGGTATGCAGATACTGTTGCCAAGAATGTGGAACGTCTTAAATACGATCTGCAGTACCTTAAATCGTACAGCGTAATGGACGACGTTTCGCTGATCTTTAAAACGGTTCAGGTGATGGTATTGGGAAGAGGTCAGTAAAGATCCATACCTTTTTGAACATAGTGTCCAATCTGGAACATGCTATGTGGAATATCAGCTATTACGATTATGCTTCACCATCAAAATATCGGACGGGCAAAATGAATCTCGCTTATTGCCTTTCCGATATCTTCTAAAAATTATCAATAAATTTTACTCAACGTTATCTTAATGCCGGTCTGTCTGCTGAAACGTGGTCAGACCTTTTTTTTGTGAGCGCGTTTGATTTATTGCCTATTGTTTATCTTTGCCAATCTACATTTACTTAAAATCGTTGTATGAAAATAGTTGTTTTGGGTGCATCCGGCCAGCTTGGCAGTTGTCTGAAAAAAGTTTCCGGAGAAAGAAACATTACGGATATCTCCTTCCCTTCCGAAACGGAGGGTAATATCCTGGACCCTACACTGCTGGATCAGTTATTTGCCAAAGAACAGCCTTCCTACGTCATTAATTGCGCAGCTTATACGGCAGTGGACAAAGCCGAAGATGAACAGGAAATTTGCAGGAAAGTAAACCGGGACGGAGCGGCCTATATAGCGGAAGCCTGTAAAAAATACGGTGCTGTATTGATTCATATCTCTACCGACTTTGTATTTAAAGGCGATATCCCAAAACTGCTCAATGAAACGGACCCCACCTTGCCGGAGAATGTTTACGGTCTCACCAAGCTTGAGGGAGAAGAAGCCATTGCCACTTTACTGCCCGAACATTTTACGATAAGAACGAGCTGGCTGTATTCAGAATACGGAAATAATTTTGTTAAAACCATGCTGCGCCTGGGTAGTGAACGCGACCACCTGGGGGTGATCGTTGACCAGGTGGGCTCGCCCACCTATGCCATTGATCTTGCAGGAGCCCTATTAGATATTATTGGCTCAGGAAGCCAGGAGTATGGTATCTATCATTACAGTAACGAAGGAGTTACGAGCTGGTTCGATTTTGCAAAAACCATTTTTGATATCAGCGGGACGGATGTCATAGTTAATCCTGTCAAAACCTCTGAGTACGTGACCAAAGCAGTGCGCCCCGCTTATTCCGTCATGGATAAGTCCAGGTTGAAAAGTACTTTTGCTATCAAAATACCTTATTGGCGCGACAGCCTGGCCGTTTGTCTGGAAAGGCTTCAGGCCTCCTAGGTAGAGAAAGCCCCGCGGAGGTGGTTTCGTCTGCGGGATTTTCCCATCTTTATTTTTTTAATGCCTCATTACGGTTTACAACTAACTCAAAGTCTCTTCGTATCCGCTGATCCAATTTTGCCCTGTCCCTCCAGGCCCTGCTTCCATATACGCCCGCCTGTGTATAGTCAAAATATTTGAAACCGATTTTTCGAGCCAACACCCGGTGATCAAAGCGAAAGTCATCCGCCTCTGGCTTCAGAAATCCCGGATTTTCTATCACGCTATGAATGTCTCTGTTCCGGGTTTGCCAACCCTTTAACTGTTCTTTCTTAAATAATACCGTACCATCCTGGTTCCAGTAACAATTTGAATCCGATACCATACGTACCTTTTCCCAGGGGCCCATCAGCAGATCTGTTCCGGTATAAGATACGATATTGTTCCGGAAGGTGAAAGAGTGGGTAGTTTCCACCCGGGTAGCCTGTAACTGCGCCTTGATATTATAAGCAAAAATATTGTTGGTGATGAGATTATCCCTGCCATAATGCTGATGGAAACCGGCATTTTTACATCTGTATACCAGATTATCCCGCACGAGAATATGGCTCGATCCTTCATCCGTGTAAATACCCCAGCCGCCGTAATCCAGTGCATATATATCATGTATACGATTGTTCCTCACCTCGGTCCCCGGAGAAATTCCCAGCAGATAAATACCGCCCATGTCGCTCATTTCCGCCCATCCCAGATGATGAATGTGATTATCAGCGATGAGATTGTGGTGCGACGGACTTTTTTGATAACCCCAAACCCAGCCGCAGGAAATACCGGTATACCTGAAATCGGCAATTTCATTATGGACGATCCTGTTGTGATGACCATGAAAAACAATGATCCCGACACCACAGCTCAGAATGCGCCCGCCCGAATGAAAAATATTATTTTCAATGCTGACATGATGCGTTACCAGCGTGCTGTCGGCGGGCAGCGACGTTTCTCCGATTTTGAGGCCACCGGCTCCCAGGTCCTGAAAGTAATTTTTACGGATATCAATATGTGAGCTTTTCCTGAACCACATGGCATAGGAACCGGTGTGCTGAAAAGCACAGTTCCTGAAACTGATATGTGCTGAATAGTCCGCCTCAACCAGCGCAGGTGCAAAAGGAGCTGCCTGCAGTGGCTCAAACCCACCCTCCGGAATGTGAAACGCCGAATGCTCAAAAGATATGTTTTCAAAAGTGATATTTTTAACCGGTCTTGCAGCCGTTTCATCTCCTCTGATAATAATCAGCTGCTCCAGAAAAGGCGCCGTGAACTGGCAGGTTTCTATTTTTTCTCCGACCCGCGGCCTGTAATATAACTTGTTTCCGTTTTCCAGGTACCATTCCCCCGGTTTGTCCAGAGCAGATTTAAGATTTTCCAGTGTAAAAACAGATTGCACCGTAATCCTGTTCCAGGGCTGCATCTGTACCCCTGAAATGGTAACGGTTGAATCCTTCCTGTTAAAATGTTGGATGGGTTTAATGGTATTATCCCACAGGTGATTGAAGCGGATGATGGTATGCCTTATTTCCTCTTCCGAAAGTGCCGCCAGGATATTTACACATTCACCAGGTACTTTGATGTGCTGCAGAGCGGAATCGGCTCTTTCACCTTCCACTTTTCCAAGAATGGTTTCGGTAACAGCCACGGGATTGTAATACCCCTGGTTGGGGAATTTGGCACGTTCCAGCCGGTCCCCATTCACAAAAAGCTGCTCAAATGACCGCGTAGAGATCAGAGTTTCCGGAACATCAGCCAGCCATAACGTGTCAGAAATCTTTTGAAATGAGGTAATCTTAAACCCTCCGTGGAAAACTGCCTTTTTATTGGGATCCGAAGTAAACCGCAGATTGCTATCAGCAGATGTCAATTCCAGCGCCCGGTTGGGATAGTAATCTCCGGTCTTTATAAAAATGGTCATCGGCTTTGAAACATCCTTCCGGTGCAGCTGCCTGGCCAAGTCTCTGGCCCTTTCCAGAGAAGCTACCGGATTTCGTTTACTGCCATCGTGCCGGTCCTTGCCATCAGGAGAAACATAGATGGTTTGCGAAAATCCGAAATGAAAATTCAGTAAAAGAAGTAATACAAACCAACCAACTTTTTTCATTCAACAGAAGGGACTATTTTTTTATTTATTTACAACTACTATACTATAATTTCCCGAACCCACCCCAATCATTGCATACCCATTTTCCCAGCCCTTATTTTCCACTCCAGACTGACGTATAGATTTCCCATTGAGCCTGATGGTGGAGGTACTGGAAGACGGAATGCAGATCGCTGCTCTGGTATTGACCGGTACTGTCACATGCATCAGCAACCTTCCTTCTTCCTTCTTCCAGGAAGATACTATTTCACCATTTACAGAGTGATAACTTGCTTTCAGTTCATTGATACCCTCTTTTCCCATGCCATCGGGTGAAATTTCTGGTCTGATTGTAAATTCAGAATATCCGGGCTGTGTTGCTTTGATACCTGCTGCATTGCCAAACATCCACTCACATACTGCCCCGAAAGCATAATGGTTAAAAGAATTCATGGCTGCATTGTATTTAAAACCATCTTCTTTGGTGAAGCTATCCCAGCGTTCCCAGATAGTGGTGGAGCCATTGGCTACCTCAAACCCCCAGGATGGGAACTCTTTACTCAGAAAAAGCCGATAAGCCATATCTGTATGCCCGGTAGCAGACAGAGCAGGAAGTAATGGCTTTGCTCCCAGGAAACCTGTGCCCAGTTTGCCTCCGTTTTCTTTCAGCAAGTCCATCAGATATTCGCCCGCTTTTGCAGTATTATTTTTGGAGAGGAGGTTCATATAAATGGCATTGGCATATATCGTCTGGGTATGTCCGGTAAAACCCAGCGCTCCATCCACATACCCTTCGCCATTGCCGTAGGCAGCAGCATTACAAACAAATTTGCCGGAAGCATCGGTATAATAATTTTTGATGGCCTCCTGTATTTTCACAGCCATTTTTGAGAAGCGTTCCTGATCGGCCGTTTTTCCTGTTGCCTGCGCCATTTCGGCCATCATATCAGCACAATAGAAAAAATAAAAAGATGCAAGCATATCAGGAGGCGTTTTCTTGCCAAAAGATAGCCAATCGCCGAAGCCGCCCTTTGGAAGAAGGTCAGCAAAATTATTTTCTTTGAACACATATTCCCCCTTGCTTCTTTTTTCCAGGAAATCAAGGAAACGTGTCATGTGCGCCCATCCTTGCCTGATCATACGCGTATCACCATACGCTCTGTATATCTGATAGGGGCAAACGATACCTGCTTCCATCCAGCCCGGAGAAAAGGTATCCGAATCCCGTATATTGGGACGAGGTGCATATAGCGGATAAGCCCCATGGTTATATTGTGCATCATTAAGGTCTACAATCCACTTTGTAAAAAAGGAGGAAACATCTCGGTTATAAGTTGCTGATTTCACATAAGTCTGGGCATCCCCGGTCCATGCCAGCCGCTCATCCCGTTGGGGACAATCGGTGGGTATTTCCACGTAATTAGACCGCTGCGTCCAGTCGATATTGCTGTAAAGCTGGTTCACCATGGCATTATCCGTTTCGAAATGACCCACCTTTGGCGTGTCTGAACCCAGTACCAGGCCCTTAACGGTTTCCTGATCTGGCTTTTGTTTTAACCCGCTCACTTCCACATACTGAAACCCGTGAAAAGTAAATTTGGGCTCCCAGGTTTCTCCGCCGGCGTCACCCTTTAATATATAAGTATCTGTTGCTCTGGCTTTCCTTAAGTTTTCCGTCATCAACCGGCCATCCGAATGCAGTTTTTCACCAAAACGCAACCGTATGGTATCTCCTGCCGCACCTCTCACCCTGATCCTGACAATTCCGGCGAAGTTCTGTCCCATATCAAATATATATGCACCGTTGGGCCTTATAGTAAGTGTCTTCACAGGTAACGTCTGAGTCACTTTTACAGGCGGGCCAGGATGTATCTGTAGCTGTAATTCAGGCCTATCTGCAAATATTTCTGCCACTTTCCACGCCTTATCCTCAAAGCCAGGCTTATCCCAATTCTTAAATTCAAGTCTTGCATCGTATGTCTCACCATTTAGTATATCCGACTCCTGCAATGCCCCGTAATTTACTTTCCAGTCTTTGCCTGTTACAAATGTTTCGCTCTCCCCATTTTCATAATTTACCTCAAGCTGAGCCTTTAGCACCGGGACTTTACCATAAAATGCCCTTACCACCGGATTCTTTACCAGAAGCGCATAACCCAGGTAACCGGCATACCATCCGTAAGATATTTGTGCTGCCAAAGCGTTTGTACCCTGCACCACCCTATCGGTAACGTCATATACCTGGTAATATACTCTTTTGTCGTAGTCGGTCCAGCCGGGTGCAAGGAAGGCGTCCCCGACTTTTTTCCCGTTCACCGAAAATTCATACAACCCCAGCGCCGTCACATACAGTCTGGCTTTCTTTACCCTTTGGGTGATTCTTATTTCCTTACGCGTATAAGGCGCTGGTGGCAAGTGATATTCCGGCCCCTTACCCAAATGGTCCAGGTCCATCCCTATCCACTCTCCTTTCCATTCATTTTTCCCAAGCAACCCCATTTCCCAGCGAGCCGCCTTGCTCCAGGGACCGGGCAGCCCGTTTTTGTCCCAGCTCCGCACTTTCCAGTAGCAAATCATACGAGAAGCCAGCGCCTTGCCGTGGTATTCCACCTGATTTGTCTGACGGCCCGGCATTTTTCCTGAATTCCAGAGGTCCGATTTTTCCGGTGTCAGCTTGTCAACCGATGTAGCCACCAGTATCTGATAGCCGGTTTGTTTTTGGTTGGCAACCGCCGATGTAAGTTCCCAGCTGAGCCGCGGCGAAGTTACGTCCGTAACCGGGTGCTGTTTGTACTCACATTTTAACAACCGAGGGGTCAGGTCGGATGCTTGGGAAACAATCCCGGGGATCAGACTTGTAAAGAGATAAAATATTATTTTTTTCATTTTGATATCATTTATCCTGACTTGAAGAGCCGGTTGCAAAAACAGAGATTAACGCAGTACTTTCACTCCCTTAGGCACATCAATGGTCGATTTAATTTTTCCGTCAGTTTGTTTTTCATGTCTGACCTTCACAATCCCCATGGGCGTCGGATAGGTACCTTCCGCCCATTGCAGGTCCCCCAGATTAGGCTGTATCCTGATGGTTTTACCTCCCGGCTCCACTACGCTGATACCCAGCACATGCTCGGAAAGCCATGAGGTAGGCCCGGAAGCCCATCCGTGACAAAGGCTATGGCGAAGATTTTTATAACAATATGCTCCAAAATCCCCATGAATATCATCCTTTCCTTCTGGCACCAGGTCGGTAATGGGCGCTGCGTTTTTTGTCCAGGCCAGATCAAAATCTTCCCAGAAAGTGGTGGCACCCATGTCAAGCATGCCTCCCCAGTAATTACGGATACAATCCAGCGCACCCTGGTAGTCGCCGGCTTTGGCTTTTGCCTGAAGCATATAGTATCCATAGAACGTCGAAAACCTCTCACATTCGCCCTGAGAAATTACTTCGGTGTTCGCTTTTTTTGCGTCAACAAGCCCCGCCAGCGCCAGCAATGCAGCGGCTTGTTTGGAATTATTGGCATCCGGAATATACAATTTAAGCCGGGAAACGGTTTCCTTGCATTTGGCTGCCTGGGCGGGTTCATCCAGTATCAGACACAATTCTGCGCCTGCTTCCAGTGTCATTACCATCATGGCTTGCAAGCCTGCATGCACTCCTTTGGAGTTTTCGCTTGACGGCCAGTCCAGAAAGCGTCCTCCATCCAAAGCTTCCGAATGATCCTTTGTTTTTCCAATCAGCTGGTCAAGCAGGCCCACCAGATACCGCTGCTGCTTCCGAAGGTATTCCCTGTCGCCCTGGTTTTTGTAAAGATCCCGGTGAATCAGCACCCACCACATCGAATACGCACTGATGCCGTTCATCCACCCCGGAAGCGGTGTGATGTCACGGGCATGGTCCAGACTCTTGGCTACTACTTCATTTTTACCAAATACGGTGTTGATCGTCATCACTTCCGGATGCATATCTCCCACCCACACGAGCCTGTCGCGTTTGATACCGTCCCACAGGTATTCCTGCATATTAAGGTGCACAGTATAGGCGCCCGTGTTCCATATCTGATTGAGGCGCTGATCATTACTTTTGAAGGAACCCAGGTATGGAATATCCCTGTATTCAAATATCGCTCTGGCCTCTTTGAGCTGCAATTCGCGGTTTGGTTCTACAAGATCTATCCTGACAAACCTGAAGCCTGAATTTCCTACCTGGATGGTTCCGAGCCATGGTACCTCCATGGTAAAGTCGCGCATGGCGTGGTCGTTGGTGGCCCCCTGGATGGTGTCAATATCCGACATGCTTTCACTCACAGATTCCCCGAAGCGTATCCTGACCCGAATGGGATTGTGGTTGGATGGCTGATCCGTTACCAGCTGTATCCCTCCCTGAATTTCCTTTCCAAAATCCAGCACGATACCGGGCTTGATCTTATCCGTGCTTTTAAGGGTACAGAAATTTTTATGGACCAGATCGGCCTGGCCGCTTCCCGGCAGCAGCAGGTTTTGCGGCCCCTTTATAAACGCACCGGTATGGTCAGACATCCAGACGATACGCCGGGCGGTCAGGTAACTCCTCACGCGGGAATCGGTCTGATACTGGGTTTCATCACCAAAAACCGGAGGCAATTTCTGGGCAGAAGAGTATAATGCGTTCACTACCAGAAGGAACAGAAATAGCGGAGATGTTTTTTTCACTTTTGTTAAAGGGATAGTATTGTAATATTTCCCGAAAATAAATTATTATAATGCAAAGAACTAGCCTGCCCTGTCCTGCCGGAGGAGTTCAGAAAAAACAAACATATCCCTAAGGCGGTATTTGCTAATAAATGTTAATGCTTTAAAATTTGAGACAAGTTCAGGCACGTATATGCGAAAACAGTTTAAAATCCGTTCTATTTTTGTCACCCGTGCCATTCCGGATATCCCTACCAAACCCTGACATGAAAGAAACAGATAAGCTTCCCATGGAGCGCGACGGTTTGCCGCCATTTGTACAAAACTGGAAACAGCTGTATATCCTGCTGGTGGGTACGCTGTTAACGCTTATTGTTCTCTTCTATTTATTCATGAAACATTTTCAATGAGCTATCTTGACTGGATTGTACTTTCACTTACACTGATATTTGTAATTTCTTACGGAATCTACCGCAGCCGTGAAAAGCATACGATGGATTCCTTCCTGCTCGCCGGGCAGTCGCTCCCCTGGTATCATGTCACGCTATCGCTCATGGCGACCCAGGCCAGTGCCATCACTTTCCTTTCAGCACCCGGACAGGCCTATACAGATGGCATGCGGTTTGTACAGTTCTATTTCGGGCTGCCACTGGCCATGGTGGTGCTGTGTATCACTTTTGTACCGAAATTCCATAGCCTTAAAATATTCACCGCCTACGAATTTCTTGAAAGCCGGTTTGATCTACGCACAAGGGCGCTTACTTCGTTTCTGTTTTTACTCCAGCGGGGCCTTTCTACCGGATTATCCATATACGCACCTTCCCTGATTCTTTCCGCCATACTGGGCTGGGATATCACCTGGACCAATATCATTTCGGGAAGTATTGTGCTGTTGTATACCATCCGGGGCGGCTCGGGAGCGGTTTCCCATACGCATCTGCAGCAAATGGGAATCATTACCATCGGTATGGTGGTGGCTGGTGTGATGGTGGTAAGGCTGTTACCTGAAAACATAACGTTTACTGATGCCCTACACGTAGCCGGCAAAATGGGCAAAACAAACGTAATAGATTTCACCTTTGATCTTAATAACCGTTATAACGTATGGTCAGGACTGATAGGCGGTTTCTTTCTTCAGTTGTCTTATTTTGGAACAGACCAGTCGCAGGTGGGCCGTTTCCTCACGGGCAGCTCCGAAGGACAAAGCAAACTTGGACTGGCTATGAACGGGCTGCTCAAAATCCCGATGCAGTTCCTGATATTGCTGGTTGGAGTACTGGTTTTTGCATTTTACCAGTTTACCAATCCCCCGCTTTTTTTCAACCAAACGGCTGTTGACAAAGTAAGGAAGACTTCTTACGCCGCAGAATACCTAGCACTTGAAAAACGGCATGAAATAATTCAGGCCGATAAACATCAACACGTAATGGCACTTACCGATGCCGTTCACCAGGATAACACAACTGCCATTGCGGATTCCAGAGAAGTACTCGGGAAAATTGAAAACGAAGTAAAATCGGTTCGGAAAGAAGCCGAGGCGCTGCTATCCAAAGCCAACGGTTCGGATGTAAATGACGTAAACTATATCTTCCTTCGTTTCGTCATTGATTACCTGCCTGCCGGGCTGGTAGGGCTGCTAATCGCCGTCATTTTACTGGCATCTATGGGTTCCGTGGCCTCGGCCTACAATTCACTGGCCTCCTGTTCGGTGGTTGACATTTACAAAAGAATTTACAGGAAAGACCAGGACCGGACGGATTACGTTACTGCATCGCGCTGGGCAACATTCTTCTGGGGTATATTCTGTGTCGCGGTCGCGCAGTACGCTTCCCGGCTGGGCAGTATGATCGAGGCCGTTAATATACTAGGCTCGCTGTTCTATGGAGTAATACTGGGAATTTTTTTGGTAGCTTTTTATTTCAAAAAAATAGGCAGCCGCGCTGTTTTCTGGGGAAGTATCATCGGAGAAATTTTCGTTGTGGCCAGCTACTGGGCCGATCTGACTGCTTTCCTTTGGCTGAACCTCATTGGCTGTGTACTCGTCATTGGGTTTTCCTATATAATTGAACTGATCTGGCCTGAAAGAAAAGAGGTTCTATTGCCTGAATAAACATACTTAATCGCTGTCCCGTTTATTTTTGATACAGACCCCTGACTGTGGCGGGATGTTATCGGTTCAATCCGGATGGACGGCTTGTCCGAACCGAAGCATCGCTCTCAGACGATCTTTTTAACGAAAAAACGGCGTTAACAATGGTCAGGAGTAGTCAATCAGTGGCTTTTCGGTGTAAGATTATGTACAGACATCCTGTCCGATAATTTGAATCCGTTACCGATGAAACAATCCATCCTTCTTGCCTGCCTGTTATTTTTCAGTGTGCAGGTATTTGCCGAAATAAAACTACCCAAGATTTTTGGCTCAAACATGGTATTACAGCGCAGGAAACCGATTCCGGTATGGGGATGGGCCGAAGCTGGTGAAAAAATAACGCTGCAACTCACAGCCTTCGGTAAGGTGGCACAAACGAAGATCGTTAAAGCAGGAAATAATGGTAAATGGATTGTTCGCTTTGATCCGCTTGAAGCCGGAGGGCCTTATGAACTGAATGTGAAAGGCAAACAGAATTCGATCTTGTATAGCGGTATATTGATTGGGGAAGTCTGGATCTGCTCCGGGCAGTCTAACATGGAATGGCCGGTTGCTCTTACTGAAAACGCAAGTGAAGAGATCAAAGCTGCCACTTACCCAGAAATCAGGCATTTTGGAGTTCCGAAAGACATAAACCTATCTCCACAGGAAGATGTCAGAAAAGGAGAGTGGCAGGTTACAACTCCTCAAAATGTGCCCCATTTTACTGCGGTGGGGTATTTCTTTGCCCGAGAGCTCTACAATAAACTCAAAGTACCCATCGGCCTGATCCACACTTCCTGGGGTGGTACACAGATAGAGACCTGGATCAGCAGGGAAGGCATGAGCAGTTTCGATGAATTTGCTGAACATATTGCGGACCTGCCAGCAACATGGGATGATTTTACCCTTCTGAAAAAGAAAAAACTGGATGAATTGATTGTCCGGAAACACGGTGGATTCCCCGCCCCGCAGGAAACCAGCAAATGGCCTGCTTCGGATTTCGATGACTCTTCCTGGATGACGATGGACTTACCCAAGGCTTTCGACCGTGAGATGCTGCCCTATTTCGACGGAACCTTATGGTTTCGGAAAAAATTCACACTTCCGCCACAAGTAACCGGTAAAGACCTGATATTAAGCCTTGGGGTTGTGTATGACTTTGACAGCACCTATATCAATGGCACCCTGATAGGATCCAGCACCCAGAAAGGCAAAAACCGGCAGTATGTGGTTCCGGCGGCAGTTTTAAAATCTGGTGAAAATACTATTTCAATACGGCTTGTGAATGAAAGCGGTGACGGAGGAATCAGGGGAAAAGCTGAACAGATTTATATTGGCAAAGATGATTTCAATATGCCCCTGGCTGGTCCCTGGAAATATCATATCGAGACCTCCATTAGAAACAACCAGCTCGCAGGCCCCAATTCTTCCGGGACGTTGTTGTACAATGCCATGATTGCTCCTCTGGTTCCTTATGCGATTGCAGGAGCCATCTGGTACCAGGGCGAGTCCAATACAGGAAGAGCTTACCAGTACCGCAAATCCTTCCCTCTTATGATTGCTGACTGGCGAAAAAAATGGGGAGGCGAAAATTTCCCTTTCTACTTTGTTCAGCTGGCCAGCTTTGATGATGCAAAAGGCAATAGTGAAAAAGGAAGTAAATGGGCCGAATTACGCGAAGCACAGACCATGACGCTTGCGGTATCTCCCAACACCGGTATGGCGGTTACTTCCGACATTGGCAACCCCGTCGACATACATCCCCGCAACAAACAGGATGTTGGCAAAAGACTGGCTCTGAATGCATTAAAAGGCACTTACGGACAAGATCTGGTAGCAGAAGGCCCGGTTTATCAGTCCATGCAGCGAGCGGGAAATAAGGTTACCATCACCTTTAAAAATGCAGAAGGAGGCTTACATACCAAAGGAAAGTATGGCTATCTCACCGGTTTTGAAGTGGCCGGAGAAGATCAAAAATTTCATTGGGCAATCGGCAATGTCATGGGTGAGCAGGTTGTAATATGGAATGACAAAGTACCTAACCCGGTGGCGGTCAGGTACGGATGGGCGGATGACAATGCAGAAGCCAATCTTTTCAACAGCGCAGATCTTCCCGCCATACCCTTCCGTACCGACAGCTGGAAAGGAATTACAGAAGACGTCAGGTTCAGATAGGATAATCCCGGGTATCCTCCATTTCTTAATTGTGAAGGACGGGCTTGCAGGCTCGTCCTTCAAACGCCGAAGACACTCCACTGCTCTCAGGCGAAGCGATATTAATTCTTTGTAAGAAAAAAATACTATTTCTTTAAATAGTATTAAAATTCAAATAAAAACAATCTGACGGCAGTTTTTTTCCTGACCGGAATGAAACTATTCTCCCTCTAAAATCCTTAGTGAATACAATTGGTGCTGGCCATAACGGCATTTCAGAATCCATTATGTCACCACTAGTCTACATAAATATCTTTTATTTCACTCTTTTAACTATGCCGATGCCCGCTTCTATTGATGGCGTAAACACTTCAGACTTCCTCACAGACAGCTGATTAATAGCTTATTCATTGCCTGGGTTATCTCTGTAACCATTCAAGGCACTTATTAACCATCAACATTTACCTCAATCAAATACTTTTTACATGAATGATCAGTCTAAGCCAGAAAGAACATTGCGTTTGGCGCTTAGCATAGCCTTTGTCCTTTTTTATTCGCTTACCCCGCTTCTGGCCCAGAATGAGGCGGGGAAACGTTCGGAAGAAACCTTGGAAAACGCAAATCTAGAGGGCATTATCCAGTATGCTATTAAAAACCAGCCCGTTATTCAGAAATCACTTATTGATGAAAGAATAACAGAGAACCAGATCCGCAGCAAACTTGCCGACTGGTATCCTCAGATTAATTTTAATTACAATTTACAGCACAACTTCATCGTACAAACCAGCATCATTGCAGGCAATCCTGTTAAACTGGGTGTGCGTAACGTTTCTGCGGCACAATTCACGCTTTCGCAGCAGATTTTTAACCGTGACGTTCTGCTTGCCAACCGCACCCGTGCGGACGTTCAGCTTCAGGCAAGCCAGAATACCGGTTTCAATAAAATCGATATTGCTGTCAATGTATCAAAAGCATTTTATGATGTACTGGCCACTTCGCAGCAGATCCGTGTGGCGACCGAGGATATTGTAAGGCTGGAAAGAAGTCTGAAAGATGCCGGGAATCAGTACAAAGCGGGAATTGCCGACAAAATAGATTACAAAAGGGCAACTATCTCGCTGAACAATACCCGGGCCAATAAAAAAAGCAATGAAGAGATACTGAAAGCGAAATTGGAATATCTTAAATCGCTGATGGGGTATCCTGCCGAAAAGGAACTCAGGATTGCCTATGACACCCTGCAGATGGAACGTGAAATGATGCTGGATACCCTGCAGAGCCCGGATTTTAACAACCGAATAGAATTCCAGCTTTTGACTACTCAGAAAAGACTGGCAGAAGCAAACTTACAGTATAATAAATGGAGTTATCTGCCTAATGTTTCCCTGAACGGCGCCTATAATCTGAACTTTCAGAACAACCAGTTTACTGATCTTTACGGCCGCAACTATCCCAACTCGTTCGGACTCATCACGCTTTCGCTCCCTATTTTCCAGGGTGGGAAACGAAAGGCCAACGTAAATCAGGCACAATGGCAGCTCAAACGTACCGACTGGGATATCCTTGGCCTTAAAATGAATATCAGTTCCGAATATGCAACAGCCTTGGCCAACTACAAAGGAAACCTCACCAACCTGCTGGCACAGAAAGAAAACGTGGACCTGGCCCGGGAGGTTTATGACGTGATTCAGCTGCAGTATCGGTCGGGTATTAAAACATATCTGGAAGTGGTGACTTCGGAAACTGACCTGCGTTTGGCCCGTATCAATTATTACAACGCACTTTATGACGTACTAGCCAGTAAAATTGATGTCCAGAAAGCACTGGGGCAGCTCAATTATTGATCCGGCGCTGTGCATATTAACACCATCAGAACAAAAAATTAAAGAGAAAAACGTCCTTGACATATGTTTTCAGAATCTAAAAAATATTTATCAGTAGTCATTCTCGCCGCAGTGATGATGTCGTGCGGGAATAAAAACCAACAGCAACAACCTGCCGCTCCACCTGCGGTGCCTGTGACACTTACCGAAGTGACCAGTATTGAAGCTTCTTATTATGACGAGTATCCCGGAAGCGTTGTACCACTGAACCAGATTGAATTACGGCCGCAGGTCACAGGGTTTGTGACCGGTGTTCATTTTCAGGATGGTGCGCGGGTACGTAAGGGACAGCTTTTGTATACCATTGATGCTCAGCTCTATACTGCTAATTACGACCAGGCTGTTGCCAACCTGAATGTTCAGGAAGCTAACCTGGTGAAAGCACAGAAAGATGCTGACCGCTATCATGAGCTTGACAAAAACGATGCCGTTGCCAAGCAACTCGTTGACAATGCAGATGCTGCCCTTGAGGTAGCAAAAAAACAGGCGGATGCAGCCAAAGCCAGTATCAAAGCAGTACAGACCAATGTAAGATATACCAGAATAACCGCGCCGTTTGATGGTGTAATTGGCATTTCAAGTGTAAAAGCAGGCTCTCCGGTTTCCGCAGGACAGACCGTGCTGAACACCGTTTCCACCGACAATCAGCTGGCGGTTGATTTTAATGTGGATCAGAAAGAGATATACCGTTTCAGCAATTTCATCAAAAACAGTAAAGCTGCGGATTCGACCTTTACCCTTAAATTCGGTACCGATATTTATCCATACCCTGGCAAAATCTCATTAATGGATAGAGCCGTTGATCCTCAGACCGGTACTATCCGCACGCGCCTTATTTTTCCAAATAAGGATAATTTACTTCGGGCAGGCATGAGCGGGACTGTAAGGGTACTCAATGTAGCGGGTAAATCGGTTACAATACCTTACAAAGCGGTAACTGAGCAATTGGGTGAATATTTTGTGTACGTATTGGGAGACAGCAGCAAGGTTAGCCAGAGACGCGTTGTACTTGGCACTTCGCTGGGCAAAGACATTATTGTGAAAGAAGGCCTTAAAGACGGTGAAAAAATTGCCGTGGAAGGTGTTCAGAATTTGAGGGAAGGAGCCGTGGTTACCACCGAAAACCCGCAGACAAAACCCGCCGAAGCTCCTAAAAAGTAATCCTTAAAAATGCGGGCTGAGTAAAAAAACGGGTACAGTGATCCGGGCCGTTTCTCCGCTCCTATTTCATTTTCATTAGATACTGACAATAATATGATTGCAGATATTTTTATTAAAAGGCCAATAACCGCCATTGTAACATCGGTGGTGCTGGTGCTGGTGGGGCTAATTTCGTTAACCACCTTACCTGTGGCACAGTACCCCGACGTAACCCCGCCGACGGTTACAATTTCCGGGAATTTTACCGGTGCTGATGCGCAAACGGTGGAGCAAACCACCACCACGCCTATTGAAACGCAGATCAACGGTACGCCCGGCATGACCTACATGTCCAGTAACTCCACCAGCAGCGGGCAAAGCAGTATCAACGTTGTTTTTGATGTAGGCACAGACGTCAACATTGCGGCCCTGGATGTGCAGAACCGGGTAAGCGTGGCAGAACCCACGCTGCCCGACGCCGTGAAGCGGCTGGGACTTACCGTCCGTAAACGCCAGCCCAGTATCATGATCGCCCTGGCGCTGTACTCTCCCAACGGAACGCACGATGCGCAGTTCATAGGTAATTATGCCAACATCTATCTCAAAGACGCCCTTCAGCGTGTCAAAGGTGTGGGTGATATCGTATCTCGTGCCGATGACTTTGGTATGCGTATCTGGCTTAACCCAGAAAAGCTAGCCAACCTCAAGATGACACCTGCGGACATTTCAGCAGCGCTGGCGGAACAGAATCTCCAGATAGCGGCAGGTACCGTGGGTGGTAACCCTCAGCCCAATACACAGAGTTTTGAATACAGCGTCCTGACCAATAGCCGTTTGAACACCCAGGAGCAGTTTGAGAACATCATTGTCCGATCGTCACCGGCTGAAGGCAGCGTGGTCTATCTCCGCGATGTTGCCAGGGTGGAGCTGGGTAAATTCGACTATGCATCCAATGCCTTTGTCAATGGAAAACCCGCCGCTTTTGTACTGATTTACCAGGCCCCCGGTGCCAATGCACTGGAAACGTACGAAGGCGTCATCAAGGCACTGGAAGCTATGAAAAAAACCTTCCCGAAGGATATTGACTATACCATTCCAACAGAAACAGCCACCGTTGTACAGGTATCGATTGAAGAAGTACTTCACACTTTTGCAGAAGCGATGATCCTGGTGGTGATTGTGGTATTCCTCTTCCTTCAGAACTGGCGCGCCACCCTCATCCCCATTCTCGCAATTCCTGTTTCGCTGATCGGTACATTTGTTTTCTTCATTCCTTTTGGATTTACGATCAATACGCTGACGCTCTTTGCCTTCGTACTGGCCATTGGTATCGTAGTCGATGATGCCATTGTAGTGGTAGAGGCCGTGCAACATTATATTGACCACAACAAAATGTCGCCCAAAGAAGCGACCATCAAGGCCATGAAAGATATCTCCGGCCCGGTGATCGCCATTGCGCTCATCCTGGCTGCAGTGTTCGTACCGGTAAGTTTTGTTCCTGGTATTGTGGGCAGGCTGTATCAGCAGTTTGCCATTACCATAGCCGTTTCAGTATTGCTTTCGGCATTTGTTGCCTTATCGCTTACACCTGCCCTTTGTGCGCTCATGCTGAAACCCTCCAAAGGTGCTAACGATAAAAAGAACTGGCTTGAAAAGTTCTTTGACCGTTTTAACAGATGGTTTGATAAAGTATCTCATGGTTATACCAATGGCGTGGCCAAATGGATAAAAGCAACTCCGCTGGTGCTTGTCATGATGGTGTGCCTGTTTGTGGGACTTTTCTTTCTTTTTAAGAACAAACCCACAGGATTTATACCCATTGAAGACGAAGGACGTCTTTTTGTAACCTATGAAATGCAGGAAGCCACCTCTACAACGCGTAATATTGCCATGATGAAAGAGGTCATGAAGAGGATCCAGACGATTCCTGAGGTACGTGTGGCAGGGGGGCTGGCCGGTCTGAATGTGGTAAGTTTCTCCAACAAATCCAACGTGGGTACGCTGTTTGTCAACCTGCATCCCTGGGCAGACCGGAAAGGCGCAGAACATCACGTGCAGGCGGTTATTGCTGAGATCAAAAAGCGAACGGCGGATATCAAAGAAGCACGGATACTTGCCATTGCTCCTCCGGCTATTCCCGGATTGGGGGCCACTTCCGGCTTTACTTTTGAACTGCAGCAGTCAACCAGTACCGACAATATTCAACAGTTTGAAGCGGTTGCCAGGAATTTCATGGCCGCCGTTAACAAACGGCCGGAGATTGGGCTGGCCTATACTTTCTTTAACGCACGCACGCCGAGTTATCAGTTGGATGTGGACCGGGATAAGACCAAAAAACTGGGTGTGAAGGTATCTGACGTATTCAGCTCGCTGTCTACCCTGCTGGGAAGTAGTTATGTGAATGATTTTAACTTGTACGGACGGAATTTCAGGGTGATGGTGCAGGCCGACAGCAGTTTCCGGTCGTCTCTGGACAAAATTCAGAAGTTTTATGTCCGCAATGATCAAGGTAGTATGATACCGCTGAGTGCTTTGGTGACGTCAAAAGTAGTGGAAAACCCTGCTTTGATATCCCATTACAATATTTATCGTTCAGTGGAAATTAACGGAACACCCAAACCGGGTTACAGCAGCGGGCAGGCTATTACAGCGCTCCGTGAAGTGGCGGAAACACTTCCTGCCGGCTATAGCTACGAATTTTCGGGAATGAGCAGTGAAGAGATCAAAGCCGGAAACAGCACGACCACCATTTTCGCGATTTCCATTGTTTTTGTATTCCTTTTCCTGGCAGCGCTTTACGAGAGCTGGTCCATTCCTTTTTCCGTACTTTTCGCGGTACCCATCGGAGCCTTCGGTTCTATCCTTACGCTTACTTTCCTGCCCAATCTGTCCAATAATATCTATGCCCAGATCGGGCTCATCACGCTGATCGGGCTCGCTGCAAAAAATGCCATCCTGATCGTAGAGTTTGCAAAAGAACGGGTAGACAACGGCATGGATCTGATCGCGGCTACACTGGAGGCCGTCGGGCTGCGGTTACGACCCATCATCATGACCTCACTGGCCTTTATTCTGGGGGTACTGCCTCTGGCATTTGCCAGTGGCGCGGCTGCTGAGTCCAGAAAGACCATCGGCTGGACAGTTTTCGGAGGGATGCTCGCAGCTACTTCACTCGCCATTTTTGTGGTTCCGGTACTGTTTGTGGCTATCGAAAAACTGGTGATGGGTAAGAAAAAACATACAGTAGATACCGATCCCGAGACTCTGTAAAACTGGATTTCGCATTTCCTTAAATATTTAACAAAATAACAAAAGGCGTGGTAAAATACCGCGCCTTTTGTGTTGTCCTGGAATTATTTCTACGTAGCTTCTCAAAAAATAATCAGAAAAAATTCATAACCAACACTTTCAATGTACGTAAAACAGGTATTCTCGGTATGGAGCATTCTAAGGGCCATCTGGCCGGGACTTATTGCCATCAACACTTATGCGGCTCTTGTATTTTATCTATACAATTATTACAACTGGCATTTCCTTGTGTTCCCCATTTCCATCATCAGCATACTTGGTACGGCATTAGCGCTGCTATTGGGTTTCAGGACCAACTCTGCTTATGACCGCTGGTGGGAGGCACGTAAGGTTTGGGGCGCCATCGTGAACGACAGCAGGACGCTGTTGCGCCAGTCAATCGCTTTTGCGGGTATAAATCCGCTGGAAAAAGAAGAAATAATCCAAAATATAGCTCATCTTCAGATCGCGTGGTGTTATGCGCTGGCAAATTCACTGCGGAAAGAGGCCGTTCTGGTTTATGCGGACTTGCACCTGAAACCCGAGGAGTTGGCATTTATTTCCGGACACAGCAATGTGCCGAATGCCATCTTGCTCCTGATCGAAGAAAGAATCACAAAGTTATATCATGCAGGAAAGCTTGATCCACTGTTTTTTCAAAGCATTGATGATACCATCCGCAGGCTTTGCGACGCCATGGGTAAATGTGAACGCATCAAGAATACTGTTTTCCCAACACAATACAGTTTTTTCATTAACCTGGTCATCTTTATTTTCACCCTTATTCTTCCCATGGGATTGATTGACAGCATTGGCCGCATTGCCATCCCGATCACTTTCGTGATTTCTTTCCTATTCTTATATGTTGAGTGGATTGCCTACACCCTGCAGAACCCCTTCGAGGGAGTGTCTAATGACATACCGATGACTTCTCTTTCCCGGACCATCGAAATTAACCTGTTACAAATCATCGGCGAGCAGCAGATCCCGTCACCCATTCTTCCAAGAAGCGGGGTGGTGATGTAACTGACGAGGTATGTCTCTTATAAAAAAACGCCATTCACTTCAGCTGAGTTGAATGGCGTTACGGGATAACAAAAGTCTGTTTTACTCTTTCACCTTCACCGTGGTATAATACAATTCAAGTTTCGGGCTTTTTCTTCCCGAATTGGGCCCTGCAATTACCAGGCGGTTCACCGACTTCACAAAATCCGTGTTGGTCTCAGGGTACAGTGCTCCTCCAAGCTGAGAGTTGATCAGCACCAGTCCTTCATCAATTTGATAATCGCTTAAAAGAATATTGGCAACGTAAGAACTGATGTCAAACCGATAAAAAGGTTCATTGTTCAAACTATCCCGATCGTATACCCCTCTTATCGCTGTACTACCAGTGAGGTCCGTCAAGGCTAATGGCCCTCCTGTTGACGCACTGCTGTAATACTCGTTATTCTTATTTACACGATATATATATAAATATGCTGGTGGGGTTAAGAAATCAGTCACCGACTGATCCACTGGATATAACTTCAGAAATGCCTTATTAGCTACCGAGTATTTGACATACTTCAGTTCCCGTACAGTAGGAATGTCAATACGGGTTACCAAACCAGCCCCGGCCTGGATAAACGACATATTTCCTGTTTCGTCAGAAGGAATGGATAACCGCTTGGTTTTAGGCAGTTTCACAAGCTGCGTTCCGGTCCTGTCGGTCAGGATCTGGTTATATGCGGCATTGACTTTAATACCGGCGTAGCCCTCCACTACACCCTCAGTACCAACAGTATGATAATGCAGCTGAATAGCCGTTGCATTGTCGGGCCACTTGATACCGATGACCGCCCCGTTATCGGAAGCTCCGGGTACAATGGCAATTCCCAGCAGCACGTTGGTCCAGTCCGTAGCGGCAGTAAGCAGGTTACCCTTTGCCATGTCAAAAATCTTATTACCAAATTCGTCCGACAATCTGACGGTAATGACAGAATCCCTTTTAGGCCTTGGATAAAATCTTAACTTTCCAAGAGGTTTGGGATCGTATGGCATCGTGCTGGTATTAAAATAGCTGCTCCGTGCCATGATATCACTCTGGATGGCATGAATTCCCAGATTCATGATCTTGGTGGTATCCCCGTAATAATATTTGTCGTAACCTATGGACACGATGATTGAGTCATAAACCGCCTCTTCCGGCACCGTAAGAGATCCTTCCAGGGTAGGCTGCGTAAATGGTGTCGCGGTTACTTTTCCAAAATAAGGATCAACATACTGTCCAAAAAGCAACCGGCTCGCCCCGCCTGTCATTACGGAATCGTAGGCGATGGTAGACATCCTTACAGTAGAAGTATCAGAGTAATATACAGCGAAATCATCAGGATTCGGTTGCGTAAGGGAAGCAATCTGATCGCCCCACGTACAGCCTGACAATGAATAACATAATCCTAGTATTATCAAAAAACCGGATATCCGGAAAGAGAATGCCTTTGCAGAATGTGAATTGAATTTCATTTATTAAAGGAACGGTAAAAGTGCAAAATTATCAGATGTAAACATATTTACAACATGTATTGTAGAAACATAAGTAATTACATGCCCTTTCTCTTTTGCAACAAAATCCTACAAATGTACGTATGCTATTGTAAGCGCAAGCAAAAAGGACAAAAAATGACTGATATCTTTACCAATACGAGGCAAATACCATTCATATCCTCTGCCAGTCTGATACGCTTCTTAAAACCGTTTCGTGGCAAATGATAACTTAAACGATGAAAGAAGGCTTCTATTTTAGTTTCTGGCAGGGTAATCTTTTGAAAAAAATAAAAGCCGGTGGCCTTTATTGGATGCATCGGACCACAACATCCAGGCAGCTCCTTTCGTTAGGAAATAGCTCTCCTCCGAAAAGTTTTAGACAAAAAACATTTGCTTTATTTTACATACCAGAGGCAAGATGTTATGTTTGCAAAAAATTTAGATTGAGCAGCGCTGTATAATCGCCGCCCGGTTCGTAAAGTTTTCGCTTGTTTTTTTGATTTTCATGAGTAACAATTCGTCAAACCATAATTTTTTCATGTTCAATACTTTAAAAAAGACATCATTAGCCCTTCTAGTTGCTTCAACAGCTTTATTTCAGGTAAGCTGCAAAAACAGTGATGCAGAAGCTGATAAATTAGGAAACTGGTTCAGGGATGGTATCCCAAGTTATGGCGGTTCAGCAAGAACCAGGGCCGTAAGTTTTGTAATCGGTAATAAAGGATACATCGGCACAGGCCTCACCAACGAAACGATTAAATACGTAAAAGATATCTGGGCATACGACGCCGCCGGGAAAATCTGGTCGCAGACTGCGGAATTCCCCGGAACCGGCAGGCATGATGCAGTTGCCTTTGTGATCGGCGGCAAAGCCTACGTAGGTACCGGATTCGATGGCAATACGCTCGTTGACAACGGTTATAAAAAAGATTTCTTTGTGTATGACCCCGTTGCCAACAGCTGGGATACGGTTGCCGACTTCAAGGGAGGTACCCGTCAGTATGCGTCGGCCTTTGTCGTTGGAGATAAAGGATACGTAGGTCTGGGCTACAACGGTTCGGGATACTACCAGGATTTTTACGAATACAATCCAACCAATGATACCTGGACTGAAATTGCAACTTTCACCGGCGGTAAAAGAAGAGGAGCCATTTCGTTCACGGTAGGCGGCAAAGGTTATGTAGGATTCGGATTGAACAACTCCGGTGCCAACACCAAAGATCTGTATCAGTTTGACCCTACCGGTAACGCCGGAAAAGGTTCATGGATTAAAATGGAACACGAGGATGACGATGAATTCCCTGCACGTGCGCACGGTCTTGCACTGGTCATCAACGAAAAGGCCTACATCGTTGGCGGGCAAAATGCTTCCGACGTATGGGAATATGTACCGGGCACCAATGTTTGGACAGAGGTGGCTCCATTCCTGCAGGCAAGAGGCTTTGCAGGTGGCTTCGCTATCGGAAACTATGGTTATATAGGAACTGGAAGCCCTTCCGGATCCAGTGGTTATGATGATTTCTGGGCGTTTGATCCGACCGCGGCTCAGGACGACGACGACAATTAATTTGCCTCGTGCTTAAAAGCATCAGATATAAAATCCAGGTAGCTGCCTTAGTTGTTTTATGGGGTGGCTACCTGGTTTCCTGTAAAAAGGGCAAGGAATCATCCGCTCAGCATATTACCCTACCCCACCTGAAAGTAGAGGCAGTGCAGTATACTGCAACTGCCTGGGGGTATCGGATCTACGAGGATACCACGCTCATTATCGAACAGAAGTATTTGCCCGGGATCCCAGGAACAAAAGGATTTGAAACCGAAGCATTGGCGCTGCGGACAGGTAAACTGGTTGAAAAAAAGCTAAAGTCAGGCGTTTTTCCTCCTACTGTAACAAAAAAGGAACTAGACAGCCTGGGCGTTAAATACTGAAATCTTCCAAAAAGCCGGACCGGAAAACATTATTTCCGGTCCGGCTTTTTGATAACATACACACCGATCAGCGGATAATGATCAGAATGCTTCACATCAGTTAGCGTCTGAAAACTGACCAGTTCCAGCCGCTCATCATCATAAAACTGATTATCAATTCTTATAAAACTAGGGGTACCGTTAAAAGTAAATCCAAAACCTTTGCCTTTGTCTTCGAAAGCGTTAGACAGTAATCTGCGGGTCTGGCTATAACTGTAACTATACGGCGTTTCATTAAAATCCCCGCAAACGATAACAGGATGCCTTGACGCCCTGATCCAGGCCAGCATCAGATCCGTTTCCCGTTTCCGGTTCACAAAACCATCTCTGATCCTGTAATAACTTTCCTTCCCTTCCCTGGTGATCTCAGACCTTTTTCTTTGATTTAACAGTTCGTCCAGGCGCAGCATCATGGAATAAAGATGGACTCCGATTATCGTGACGGTATCCTCCCTTACCTTGATATCAGCTAAAATAATGCCGTTGAGATCTTCAAATACGGTATCTTTGGCAGTAATGACCGGAAACTTCGAAAAAAGGATAAGTCCATGAAAACGGCCGGTTTTCAGGTTATTCTCATGCCGCAGGGAATGGTAGTACTTAAAACCCTTTCTCTGTAAAAGCGTATTAATCTGAAACCTCTTATAAGAAATGTTACTGAAATATTCAGGCAAAACCATGATGTCAACAGGTGCATTCACCAGCCAGTTCCGTATTTCATCCTTGGAAGCATCATTCTCAGATCCTGTGTTCATGTTACGTACATTGTAATTCAACAGCCTGACTACCTGGCTTGCAGCAGGTACCGTTGCCCCATCCTCGCTGCCAGAAACGTACGTACGCGGCAGCAAAATGGCACTACCGGCCAGCACCAGCAAACACCATCCGATTCTTTTGATATCAAAAAACAGGTAGAGCAAAAACACAGGTACGTGACTTAACAGGATCACGGGCAGTGATAACCCTAAAAACCCGGCTATCCAGGATGCGTTGAAGCCGAAAAAAGTAATCAGGATGAGAATCAGGGTAAAAACGGCGTAAGCAACATAAGAAAACCGTAGCAGTAATTTTAGTGTGTTCATTTTAATCCAATTTAGCGAAACAAAAATAGATGATACATTTCAATTAGGAATACTTATTCAGTTGTACATTTAATTAAATTGTGTTACCTTCGTGGCAGAATTCTATTTTGATCGGTTGATTGAGGGGGTATAAATCCCCTTTTTTATTTGTAGTCTATCTTACATGACAGTAAAAGAACAGTTGGAAGATTTGCTCAATCCGATTTTGGAAGCAAGCAATTGTTTCCTGATCGACATTGTCCTGAAACCTTCCAAAGCAAGTCAGAAAGTATTAATTTTGGTGGATAGTGACGAAGGTATCACTATTCAGGAGTGCACTTCAATAAGCAGGAGGTTGGCCAAGCAGCTGGAAGAAATGGAATTTTTCGCTGACGCCTATACATTGGAAGTGTCCTCTCCCGGACTGGATCATCCTTTGCTATTACCTCGCCAGTTTCAGAAAAACATAGGAAGAACCTTGAAAGTAACCCTTAAGACCGGGGAGATCGTGACGGGCAAACTCCTGGAATTCAGCGGAAATGCAATCAAAATCCAGTTACCAGAACCCAAAAAGAAAGCCAAAACGGTGATCGATGAAGCGTCGCTTTTAAGAGAGCTAGACCTGGGCGATGTCTCCAAGGCAATGGTTGAAATATCTTTTAAATAAAAAATAGGAGTTCAGACCAGGGCAATTCCCGAACAATTTGAAACCTTATTGTGTATAAACTAAAGATCAGCAAATATTCATAATCAAAACAATGGATAGCGGAACATTAATAGAATCATTTGCGGAGTTTGCGAGCTCCAAAAACATAGATCGTCCAACGATGATAAGTGTTTTGGAAGAAGTATTTCGAACAATGATTCGTAAAAAGTACGGCACCGACGATAATTTCGACGTAATCATCAACCCTGAAAGCGGAGACCTTGAAATGTGGCGTACCAGGGAAATTGTGGACGACAACTCCGAAGATATTTGGGAATACAATAAAATCCCGCTGGCCGAAGCACGCAAGATACAGAATGACTTTGAAGTAGGAGAAGAGGTTGCTGAAGAGGTAAAACTGGTAGAATTTGGCCGCCGCCTGGTTCAGACAGCCCGCCAGACCCTCATCCAGAAGATCAAGGATATGGAGAAGGAGATCATGTATGAAAAATACAAAGATCAGGTGGGTGAGATGATCACAGGCGAGGTATATCAGACATTGCGGCATGAAGTGATTATTGTTGACTCGGAAAACAACGAACTCTCACTACCCAGAACCGAACAGATCTCTAAGGATCGCTTCCGCAAGGGCGAGTCGGTAAAGGCGGTGATCCATAAAGTTGAAATGAACAATGGTTCTCCCAAAATCACTTTGTCACGGACTTCCCCGGTATTTCTGGAAAGACTGTTTGAGGTGGAGATCCCCGAAATTTACGATGGCATCATCTCGGTACGCCGCGTGGTACGTGAACCGGGTGAACGTGCTAAAGTAGCTGTTGAGTCTTACGATGACCGCATTGATCCCGTGGGAGCCTGCGTCGGAATGAAAGGTTCCCGTATTCATTCGATTGTACGCGAGCTGGGTAATGAAAATATTGATGTGATCAACTACACCGATAACCTTGAATTGCTGATAAGCCGTGCGCTTAGCCCTGCGAAGGTTAGCTCCATGCAGATTGACCGCGAAGGAAAAAGAGTTTCCGTATTCCTGAAACCAGACCAGGTATCACTGGCGATCGGTAAAGGAGGACAGAACATCAAGCTCGCGGGTAAACTTGTCGGAATGGAGATTGATGTCTTCCGTGATATCGAAGAGCAGAACGACGAAGACGTTGACCTGTCTGAATTCTCTGATGAAATTGATGAATGGATGATCAGTGAGCTGCACAAGATCGGTTTGGATACCGCTAAAAGTGTGCTTGCCCTTAGTAAAGAAGAACTGGTACGCAGGACTGACCTCGAAGACAATACCATCGAGGAAATTCTTGACATACTCAGAAAAGAATTTGAATAATAATATGCAGAGACTTATCTGAAGGTAAGCTCTGCCAATGCAAAACCTTTTCCACTGATTGCTGATATGGCAGAAGATAAAATGATGCGCCTTAGCCAAGTGGCACGGATTCTGAACGTAGGAATTACTACGATCGTAGATCATCTGTCTGCCAAAGGGTATAAGGTGGAAAGTAATCCCAATACCAAAATAAATTCTGATCAGATTGAATTTCTGGCTTCGGACTTCAAGTCTGATTTCCTGAAATCCTCTCTGACTTCCCGGCCGGCTTCCACCGAAGCTCCGGTCGAAACCAAGGATGATAAGGTTAAAAGTGATGTAGACGATATCCTTTACTTCCGAAATGCTCCGGCCAAGCCTGCCGAGGAAAAACCGGTACAACAGGAAACACCAGAGCCTGTTGTGTCTCCCACAGAAAACAAGCTTCCGGGAATTAAAGTAGTAGGAAAAATAGATCTTGATGCCAGAAGACCGGCACCTTCTCCTACCCCTCCGGCTCAGGCTCCAGAGCCTGTAAAAGCTGAAGAGCCGCAGGCGGCGGCTGTTCCTGAGGTAAAAGCGCCCCAGGAACCGTTACCTGTTAAAGAAGAAAAGACGATCGAGAAAATAGAGGTGGTGGCTCCGGAACCTGAAAAAGCGCCTGTTGCCGAACCAAAAGAAATCACACCAGAACCGGTTAAAGAAACCATTGCTGAGCCTGTAAAACCCGAAGTGGTTGCCCAGGAAGCACCGGTTGTTGCCCCGGTGACCGAGGAAAAACCGGAAGCAAAACCAATAGTGAAGGAAGAACCAGCAGCCGAGGCTCCTGTGCCAATTGAAAAACCAGCAGCTCCCGTTGCAGAACCTGCAGCGGAGGTAAGTGAAAATCCTGAATCCCAATTAATAGAAGCCCGTGGGGAACAATTGCGGGGATTACGGGTAGTCGGAAAAATTGAATTGCCATCTGACAAATTCAAAAAGAAAGATCCGGTTGCTTCCAGTGATTCTGCAGCAGATAAAAAACGCAGAAGGAAAAGAAAACGCATCCGTGACGGTGCGGCAGCACCGGGCGATGTGAAACCTGCTACACCAGGTACCGGAACCGCAGCAGCACCAGGTACTGCGCAGGCGCCACGTGGCAGAGAAAACCCCGCAGCGGGAACACCTGCCAACAGAACTCCGGGCAAGCCTGCCACACCCGGTACTGGTACGCCTAATACGGGCTCCTCGGCCCAGAGACCTGCCGGTGCGGGTACCGGAAACAGCCGCGACAAGAACAAACGCGGTGGGAAACGTGAAGAGGTATCGGATAAAGAAGTATCTGACAATATCCGCGCCACCATGGCACGGATGGGTGGAGGAAATACCAAAACTTCTGCACGCGGAAAAGCTGCATTACGCCGCCGGGACCGTGCAGATCAGAACGACCTGAACGCAGGTGACGACGAAGAAACTAAGGTATTGCGCGTAACCGAATTCGTTTCTGCGAATGATCTTGCATCCTTAATGGATGTTACGGTACAGGAAGTTATTTCGGTTTGTATGAGTATGGGTATGTTTGTATCCATCAACCAACGCCTCGATGCAGAAGCCATTACTTTCATAGCTGACGAATTTGGTTTTGAAGTGGCCTTCATCTCGGCAGAAGAAGAAGTACAGAGTGATGTTGTCGAAGAACAGGATGATGAAGAAAGCCTGCAGGAACGTGCGCCGATCGTCACGATCATGGGACACGTTGACCACGGTAAAACGTCACTTCTTGACTATATCCGACAGGAAAATGTTGCCAGTGGGGAAGCAGGTGGTATCACCCAGCACATTGGAGCGTATAGTGTAAAAACCAAAACCGGCAAGCAGGTTACCTTCCTGGATACACCAGGTCACGAGGCATTTACCGCGATGCGTGCCCGGGGAGCAAAAGTTACCGATGTAGTCATTATCGTGATTGCAGCAGACGACAGCGTCATGCCACAGACACGGGAAGCGATCAACCATGCACAGGTAGCAGGTGTACCGATTGTATTTGCATTTAGCAAGGTAGACAAAGCCGGTGCCAACACTGAGAAAATCCGTGAAGAACTTGCCAATATGAATTTACTGGTTGAAGAATGGGGTGGTAAGTATCAGACCCAGGAAATTTCGTCCAAATCCGGTCTGGGTATCGACGATCTTCTTGAAAAGGTACTGCTGGAAGCCGAATTGCTGGAACTGAAAGCCAATCCGAACCGCCGGGCCTTGGGTACCGTGGTGGAGGCTTCACTGGACAAAGGCCGTGGGTATGTCACCACAATATTGGTGGAAGCAGGTACCCTGCGTGTAGGAGATGTAGTTTTGGCTGGTGCCCACTTCGGTAAGGTAAAAGCCATGACGGACCACTTGGGAAGGAAACTGAAAACAGCAGGACCTTCTACCCCGGTTCAGCTGCTTGGATTGAATGGCGCGCCACAAGCCGGTGACCGTTTCAATGTTTTCGAAAATGAAAGGGATGCACGGGATATCGCTACCAAAAGAGAGCAGATACAGCGTGAACAAACCATCAGAACACGTAAACACATTACTCTTGAGGAAATAGGACGCCGGAAGGCAATCGGTACTTTCCGCGAATTGAACCTGATTGTGAAGGGTGACGTGGATGGTTCAGTGGAAGCGCTTTCGGATTCGTTACTGCAGCTTTCCACCTCGGAGGTACAGGTAAATATCATTCACAAAGCTGTTGGGCAGATATCCGAGTCGGATGTGAACCTTGCCATTGCGTCTGATGCCATTGTGATCGGGTTCCAGGTTCGTCCTTCTTCCAATGCGAAGAAAATGGCTGAGCAGGATCAGATCGAAATCCGTCACTATTCCGTGATATACAGCGCCATTGACGAGATCAAAGATGCGATGACCGGTATGCTTGCGCCAACGATTGAAGAAATCATTACCGGTAATATTGAAGTACGCGAAGTATTCAAGATCAGCCGAATCGGAACCATTGCTGGTTGTTATGTTACGGATGGTTATGTAAACCGCAAAAACAAGATCAGGATCGTAAGAGACGGTATCGTGTTAATGACTGGAGAGATAGACTCTCTGAAACGTTTCAAAGATGATGTTCAGGAGGTCAGAAACGGATACGAATGTGGTTTAAGTATCAAGAATTTCAATGATATAGAAATCGGTGATATCATCGAAAGTTTCGAATTACGTGAAGTGAAACGGACTTTGTAAGTCATTGGGATCAATATCAAAAAAGCCGGCCTCATGAAAATTGAGGCCGGCTTTTTTGCTGATCAGGAATTTAATAATCCTAAAAAATAACCATAAAATCGGAGGCAGGATTCTGCCGTGGTTCCACATACTCCCACTCCGCGATGTCAGCCTCAGGATAAAAATTACCGGAATCTTCCGGTCCCTCATCTCCGAGCGGTTCCATAAATCCGTTCAAACTCCTGCGGTAAACGCCTTGTCTGGTAACGCCATGGTGGTCCGTAAATATAACCTGCACACCATCATCCGGCAAATCCATGTTTTTCATGATCATGCTTAAGTGTTGATATTATACACTGTTAAAAATATAGTGCCAGTGACGGTTAATGGCAAAGCCAATTTGCGAAGTCGATTGTGAACGCAGCGTTTTGGGGAGCATTACCATTCGACATGATCTCGAGGCCCTTGCATAGTACCGCCCCGCATCCTGCTTTATACAAAACAAAGGCAGCACAGAATTTTATCATATATAATTTGTTTTCAGATCTGCAGGTATCCGAAGTAATCCAATTGTCAAACAGGACATCAAACTTATTCATATCAGAACACGTATCTCTGATATCTGTTGATAAAAGCGTCGTGTCCCCGCTAACCACGGCAATACAACCTGCAAGCGTTTGAAAACAGTATTACTTAGATACTCAGCAACCATTAATTGTAGGACGTAGCGGGCTCGAACCGCTGACCTCCGCCCTGTCAAGGCGGCGCTCTGAACCAACTGAGCTAACATCCTTTTTGGAAATCAAATATACTAATTTCCTTGATTCAGGTCATAATGATATACCTTCCTGGATGGAATGCGGTACAAAAGAATTAATCCCAAAACAAATATGACCAGCAGTGCCAGGATACTGTTACGCATGCTGCCTGTAACCTGTTCTACCATACCATATATGAATGTTCCGACCACGATAGCCATTTTCTCGGTAACATCATAAAAAGAGAAGTAGGATGCCGTATCCGGGGTGTCGTCGGGAATAAGTTTGGAATAAGTGGCACGCGACAGTGACTGCAAGCCGCCCATAACCATGCCCACGGTACAAGCCAGCACATAAAATTCTTTCGCTTCAGTAGTATAATAAGCACCGGCACAGATCCCGATCCAGATGGTAACGCCCACCATCAGCGCATAAATATTACCGATTTGCCCGGACAGCCAGGCAAAACAGAATGACCCAACGATACCCACCAACTGAATTAACAAAACGGTGATAATCAGGCTGTCGGAGGGAAGTTTCAGCTCCGATGCTCCGAAAATCGTGGCTACATACATGACGGTCCGCAGCCCCATGGTGTAAATAAAAAATGCTGAAAGAAACTTAGCCAGGTAGGGCTGTTGCCGAAGTTCAGCATATACCTTTTTCAACTCCCTGAAACCATCGAACAACCATCCTTCGGCACGTTTGTTTCCGTTTCCAATGGCATCAGGCAGATATTTAAAGGGTATCTGGGCAAATAATATCCACCACACGCCCACTGTAAAAAAGGAAATTCTGGCCGGTATGGCTTTATCGGTAATGCCATAGAAGGACGGGGCAAGAATCATGCTCAGATTAAAAAGCAGCAATAAAACGCTGCCAAAATAACCCATCGAAAAACCCTTGGCACTGATCCTGTCAAATTGATCCTCCGTCGCGATCTGCGGTAGATACGAATCATAAAAAACGATGCTTCCGCTCCATCCAACCAAACTTAAACCAAACAGAAAAACGGACAGAAGAATGGTATCCCTGGTAAAGAAATATAACAGCATGCAGTTAACCGCACCCAGATAACAGAAAAACTTCATGAAAGCCTTTTTCCTTCCGGTATTATCTGCTACGGCCGTACACAGGGGAATTACCAGAGCGGTAATCAAAAAAGCGGCCGAAACGGTGTAAGAGAATAAAACGGAACTTTTGATCGGAGTACCAAAAAAGTCCATTTCAGGACCACCATAGGCTTTCAGAGCTGTGGCGTTGAAATAAACCGGAAATATACTCGAAACGATAACCAGGGCGTGAACAGAATTAGCCCAGTCGTACATACACCAGGCGTTAATAATGCGGGGATTATTTTTTTGCATAACAGGAGAATTTCCCCGCAAAATAAGAAAAGCGACAGATTATTTCCGCCGCTTCTACGTTTTAAATTATTGTATCAGTTACTTTATCACCGGGGCAAAAACCATAATCGTTTCCTGTTCCACACCACTTACAGGCATTTTACTCCTCAGCCTCATTTTACTATTGGTAAGTTCTTCCACACCAAATTCTCCCTCAAAACCGATGATGTCAATATTCAGCGTCCCATTGTTATTAACCAGGTACCATGTACCACCGTTCTGGACCTGCAGAGCTTCGTCTTTTGCGTAAACTTTATTGCCTGTTACAAACTGTATCTCAAGCGCAGGAATATACTGTGTTTGTGCATTTAACTGATTCGAGGGTATTGTTTTACCCGAAAGATCCGTCACCTGCGACATCTTCCATGGATAACTGATAAGAATTTTGCCTTTTTCGGTTTCTGACGGCGTTTCACCGTTATCTTTGTCCTTACAGGAACTCATTAATGACAGAACGGTTGCTGCAAACAGGAGACTAAATAACTTTCTCATTTTAGCTTTGTATTAATAGATCGAAGAATATAACGTTTTGGAACAAAGAGAAATAATAAGGTAAATCCGCTTCACTTCTTCCCCGCTCCAACTCACCGATTCCTCTATAATTGCAAAGTTAACGAATTTGTTGAACGAATTCTTATGCAATACTTTATCAAATTATCCTACGGTACACTCCTATTGATGATTATCGTGCTGATAATCAAACCTATCGAAAGCTATTCACAGAATTGTACTCCGGCCTACAACCTGGTTCCGGTGACTTCCAACAATACCATTGAGTGGAGTAAGTTTCCTGAGTTTACGCTACCTTTTAAAATTATTTATAATGCTGTGCGCCTTGGCGACACGCAGTCGCAGCCCCTGAAACACGGTTTCAGCCACCTGGCCTCCTTCAGCGGTCCCGAACCTGGCTCCCTTTCACCCAGCCAACGAGCCCTTTTGTGGTATGGCGTGGCCACCAACAGCGGCGTGCCGCAGCCCTGGGGCGACAATACCCTCAGAAGTCCTTGGGGGAACGACACAACAGCGTACCGTAATTACTGGGACAATTTCGCATCCACGATTTACGACGCGGAAATTGCATGTCTGGATATCGAAAGAATGCAGCGCGAGGACCGGGATATACTGGCCCTGAAAAGTAATACTGCTATTCCTCAAAAATACCGGAGCCTCTCCGACAACGAATTTGTCACCACTTACAAACGCGACATGCGATGGTGGTATACTGAGTCGATAAGAAGGTTCAAAAGCAAAAAACCTCAGGCCTTAATCACGAGCTATAGCGATGTTCCCGTGCGAAATACCTGGCTTAATATTACCTCAAACAGCTGGCTGGACTGGACTACCAACCTGGCACGGACACACTATCTGGACCAGGGCGACGATGGTAAAATTGGTGGAAGTTACTACACAGCGCATGATATCATGGCACCATCGCCTTATTATTACTACGGATATGACAATCCATTGGGAAAGGATTATCTGTCATACCTTCTTTTTCATATTGAGGTGAACCGCGCCTGGAGTAATAAACCCATCATTCCATTTGTATGGCTCAGGATACATGACAGCTATGACCCCAATACCCCGCTGATTGCTCCCTTTATTGCCGAGGCTACTGCAATTTTCCCTTTCTTTTCCGGTGCATCCGGTTTGTGGCTCTGGGAAAACCCTTCTTTTCCAGGTAGCCGTCAGGAGAACTATGCACCTTATGAGTATTTTATCAACGGGCTTTACCGCCTATCTGCTTTTAAAGACATGTTTACGGGGAACTACCAGCTCATCATACCCCAGTCGGCCCGGGACCACATGGAGCTTCAGAACCCCATCTGGCGCGGAGTGGTTAAAAATAATGAGGTACTGATAGCCGCACAGAACCCTTATGCCACCGATAACCAGGAAACTCCCGTAACGGTATCTTATCAAAAATGGGTTAAAACCATCGTGTTAAAAGGACGGGAAGTCTTTCTTTGCAAATTTGATCTCAATGACGGAATTACCTCTGTTGAACCCAGTTTTTCGGATGTATTTGTTTACGCTAATCCGGTAAAATACGATCTCAACGTGGTACTCACAGGGCTTAACGGGGCCACTCAGGTTGATTTTACTTTAATCAATACGAAAGGACAGGAAATCAAAAAACAGAATCTTACGGTTCATGCGGGCCAGACCAAGGAAACCATTATACTACCCCAATTGCCGGATGGTATATATTTTGCAAGATTTATATCCAAAGACAGAACAATTACTAAAAAAGTAATTGTAAGCCAATAATTGATACGGCATTGCCGGAGTATGTATTGTATACCGATTTAGCATTCCATCCCATGAACCGTCTTGCAAACCAAACCAGCCCATACCTTCTTCAGCATGCTCATAATCCGGTAGACTGGTATCCATGGGGTGATGAAGCTTTGGCCAAAGCCAAGGAAGAAAACAAACCCATACTGGTCAGCATCGGTTATTCTGCCTGTCACTGGTGCCATGTGATGGAACGCGAGTGTTTTGAAAAGCAAGATATTGCTGCTGTGATGAACCAGCATTTTATCTGTATTAAGGTGGATCGGGAGGAAAGACCGGACGTAGATGCAGTGTACATGGATGCCGTACAGGCAATGGGCGTAAAAGGCGGATGGCCGCTGAATGTTTTCCTCCTGCCCGACTGTCGCCCTTTTTATGGCGTCACCTACCTTCCGCCGCAGAACTGGGTACAGCTGCTACGCAGTATCAATGATGCGTTTCACAAACACTATGCTGAGCTCGTTAACTCGGCAAATGGTTTTGTAGAAAATATGATCAGGTCGGAATCTGAAAAATATGGACTGGTCTACACACCCGACGCTTTCACGGTGGAGGAGCTCGACCTGATGTTTGAAAAATTGAAAAGGAATTTCGACGATATCAAGGGTGGTATGGACCGTGCTCCAAAATTCCCCATGCCATCCATTTATAAATTCCTGTTGCGGTACTACGATATCACCCAAAATCCCGAAGCGCTGGCACAAATAGAGCTTACCCTGGACCGCATTGCCCTGGGTGGCATTTATGATCATGTTGGCGGAGGATGGGCACGTTACTCGGTAGACGACGAATGGTTCATACCCCATTTTGAAAAAATGCTGTACGATAACGCGCAGCTGCTCAGCATATACGCGGAAGCATACAGCCTGACGTTAAACCCCCTGTATCATAACCGCATCAGTGCCACCATCGCCTGGCTTGAGAATGAAATGATGAGTCCTGAAGGCGGGTTCTACTCCGCCCTGGATGCCGACAGTGAAGGCATAGAGGGCAAATTCTATATATGGACCGAAAAGGAGCTCAAAGAAATACTCCAGGAGGATTTCGACTGGTTCGCCAGGCTTTATGCTATTTCTGCTGGGGGAAACTGGGAACACGGTTTCAATCACCTGCATCTGACCGAACCTGTGGAGGTTACCGCTAAAGCAAAAGGGATACATGCTGCTGATTTTGCAGAGCAATACAACGGGGCACTTCAAAAACTGGCAGAAGCCAGGAAACAAAAAACACGGCCTGGACTGGACGACAAAATACTTGCTTCATGGAATGGTTTGCTTATCAAAGGCTTAACAGATTCTTACAGGGCCTTGGGAGAAGAGAGAATCCGAGAACTGGCAATCCGGTGCGGTGAATTTATTTCGCGTAATCTGGTCAGGGATCAGCGGCTGCTGCATAGTTACAAAAACGGAAATGCCAGTATAACTGGTTTTCTGGAAGACTACGCCGCCGTTATTGAAGGGTACCTGGGACTGTACCAGATCACATTTGACGAAAAATGGATAAGTGCCGCCCGGGATCTCTGTCATTATAGCATCAGTAATTTTTATGATCACCAGGAAGGCTATTTCCACTTTACGGATTCGGAAGGCGAACGTTTAATTGCCAGGAAGAAAGAACTTTTTGACAACGTTATTCCGTCCTCCAATTCCGTCATGGCGCATAATCTTTATTATCTCGGCATGATACTGGATCATCAGGAGTATATCCGGTATGCGGATGAAATGCTCTCTAAAATGAGAAAAATACTTTTAACGGATGTACAATGGGTTACCAACTGGGCGGCACTTTACTGCCTGAGGGCTGTCCCAACCTCCGAAATAGTGATTGTGGGTGAGGATGCGGATCACTACAGGAAAGACCTCGACCGCTTTTTCATTCCCAATAAAATAATGCTTGGCACAGCGACCATCTCGCAATTACCGCTGCTTACCGGCAGAACAGACCTGAATGGCAAAACAGCTATATATGTCTGTTATGATAAAATGTGCCAGCTGCCGGTTACCACCGTGCCCGATGCCATCGATCAGATTGCATCGGCCGGTTAAATATCGCGGGCGACCTTTACCCTTTTAATTATCTGATTATTAGTTTTTTATAAAAATAATTAACCCCGAATATGTCAGGAACTGGCATAATTCGGGGTTTTTGTTTATCTTAAGGTTACCAAGCATTAATATAAACATATGCAAAATACTCTATTTTCTTCGGATTCTTACTACTCTTCTAAATGGTATATTTTCAAGAATACTGAACTTGGTCGTCTTCATGACTGTATCGACTGGGATAATCTAGTTGAGTTGCTTCCTAAAAAGAAAACCCTGCGGGGTGCACCGTCCTGGTTACCGCCCAAAGGGCTTTTCGGGATGATGTTTTTGAAACATTATACTGGCCAGAGCGATCAAAAACTTCTGGATCGTTTCAACACCGAGCGGTCCGCCGCCGCGGTGGGCGATGCAGCTGTTTTGTGGTGTATTATTGTCTGATAATGAATCAATTAAAGACAACTCTTTTGTCTCGAAGGTAAGAAGTTATCTGAGTCATCATGTGGATATGCAGGCAGTGCAAAAGGTCTTGATCTCTGCCTGGAAAAATGAAATTCCTGATAAAAATGTGCTTCTGATGGATGCTACCTGCTATGAAGTACATATGCGTTTTCCTACCGATACCAAGATCTTGTGGGAAAGTTGTCAATGGATCTGGGAAAAACAAATTCCAGCGCTTTGTCAACTTCATGGCCTCCGTCAACCACGATCCAAATATCAGGATCAAAAAAAGAAAACAAATGTTTATAGTAAACAAAGAAAAAAGACTTTCAGGAAAACAAAGTCCAGAAAGAATGCTTTATTAAAGTTGCTGCTGAAAGGAATAGATGCCTATCAAAACCTACTTAATCAATTGAAAGCAAGTGGGTTTACAGATAAGGATGCTGCTACTTTCAAGACGATCAAGATGGTTTATCAGCAGCAGTATCACCATTTCCAATACCCAAAAGTTAAAATAAAAGAGAGGATTGTCAGTATCTATAAGCCGTATATCAGACCTATTGTTCGGGGAAAAGAGAACAAACCCGTTGAGTTCGGGCTTAAGGTACACAAAATACAGGTAGGTGGAATTAGCATTCTCGAACACGTTAGTTACAAAGCTTTTAACGAATGTAAGAGACTTAAAATAAGCATATTAAAGCATAAAAATTTATTTGAGACATGCTCCCACCTGGCAGGCGATGCCATTTATGCCACGAATGAAAATAGAAAATTTGCGACTAAGGAGCACATCACCACAAATTTTGTAAGAAAAGGGAGAGGGAAAGATGATAAGCCCACCAAGAAAATCAAAGCTCTATTAAATAAGGATAGATCCACACGTCTGGAAGGCAGCTTTGGAAATGAAAAGGAGCAATATCTACTTAGGAAAATTAAGGCCAGAAACCCAGAAACAGAGATGGTTTGGCTATTTTTCGGAGTACTTACAGCAAATTGTGTGTTAATTGCCAAACGTCGACGAAGGCAACAGGAGCTTAAAAACGCAGCCTAACTTGTTCTTAAAAATCTAATTTTTGTACTCTTCAAACTTGAAAGGGCAGGACAATTATGCTCGTATAGAACACCTTTTCCGTTAAATAAAAAAATAGCAGACACAAATTGAATTATTCCAATTTGTGTCTGCTGATGAGAAAAAAAACAGAACCCAAATTAGGGTTACCTACATTAAATTCTCACGCATTTTCGAATTTCCAAGGTAGGCCTATCGCCTTGCAGTAATGGAAAATAACGTTCCCGGATCACATTCATATGGTGAACCGCATGCCCCACAATTACAAAGCCAAGAGCAAGGGCAGATATCTCACTCTTATAAGCAACGCCGGATGACAGGATCATTTTCTCGTCCATGTTTTTAAACAAAGCAATGGACGTAGCTCTTACAAGACCGAACTCGTCCATTAAATCCTGCACAGTACGCTTGGACGCCATCGTATGCGCCGCCAGTATCTCCTCGTCATAACCAGGCAGCGTCGTTTTATCATTTCTAGAAAATCGCAGAGCCCGGTAGGACATAATCCTCTCGTTATCAATTACATGTTGTAATATATCTTTTACGGTCCATTTGCCAGGAGCATATACCCGGTCTCCCATCTCTACCAACTTCTCTGTTTCGTCATAAACATTTTCGGGTGCATACTTTTCCAGCGCTTCCAGGATATCCAGATCCTCCGCCAGGTTGATATACCTGTCAAAAAAAGCGGGCATAGGGTTAATATCTGATTTTCTCATCGTTGCGTTACTTTTGTTTGGAATAATAGAAATCCAGGCGCCGCATTTTCTGGCTCACCTGACCCTCAATATAAGCATGTAAAGAATCTCCGCCTGTGAAGTGATACACGATACGCTGCGGGAAATCGTGCTGCGGATTTTCAAATACAAACCTTTGTCCCTCTATGGTCACGAGCTGAAAGGGGACCTCCTGCTCACGGTTCTGGCCATAAGTAGTGGGTGCACAAACGATCTGCCGGTCTGCCAGATACAACCGAACGGTCTCCAGCATGGTGGTATCCCCACCTTTGACTTTAAAACTGACTCCCGAAAAAGCAGTCCTCCCGTTCCGGTTCCACTTTTCAAAATAACTCCCTTTTTCAGTTTTCATTTCCCAGGTTCCCAGAAGCATATCCAGCTTTCTGAAATCCTTTGTGCCGTAAAAGGCGGGTAACGACGTACCCAGGGAAATTAGGATTGCAGCACCTATTCCGACCAGGGCAAGCCTATTACTTCCGTGTTTCATAGAATCCTTTTTCAATATCTTTCCTCTGTTTATTGCCTGGAAAGCGTCTTTCCTGCTAAAACGATGTTGATCGTTTTGGCGATCCTTTCCACGCGCGTGTTTTCTGTTTTGGCAGAATAAATATAATTGATAAATTCTTTCTGATAGCCCTCCGTAAGATTCATAAAATTTTCATACGCCTTGGGTTCGTCGGCCAGGCACAACCTGAGTTCCTCCGGAATTTCCAACGGAGTATTGTCTTCATACAAAATAATATGTACCCGATCTCCTTCCTTTTTTCCGATCTTCTTTCGTATCTCGGCTTTTACAGGCAGGAAAAGTTTCCCTTTTCCCATGGACATTAATTTATAACCTCTGAGCTCTACACCATCAATACTGCCTCGTACCTTTACCCAGTTGAAATAATTTTTGCTGCTTGTAACTGCTTCCGGAATGACAGCGTAAGTCCATCCACCCTTCCCGTCAAATTTTTCAAGAACATATTCCTTATCTACAAAAGGCTTTTCCATAAGGTCCGGTATTTTTTACGATCAGGATTGTGATTTCTCTTTCAAAGTTCTGGCTATTTTCATCAAACGTCCGGCGGGAACTGAGGACATATCGCAAATCTGAAACAGGCGATTTTGCAAAATCCCTGACCTAAATATACATGTTTTTCAAATCTTCACAATCTGGCTGCCGGAGTTACCGGCATATATCATACCTTGCCGACTGATCGTCCTAAATCTTGCACAATGAACAATTCTTTAATAATAGTCGGTGCCGGTAACGGTTTCAGCATGGCGGTTGCCCGGAAATTTGGCAGCCATGGTTTTAAAGTCGGGCTTATCAGCCGCTCTCCCGATACACTTACCCGACTTTGCAAGGAACTCGCAGCCGAAGGAATTGATGCCTATTGGTCGGCGGCGGATGCTGGCGACAGCATCAGGCTTGCCTCAGCCCTCTCCAAGCTAAAAACCGAAATGGGTGGCGTATCTGTTCTGCATTACAATGCCGCAAATATTAAAATGCTGGATATCCTGGAAGAAACGCCCGAGTCACTGGCGGAAGACTTCCGGATCAATATCGCTCATGCCGTTTTAAGTGTTCAGCTATTGCATCAGGAACTCAAAACGAGCAAAGGTGCTGTGCTGCTTACCGGTGGTGGGTTATCTGCCTATCCTTTGTCAAGCCTCGGCTCCTTGTCCATTGGCAAAGCGGGCCTGAGAAGCCTGGCCATCATGCTCCATGAACGGCTCGCAGAGGAAGGAATTTTTGTTGGTGTTATCACCGTAGGCGGCCTGATAGCGCCGGAGAGCCCTACACATTCTCCAGAAATACTGGCTGAAAAACTGTGGCTGTTTTATAAAAGCCGTTCAAAAAGTGAATTGATTTCCTAAAATCCTTCGTCCTGACTGAAATTTATTCAACAGCAGTCAGGACGGAAGAATATTCTTGAACCTGAGAATTATTTCAGATAGATCAGCTGGCCAAAATGATAGCTCTGGTGGTTGGTACGATTGATCAGTATGTTGAGTTTGTTACGGTGGGGTTCCTTGGCAAAATCCTCTTCGGAAATGGAGGTATGTTTTTCAAACCACTCACTGGGCTCCATTTGGGAAAATCGGCTGGAAAGTGTTTCATTAATGTCACTCCAGTACAATCTTAGTTGGCCTGGTGTGGGATACTCCTGCCCTGCTTTGTCCGGACTCGTCAGGAAAAGCTTGTCAAGCTCAGGATATTTCCGCTCGCCCAATCCCAGTAACGGAAGCATTCCATCGCTCACCGCTGCCAGATGTCCGAGTATATAAATGCCTGCATTCCTCCCAGGCGCAGTTTCTTCAGCAATTCGCTCGTCCGAAAGCTTTTCCAGCAGACTATTCAGCCTTGTATTCTGCAGTTCCCAGTTGGATATGACCATTTTAATAAATAATTCCTTGCCCGACTGCACGGTGGTTGTTTCGTCAAAAGTGCTCATAATGTAAATATGTTTTAGTCAGAACAGTTTTTGAACTACAATTAATTTCAGTACATCATATTATTTCCCAGTAACAACTGGCGGAATGCTATTACCTTCAGATATTCTCAATGCTATTACCCGAGATAAGTCATGGGGACAAGCGCCGGTTCAGTATTAATTTTTAGGTTTCAAACCCGGTGTCACCGGTGGCAAAGGTACCAGGTCTCCTTCACCGTCAATGACAGGAAAATTTCCTGCCTGCCAGTTCAGCTTGGCCTGTTCTATCAAAGCAGGATCAGACGAAACAAAATTCCAGTAAATAAACCGTTCTTCCGGCAACGGCTCTCCACCGAAAATATATACTGTGGTTCCGGCTTCCATCACAAACTCACAAAGCGAACTGTTTTTGGCTACCAGTATCCTTTTAGGCTCATAAATGTTCCCTTCGCTCTCCACTGTTCCTTCCAGAATGTATAAGGCCGTTTCACCGAACAGCTCCTCTCCAATTTTTATAGTCTGCCGTTTTTCCGTTTTAATCTCAAAAAAATAAAGATCACTGTAAACCGGCACCGGTGACTGTTTACCGAAAACCGAACCGGCAATTAGCTTATAATGTAAGCCCTCGTGCTCCCAAGTCGGGATATCTTCCGCATTGGCATGAAAAAAGGTAGGTTCCATTTGTTCGAGATCCTTCGGCAGAGCAACCCATATCTGTAGACCATGCAGCTTTTTATCGGTATGCCGGAGGTATTCCGGCGTCCGTTCCGAATGAACGATACCTTTTCCGGCCGTCATCCAGTTGACTTGCCCGGGTGCTATTTCCACTTTCATCCCCAACGTGTCCCGATGCATGATTGCACCTTCAAACAGGTATGTGAGCGTCGACAGGCCAATATGCGGATGCGGGCCGATATCAATATTCTGATACTCGTTCAGGTTGGCGGGCCCCATGTGATCAATAAAAGCGAAAGGCCCTACCATGCGCTTGCTCCGGAACGGCAGCAAACGGCCTACCAGAAAATTACCGATGTCAGCCGGGCGTTCTTCAATGATAATACTAATATTGGACATGATGCTATGATTAAAATCTCAAATGACACTACAAATTACTGATGATCAAGGCAATTTAAGCGCTGATTTTTATCTGACATAAAGGATCAATTCTCGTATCCTTCTGAAACTGCCAGGCGGGAATTAAGTTAACCCGCCAGGCAGGAACGACTGCCATTCGATTACACCAACTGAATACTAAGCTCCTGCGCCTTTTTCACGACAAAAGAACGGGCCTGATCATATTCCTCCGGAGTCCTTAAATGTTCAAGCATGAAGGGCACTTCTCTGGAAAGTGCGGCCACGTTTCTGAGATAAGCATTGTAATCCAGAGCACCTTTCCCAGGCATGGTCTCAGCCAGATGTACATCTTTCCCGAACACATCCTTGGCGTGGCAAGATGTGATCCATTTCCCAAGTTTTCTGAAAGTCTCGTTAATCAATGCAGCATTATTGTAGTACCGTTCGGGACTGTTGAGGATATTGGCAATATCAACATGTGCCCCAAACGCGGGCCGGTCAATGGCTTTGATGAATTTCAGGTATGAGTCGGGGCCGTCAGGCAGGCTCCATCCCATCATTTCAAGGGAAAACTTGGCCGATCGCGGTTTTACAGCGTCAATTATTTTCCGGCAGTTCTCAACGGTAGCGTCAAAATATTCCCGGGTCATATTCCGGGGATCAGGACCGTCCCATTGCAAGGGGTTGTAGGAGCCACCGATATTGACACAATTCAACGCCCCGACTTCCTCCGCCAATGCAAGCCGCCCGATTACGTAATCCAGGTTTTTCTTTCTCTTTACAGCATCACTGTCAAGCATGTTCACCCAGGCCCCAACCTCTGCAATCACCACGTTCTGAGCGGCATAAGCTTTTCGGACGGCCATAATTCTGTCGGTATCTTTTAGTTCCAGAGCAGGTACATAAGCCGCGCCATATCCCAGCCGACGATGTTCCCTGGCGAGTTCTTCAGGATCAGTACTTTTCAGGAAAATCGGCCCGCCAAGACGGAGTTTGCTGACGTTAGGAACAGAAATAACATGCCCTCCGGCCAAGGCCAGCACGGTGCCCGCTCCGGCTGTTCTGAGAAAGTGACGTCTGGATAAATAAGTCATCGGCTGTGATCTTTTATGATAGTGCAAAAGTAAACACCCGCAGGGTTTCTTACTACTTCAGCTGCCATTGAACTCTCCTATTTTCACAACAATAGCCCAACAATTTCCCTATAATTAATAGCATTTGCGGCCATCGGTGCTTAGCTTTGGCCCCATCACTCTTCAGAAGTAATCCATGTATTCATCCGCGCAAATATGTCGAAATTGAAGGTGCGGCCGACAGTATTCTGAGGAAAAGATTTTTCGTAATCATAGCAAGCCTGCCATGGATAATTTTATAGCGGCCCGGTCTCAGATGGCCCTTTCTCTTGGTTTTCATATCATATTTTCATGCATCGGAATGGTGATGCCGTTTTTTATGGCCGTGTCCCATTTCTACTGGCTGAAAACCGGCAATATCGTTTACAAAAATATCACCAAAGCATGGAGCAAAGGAGTGGCCATTTTCTTTGCCACCGGTGCGGTTTCCGGAACAGTACTCTCTTTTGAACTCGGTCTTTTATGGCCTGAATTCATGAAACATGCGGGACCTATTTTCGGAATGCCGTTTTCGCTTGAAGGAACGGCATTTTTCATTGAAGCCATTGCCCTGGGATTTTTCCTTTACGGCTGGGACCGCTTTAATAAATGGTTTCACTGGTTCACCGGTGTAATTGTGGGAGTTTCCGGCCTGGCTTCCGGGATACTGGTGGTGGCCGCCAATGCGTGGATGAACAGTCCCGCCGGTTTCGACTTTACAAACGGACAGTATACCAACATTGATCCCATTGCAGCCATGTTCAACGATGCCTGGTTTTCTCAGGCCTTACATATGACCATAGCTGCTTTTGCCGCCACCGGGTTTGCCGTGGCCGGTGTGCATGCGCTGATGATCCTGCGGAGGCAGAATGTTCTGTTTCACACCAGATCCTTTACCATTGCCGCTATTTTCGGATGTACGGCCGCACTGATCCAGCCGTTAAGCGGAGATATTTCTGCCAAAGATGTGGCGTTGCGGCAGCCTGCTAAACTGGCGGCCATGGAAGCTCATTTCCATACCTCAAAAGCAGCGCCTCTTATCATCGGCGGCATTCCCGATGAAAAGCATAAAAAAGTGGATTATGCGCTGGAATTACCGGGCTTCCTGAGCTTTCTGGCACATGGAAATTTCCAAGCAGAGGTCCGTGGACTGGATTCTATACCTGAGAAAGACCAGCCCCCGGTGGCGATCACCCATTACGCTTTTCAGCTGATGGTAGGGATGGGTATGGCCATGATGCTGCTATCGGTTCTCTATTTTTTCGCTTTTTGGAAAAGGAAACACTGGCTCTCAAACGGCTGGCTTCTGAAACTTTTTGTACTGGCTACTCCCTTGGGATTTATGGCAGTAGAGGCAGGCTGGACGGTTACCGAGGTGGGGAGGCAACCGTGGATCATTTACGGGATTATGCGTACCGCCGAAGCCGTTACACCGATGCCCGGCATTGCCTATTCATTTTATTTATTTTCAGCCGTTTACATTTCCCTGGCCGTGATTGTTGTGTTCATGCTTTACCGTCAGATTAAAATGGTGGGAACCTTATATGATACCTCCAATGAAAATACACACTAAACCTGCTTATGAAAAATCTTAAACCAATACCCGATTTAATCTGCTTGCTATGCTCTATGTAGTAATTACTTATCTCTGGGCTTCTATCCTGCTTTATCTGCTCCTGGGAGGCGCAGATTTCGGTGCGGGGATCATTGAGCTTTTTACTTCGCGTAAAAATAAAAGCAAGACCCTCCGAACCCTCTATGAGGCCATAGGCCCCGTGTGGGAGGCTAATCATATGTGGCTGATCATTGCCATCGTCATACTTTTTGTTGGATTTCCGGTCATCTATGCCACCATGTCGGTACATCTCCATATTCCGCTTACGATTATGCTTTTAGGTATCATTGCCCGGGGCACAGCGTTCACCTTCAGGCATTATGATGCGGTACAGGACGACATGCAGAACATCTATACCCCCATCTTTGAATATTCCAGTTTCATCACCCCGTTTTTTCTGGGAATTATTGCAGGCAGTACCGTTTCGGGGCATATAGACACGGGAGCCGATAATTTCGCAGACGCCTACCTGTTCAGCTGGATGCATCTTTTTTCAATTTCGGTCGGCCTCTTTACCGTTGCTATCTGCGGATTTCTGGCAGCGGTATACCTCATAGGTGAGGCCGAAACAGACCAGGAAAGGCTGCGGTTTGCGCATAAAGCACAGTTTTTCAACATCGCTGCCGTGGTTTGCGGCGTACTGGTTTTTATTGCCTCTTATCTGGAACATATCCCGCTGATGGATTGGGTATTCGGTAACTGGGTGGGCAGAACCGCCATTATTTCCGCCACACTTTCACTGATACTCATGTGGTATCTGCTTTATATCGGCAACATCAGATGGCTTCGCCCGCTGGCCGGTTTTCAGGTAACGATGATCCTGATTACTACCACTTTCAAGCATTTTCCTAATATCGTGATCCTGAAAAACGGAGGCTATCTGTCGCTGCTGGAACACAGCGGGCAAGAGCAGACGATCTATACCCTCGCAATGGCCCTGCTTCTGGGAAGTATATTCATTCTGCCGGCACTGGGATATCTTATCTACAGTTTTCAAAAAAAGGGAAGTGCATAATGTAGTTATACTAATACTGTTTTCTCCTCAGATTTCAATGCAGGAATTTTCTGACCAGCAGAATCACCAAATTCAGCAAAGCGCTGAAAAGGATCATCGTGGTGATTGGAAAATAAAATTTAAAATTCTCCTTTTCTATTCTGATATCTCCCGGCAGGCGTCCCAACCATGATAACTTGTTCCCCAAAAAGTAAACCGCACATCCGATAAAAAGGATGAGCAGTCCTGCAATGATCAGATACTTACCGGCTGAAGCAGACATGCTGTGGTTGGTGGTGGCTTATAAAACGATTATTACAGCAAGATACTTTAAGATATCATTTTTTGAAAGCGCCGGTGTTTCGTTTCTCAAACCGGTGATAAACTGAAACACATTTCCTTTCTGTTACATTTTCCGGCATCCGATAATTTTCTGGCGGAAGCTCCTTAAATTTGAAAGACCTGTCACACAATCTGCTTCCAGCGATGCATCTAAAATACAACTTTCTTATTTCAAGCATTTTAACAAATGTATTATTCATTTTCATTTCCGCTTCTGCTTATTCCCAAAAGGCAGGAGAAACACTGCCTGCCTGGAAAGAAGGGGAAATGGATATCCACCACATCAATACTGGAAGAGGAAATGCCACCTTTTTTATTCTGCCCGATGGTACTACGCTCCTGATTGATGCGGGTGCCCTGGACCCGACTGATCCGAGAACCCAAAGTGCGCGGAACACTGCCGCAGTGCCGGGTCCGGAAAAGCAGCCGGGCGAATGGATAGCACGGTATATCAGCAAAGTAATGACAATGAGCAGCTTGCCTCCAAAACTTGATTATGCGCAGCTCACCCATTTCCACGACGACCACATGGGAATGCCTTCAAGTATCTCTAAAATGGCGGACCAAGGAGGTTTCAAACTTGCCGGGATCACGGAAGTGGCGGCGTATTTACCTATTGATAAAATTATTGACAGAGGCTGGCCTGCTTATGCCTACCCTTCCCCGCTGAAAGATGAGGTAATGACCAACTATAAAATATTCGTAAACTGGCAGCGAAAAAATAAAAGTACGGTTTTCGAGCAAAGCAAGCCGGGCCGTAACGATCAGATTGTGCTGCTTCGTAACAAAACAAAGTTTGATGACCACTTCGAGGTCAGGAATATCATTGCTAACGGAGAGTTATGGACAGGACTGGGCACGACTACCAAAAAGCTTTTTCCGGACCTTAAAAGCCTGGCGCCCGGGCAGTACCCCAGCGAAAACATGTGCAGTATCGGTGTGAGGATCAGCTATGGGAAATTCGATTATTTTTCGGGTGGAGACATGCCGGGGGTACTCCGGTTCGGAGCTCCGCTTTGGAACGATGTGGAGACACCGGTATCAAAAATTGTGGGGCCTGTGGATGCCCACATTCTCGATCATCATGGAAACAGGGACTCTCAGAATGACGCGTTGCTAGCCTCCCTGCGACCAAGAATTGTGGTGATCCCGGTGTGGTCGTCAGATCATCCCGGACATGATGTGCTCGACAGGCTCTATTCCCAGCAGATCTATCAGGGGGAGCGGGATATATTCGCTACCGATATGCTGGAAGCCAACAAGCTGGTGATCGGAGAGTTGCTTAATAAACTAAAAAGTGATAAAGGCCATATCGTGATCCGGGTAGCTCCCGGTGGTGAAACCTACCAGGTTATTATCCTGAACGATAGCAATGAAAACCTTTCCGTAAAGGCGGTTCACGGTCCCTATCAGGCAAGATAAATCGGGTTAATTTTGGTACCTGTCTCACTCGGGGAAAATGCATTGACACTATCATGGAACATCAGGTCATCGGCTTTCAAAATAACAATCTGCCTTTTGCCTGTGGCAGTTTTCTGCGCCGTTGCGTTTCCCTTCGCCGTTACCACCACCAACAAAGCCAGCCAGTATTTCATTTTTTATAAACTTTCAGTTTGACCCTCCCCCAGGTAAGTTTTCGTTCGATAGGGTTGAATGTTTTGGTTTCATAACTTGCCAAACATTCGATTTCCTGCCCGTCAGGACAGTCAGGAGAGATACTGATCACTGAGCTTTGGGTAAAGCCATCGGGCCAGCGTGCCGGAATAATTTCATCCGTAAACTCTTCTTTGAAGTTCTGCACAAACGGGTTTTCTGAATAGATTCTCAGGCGGTTCTTTCCCTCATATACCAGAATTTTTTCTCCCCGGTTTACCTTTCCATCCCCGTTTCCCTTCCCTAGTGCCTCTCCCCGCACCTCAGCTCCATCGTCGATTTTAAGGTTCCGAAAGTAAGGAACATCATAATAGAACGGAATTCTTAAAATTTCAACTTTCTCAGAACTTCCATTTTTAATGGTAATCCTCAGACGTACGTCTGCCGGTTCTCCATGTAAGACAGGTTTCCTGAAACTGCTTATCCGGCATGGTGGTAAAACAAAGACTCTTACTCCGGAATCCGGTTTAGCAGAAACCCACGTACTGCCGATTACGACATCATTTTCCAGCGATTCCACAATGACATTGATATCGTCCCTCTCGGGCGGCGTTGCCCCTCTGTTGAATAATTTCAGATACAACTGATTGGTACTATCCGCTGTCAGATACTTACTCCCTGACCCTATCGTGTAATCCGCCACCTTCCAGCTGACGGGGCTGTTTTCAGTAAAAATCCCTATCTCATTCCCCGCAGCATCCAGTTCAAAAGATAATGTTCCATTTGAATCACTCTTCACTTTTCCGGGAGTCACTTTTCCGGTTTTCTGTGAAAATAATACCGTGTTATATAAAAAATCAGGCGTGTAAAGCGGGGCTGTTTTCAGCGTAATTTTATCCATTTCCATAACAGGCCCACGTGGCAGCCATTTTTTGGTGTATAATCCGAAGCCTCCCTGTTCAACGTCTTTGAGGTAAATAAATCCGGGCTGGGTTTTACTGCTGCGGAGCTCATACCCCCATACTTCAAAATCACCGTAAAGGTCGTAGTGTGACCATTTTGCCGGTTTTTTATGATCAGTCTGAAAAGAATCAGAAGCGAATTTCATGGCCTTTTCAAATACCGAGGTTTGTCCAGGCAGGTCCACCATGTGTCCGCCCGGAAATTCCTCAAACTCCACGGTTTTCCCCTGCCAGGCGGCCCCTCTCCTTACCTCTTCGTTCAGATAGTACAGGATATCCGTCGGGCTGGTGTGAACCCTGGTTTTTACCTCCTGCAAATTTTCAAAGGTATATCTCACCGGGTACAAAGTATGGTTGGCAGGAGTACCCACAAAAAACTCAGGACTGCCCATCATACTCACTATAGAATTTATCAAATGAGGATACTTTCCGGCCAGATACAGTGACATAAACCCACCCATGCTGAAACCTATTATCGCCCTGTGCCCGCGGTCCGTCAACGTCCGGTAGGTGGTATCTACGTATCTTACCAGCTCAGAAAAATAATCCTTCATTTGAACTTCAAAACGGATATCCGCATGGTCACCCACGTTGTAAGGCCGGGGCTGTTTTTCTTCCAGGTTCCCATCCCACATCACCATGATACACTGATACTTATCTACCAACGTTTTGAGCTTCTCGTATTCCAGCCGGGCATTGTCATCCTTAAAATAACGACCTCCCCAGCCATGAAAAAAGTAAATGACAGGATAGTGCTTATCAGAATTTTCATACCCCGCCGGCAGATAAAGACGGTACCACTTCTGATGGCCAAAGACCTTGCTGTTGTGTGTGAGATCCTGATAAGGTATATTCTGTGCATAAATAAAAACTGGAAAGACGAGCAGGAAAGTCGCGAAACATACCCCATATTTTGGTTTAATCTTTTTTAGCATATCCGGAAGCAGAAATGAATTAAAAACTGATCGTGTAAGAAAAATGGCCAGATGTCCTATGTGTTTTATTGAGCAGCAGCAAGCGCCAGATGGGTTTGTTTCCCCAATTGTCTGCCAGCCGCTTTTCATCCGGCACGTTTGTGGACAGCTGCTCCTATTATTTTCATATCTTCCGGTTTACTTTGTAGCCAACACACCGTACTACCTATTGTGTCAAACAAACACTTATACCCGAAATATTGAATTTTATTTAACTCCCTGCAAATAAATTAGTTAAAAAAATTCCGCGAACCTTTTCGCAAACCTTTGCAGCCAAGAAAGTTTTTTAACACCTGAAAACAGGACTTGCTATCCGTGTCACCTGCGGCTCCTGAAAAAGTGTTGGGGCAAAATAAAAAGAGAGACATAATGCCTCTCGTTTGTTAAAACACTTTACAATAAAATTTCGGGAAAATTAAATCCACCTGCCTCACTCAGGTATGCCCGGCCCTCTCAATGAAGTATACCTGTTACCCATTTGAATTTACCCTTCTCCAGGCGTAATAAATAAGCAGGGAGGTTACAACCAGACCCGCTGTTGCCGGTACGATTACAGATTTCCCGAAAGACCCGCCTTCCCAAACAGACCAGGCTATCTTCCCTAATGCCATGAAGGCCAGCACGGCAAGTCCGAAGGGAAAACTTCTTTTCCAGAAGGCGACAGCCAGCATGGTGAAAGACAAGGGTATCAGAAACAGCGAGAATATTTTGCCCGCCCCCCAGGGACTCTTTAGCCAGTTGATCTCAAATTGAAGAAACATCCGTACATCGGGGTCTATATTATCCGGTTCCGGAAACCAGAACATACTCGTAAACAATAGAAAAACAGACGCCAGCATACCCGCAAAACTGTGCCTGTAAGCACTGAAACAAAAGGGAATGAGAAAAAATGGGCGGATATACCAGCTCCATTGATTTTGATGACGGGTAAAAGCCCAGTGCAGGAAATCATCGCTGATGGCAAACAAAAAAATCAGGAGAATATTAAGCAACCCAAACAGAAAGGCGAGTACCCTATCCGTACCTTTTCCATGTAACTTTCTCATATTTTTTTTATTTACAAGAAATCATACACCTTCACCAGCCAAACTTTCCTAAAAGGAGTACTGTCTCAAATAGTACCGTAAGGATGGCTATAAATCTTCAAATTCACCATCCAGATAGTACCAGCGACCCTGTTCAAAAACAAAAGCAGATTTCTCATGATGGATCTGCTTTTTCCCGCTCCGATCGCGGAAATGAGCTTTGAATTCCACGCTGTACGTATCAGCATATATGATTTCCAACCGCTGCCAGTTATTTGTTTTCGCCCATTGCTCAATTTCCTTTTGCACAAGCCTTGCTCTGCGAGAAACATGGGTGGTCGCGATGAGGTAGTCAACTGCCGCCATCACATAAGCGCTATACCGCGAACGCATCAGCTTCTCAGCAGATTCTGACGGAACCGTACCTTTGATGGCTTGTCCGCAACAACGGGAAAATGGCTCATCCGAACCACAAAAACAGTTTTTCATTTAATTTACAAATGCCGGTTTAATGGTAGTTATAATATCAGCCACGGTGCCTTAGATCAGAATACTATCTTTTTGGTAGCATCTATTTTAAGCCAGAGCAACGCTCCTGCAATCAGCAGAATAGCCAGCAGCATGACAGGGGCGTGATAATTGTTTCCAAACGCAGTCACCAGATACCCAAAGCCGATGGTGTTCATGGTACTCCCTACCTGCCCGGCGGTATTCATCGCGCCCGAAATAAACCCGGAATTCTTTCCTCCAATATCCATCGCCGTTGACCATGAAGCCGGAATTGTGAAATCCATCAGCCCCAATCCTGCCGACAGCAGCACGGTTGCCACACCATTATCAGTGATAAAAACTGAGATAAGCATAAACAGTCCAGAGAGCCCTAGGCCTGTAAGGGCAACGGATGCCCGGCCCCACCGCGGCCCCATCCTTTTAACGAGATAATCACAAACATACCCCCCCGACAGACAACCTAAAGCGCCCAAAACAAATGAAAACGAAGTAATAAAAGACATATCCCCATCATTGAGCCCTCTTCCTTTCTGCAAATAGGTGGGGAGCCAGGCCTGGAAAAAAAATGCTCCTGATGCGTAGCAATAATACATCGCCATCAGCAGCAACAGGTTCCGGTTCCTGAAAATGGTCCAGGAAAACCTGGGGTGTGCTTCGGGCTGGTTTCTGTGGCTGGTAATTTCGCTAAGTTCTTTTTCAGAAATTCCTTTCATTTCCGAGGGCTGCTCCTTAAACCAGTATTTCCAGAAAACAACCCACAATATCCCCAGTACTCCCAAAAAAAGAAAACTTGCTCTCCACCCAAAATGGGTCTGGATCGGGATGACCAAAAAGGGTGTCAGTGCACCACCCATTCTGCTGGCCGACCATATCCATGCCTGCGCCCGCCCCCGTTCCAGAACGGGAAACCACTTGGAAAGTACAATGGCGGTATTTGGATAAGCTCCTGCTTCTCCGGCCCCAAACAGGAAACGGATGATCAGCAACATACCGAAGCCGGTGGCAAAGCCAGTGAACACCGTGAAAACTGACCACCACAATACTACACGTATTAAAACCTTTTTAGCCCCGAGACGGTCGCCCAGCAGGCCGGTGGGTATTTCAAATGCACAATAGGCAAGCGCGAAAATCCCCAATATCCACCCCAGCTGTTCCTTGCTCAGGTCCAGGTCTGTCATGATTTTGGGCCCTGCAACGCTGATGGCAACCCTGTCTAAAAATGTAATTACAGAAAGAAGAGAAAGGGCAAACAGAACCTGATAACGTTTTTTCATGATTTGGCGAAGGAGAGAATATGCCAGTGGTACTGTAAACGGTTTGTTCGAATGGACAGGAAACGCGTTTTATTCCACAGTCAAAAAATCAATTTCCATAAACGCACCCATGGCATTGGCGGCTGTAACAAACTGAGGGATACCATTGATTACATCCAGAGACTGTTTGTGCGTATGCCCTGCAAATACCCCCAGTAAGTTTGAGGCAGCAAAAACCTCTTTATGAAAATCCATGGTGGTGGAGGTATGTCCTGCCTTGGGCCATCTGGGACGGCGTTCAAGGGTAAAACTCTTGTCAATATCCCAGCCCCATTGCGGATGTCCGCAGCCGAAACTAACGGGCCTCCCTGGCGCATAAAGCGGAATATGTACAAAAAGTACCAGCGGCTTGCCCGTTTTAACCTGCTCTCTGAAAAACGTTAGCTGTTCCGGCAAAATCTCATAAATGGAGTTATCAAGCATCACAATGCGTATCCCATGTATTTCCCTGACCGTCATCAGCGGATGGTCGCCCTGGTACAAAGGCCCCAGCCTTTGAGTCGTCCATTGGTTGCGCAGACTCGCAAGGGTTCCTTCCATACCTTCGTAGTGCCAGTCGTGGTTACCGGCTGCATACTGAAAAGGAACGCCGGATTCGCCAAGTTGCCGGGTTACCCAGTCAATGGCTGCTTCGGATGGGAAACTGAAAAGGTCACCCGGTAATGAAAGTAAATCTACTTTTGAATCCTTTGCCAACCTGATCATTTTCTCAAATGACTCATTGGGATTGGTGGGCTCACCGGTTTGAAAATGACGTGTTACATTATATGCTTTGGCCATGCGGCCGCTGTATTGGGTATAGGGTTCACCACGCTGATCGTCCATCCACAGGTGCGTATCAGATACTAGCAGTACCTTTACGGGCGTTTTAAAATCCGGGGAATAAATTTTAACCTTATTCTGATCCAGGGAAAACTTGCTTCTCTGCTCGTCTCTGTTACCTTTTTCCTGATTTCCCCTAAGTACCGTCGTAACGGCAACAGCACTCTGAATAAAGTCACGTCGTTTGATCTGCATGAATAAAAAAGAATAAGATAAATATCCTTAAAAGACTTTAAGACCGAAAATATACCAAGTAATAAGGGACAACACTGAAATACTCAGACTGAAAGAAAATCCGGGCCGTTGCTTGGGCAAGAACCTGCAAAGCCGGTTTTCATGCGAGTGTGCCTGTCTGCTTCTCCTAGCTTTTAGCCTTGAAAAGATTGTCATAATGTTCCGAAGGTGTTAAAATCCCCCCGCTTTCCGCATAAAACGAGGCGTCGGTAGGATAAACTCCCTTTTGTGTCCGTATCCAGGAACCAGACGCTTTGGGGTGATAGGCCATCATCCGCTCCCAGTTTTTGTAATACTGATGACCGTTGGTTTCCTGCAGGCCCACCGACATACCGGGAAATGGCTGCAGCCGCGCAGCAACATTTTTGTTCCAATCCACCAGAATCGGATTTACCGTGAGATCGGCACAGAAACAAGGTACCTTCTTTTCGTAAGCCAATTGTGTGATTTTCATGGTCATACTCAGCGTTTTGGCAATGGCTTTTACCGCTATGGCCGAGTACCCGAGTTCTATCCGGTGTGCCGCGTCTTCTACTGTGTGCGCGCTTTCATCTGCCGCAATTCTAACGCCCAAATCTCCAACAAATGTTTCGTTGCTTTCTTCAAAAGGTTCTTCTATGACGGCAATCTGATCAAATGCGCCTATTTTTTTCGCATGGTCCAAAAACCGCAGCAGTGTTTCCTTTTTTTCATACCGCCCGTTGGCATCAAAATAGTAAGGAATTTTTCCGTTTTTGGTATATGGGGTTTCGTAATGACCAATGGCTTTGTGTACCGCTGTGAGGAAAGCAATATCTTTTTCTATCATTTCCTGCTGCGTTCCGGCCGACCCGGTTTTTAGTTTCATAATAAAATATCCTTCATCAGCCGCCTGCTTGATACGTTCGGCGGATGTTCCTACACTGAAGGAAGGGATACTAGCCACTTTATTGTGCCGGTATGAGAGGCCCGGACGGTAAGCCGCCGGTATCAGTTCATCAAACTGGCCCATTTTATTTTCCGCCGCATACAACAGCCATGCCGCATTATCGACCGATACGAGGGCATTGAGCGCAAAAGTTTTTCTCAGATCCGGATTACCCGTGATTTTTTTTCCATAGGCCAGCACCTCAGGCAAAAGGTCGTCGAGCAACTGAACAGGATTGGTAAAGGAGGTTCCTTTCACCATCTGAAGTGCCTGCTCACTCATGGCGTACATAAGTGCGTTCCCTGCGCTTTCCGAATGAGCCGCAAAAACCCGGGAATCTGACCAAAGCACGCCTTGTGTTGCCAGCCCCACCTTTTTTATTCCCGAATCGGATTCCAGCATGGATATGCCCTGCCAGCTATCAGTGATAGCACTTCCTTTAAAACGGTATGGATTTAAAGGTTCTCTTTCAAAATTTGAATCAACATTTTTGATCGTAATCTTTTTCATAGGTTGAGCAGTAGCATCTGAACTAAAGGTATCCGGCAGGTTGAGCGCCAGCAAACCTGCCGCGCCCGCCCGGTTGATAAATTCACGACGGGATATATATCGGTCTTGTGATTCAAACATAATAGCGCGAGCTGATTTTAGATTAAATTCCAACTTATGTCCCTGTTTTACAAAATATAAAAGCAGGTGACAAGTTAAAAAGAGCCTTTCGGCACAATACTACCCTCACGTGGAAGCTCATTTTTTATCCTTGATTGATACCTCCATGGCCCGATCACCTCTGCCATACTCTCTAGCTAATCACGGGCAGACTTATCCGAGAAAAAAACTATGTATTTATAACTTACCATTGTACGTTCAGCTCATTTGGAAACCAAATCTTTCAGCCAAAGCGTGCGTTAAGCTAGTTGTCCAAATGTATCCGGACGTTGGAGTAGCGGCAGACCGGAATAAAGCTGAACGAAATCAGCTTCCTTCCCTCTTTTATGGATAGTGACGGAAATAAAGTGGGTTTGTACTCGATGAAGTATGGTATTCTATCACCAACCGCACCCCTGACTGAGCGCATAAGAAGGGACAGGCCTTATTTTATGGATCTTTCCCGCTTATTTTCAGACCTGGCTGGTTTTCCCTGAAATTTCGCGGATGATGGAGTCCAACTCGTAAGCGAAGGTCTGGATATGATCCAGCAATTCGTTTTTCTCAATATCGGAATTCTGATAGTTTTTGATGAGGTTCACGACACCCATCAGCCTTGCAAGCGGAGCTCTCACGACGTGCGACTGCATCCATGCTATTTTTTGCAATTTTTCGTTCTGCTTTTCAATGGCTTCAATGTAGTTGTAACGTTCAGTAATATCATTCACCAGCACCAGCCTTGAATCTTTTCCGTCCATCTGAATGGCACTGCTCCTTATTTCAGCATGGATAATATCCCCATTTTTTTTCTTGTGACGGAATATCCCCGTATAGTATAGCTCATTTTGTGCAGCCGCCAGCAGGGCTGCCTCTTCATGCGAAGGAATTTCGCCGGGTGGTCTTATTTCACGGGTGGTCATCGACAAAAATTCTTCGAGGCTATACCCGTAGTGATTGATAGCTGCATTGTTGACGTTCAAAAAACGGAAGGTTTCCAGACAATAAACCCACATCGGTTGGGGGCTCAGCTGGAAAAGGTCTACATACCTCTTTTCGGATTCTTCCAGTTCAACTGATTTTTTCTTTCTTTCAATACTGTAAAGTATACTTTTGTAAAGTGAGGAAACCGACAACTCATCCTTCAGCAGATAGTCAGAAACACCTAATGACAACGACTTGATACTGAACGAAGCATCGGGATAGCCAGTAAGGATAATGATAGGAGTACCGGCACTGATAGAAAGCACTCCGGTAATCAACTCTTCACCACTTTTATCCGGCAGCGACAGATCCAGCAGGATCACACTGAATGCATGGTTTTCGGCGGTTAACAGTTGTTCGGACTCTTTGAAATTTCTTGCTCTGTAAATTTCAGGGGTTGAAATCTGTTCCTGCAAAAAATCTTCAATCAGGGCAAAGTCGCCGGCGTTATCCTCAATCACTAAAATACGATACGGATTCTTATCCTTTTCCATCAGTCACTTACACTATTTAAAAGGGGAGTTTCATTATATTGGTCCATAAACTGTCAATCCCGGAAGTAACCCGGGAAATACGCCTGGTTTTTCAGACAGGGTTACGAAACAACTAGTGTGGCTGTGATACGATATGTTAGTATGTAAAATAAACCCATTTTTCATAACGTTGTTTCCTTGTGTTTTGCAATCGTAAAATGGAACGTACTTCCGAGACCCCTGGTGGATTCCACCCAGATTTTACCACCCAGGTTTTCCACAATTTTTTTTGTGATGGCCAAACCCATTCCTGTCCCTGAATACTCATCTTTGCCATGCAGACGTTGAAAGATAATAAAAATCTTATCGAAATACTGCGGATCGATGCCTATTCCATTATCTTTTACTGAGAATTCCCAAAATGCGCTTGTTTCCACTGAAGAAATGGTGATTTGCGGAATTTGTCCCTCAGGCTGATATTTGAGTCCGTTACTGATCAGGTTTTGGAATACCTGCATTAAAGGGGTATGGAATGAGTAGACCGTCGGCAAAGTACCGTACTTTATTTTTGCCTTTTTCTCCTGAATTTGTTTCTGATAAAGAGTTAATATTTCCGCAATCAGCGTGTTCAGGTTAATTTTCTCCAGACTGTTCTCTGCTTTCCCTACTCTTGAGAAATCTAGCAGGTCCAGAATGATCTGCCGCATTCTGCGGGCGCCATCCACGGCGAAAAAGATATATTTCTTTCCCTTTTCATCCAGTATCTCCCCATATTTTTTTTCCAGGAGGGTAAGAAAGCTGGTTACCATTCGCAATGGCTCCTGCAGGTCGTGAGAGGCTACATAAGCGAACTGTTCCAGCTCGGCGTTAGACACCGCCAGCACTTTCAGATGTTTTTCCAGCTCGTGATGCATTTCTATTAATTTTTCTTCCGATAATTTCCTTTCAGTAATATTTTTAAAATAAACTGTAAGGCCTGCCTCAGCAGGAAAAGCGCTTACCTCAAACCACCTGTCAAGCGGTGCATGGTATTCCTCAAAACGGACCGGTGCATGATCTGTGAGTGTTTTGGTAAACTGTTTAAAAAATTGGGAAGAATCGTTTTCGTGAAAAACCTCCCAAAAGTTACGGTTGACGATATCCTCTCTTTTGATCCCCAGCAGATTTTCTGCTTCTTTATTCCAGTAGGTAACCGTAAAGTCACTGGTAAGCGCATAAAATCCATCCTGAATACTTTCCAGGGTTTTGTTTTTTTCTTCAAATGCAGTCAAAAGTGCACTGTCCGCTTCTTCAATTTCGATGGCCTTGGCAACATTGACTGCTATGGTTTTCAGGAATGATACCTCGTCGTCATCCCATTCCCTTGCGGTGCGGCAATCATCAAAACCGATATATCCATAAAATTTGTTTTTCACGAAAATCGGCAAAATCATTACCGACCGGATATCCTGCTCAATCAGCCTGGTTTTAAAGTCAGAGTCTGTGAGGTTATCCATGATAGCAGTGTATGGCCGCCCTTCCATTAGCGAAGACATTTTGTCCTGTACAGTTTTATGTGAGACTTCCTGTAATTCAGGATTGTTGCCGCGGGGTGCAAAATGACCCGAATTCCATTCAAGCTGCTGAACGAAAACCTTTCTCCCGGTTCCAAAATCCGCTTGATTTCCAAAATAATAGGCCCGGTCCACATCCACCGCTTTTCCCACGATAGCAAACGACTGTTCCAGCGCTTTAAACCAATTTTTATGCTGCAGCAAGTTACTGTCTACTTCTGCTATTGCTGCCAGAAGCCGGGATTTCCGGTATAACTTTAACTGCGTTCTCTTTCTTTCCGTAATATCTCTCAGCACCCCGATCATACGGATCGCCCTGCCTTTCCTGTCTCTGATCAGATATCCGTTTTCCTTGGCAAAAGCGTATTCTCCATCTGCCTTTTTGAACCGGTACTCAGCCTTCCAGCTATGCTGTGCGGGATCGTCAAGTGTAGCCTTTAGGCTTAAGTCCGTTGCCTGGACATCAGCAGGATGCAACAGCGACTTCCACTTATCCATAGGATATCTTTCGTCACTGATCTGATATCCGAACATCCGGTGAAAGCCATCTCCCCAGGCAATGTGATCTCGCACCAGGTCTCTGTCATATATGGCATCGTTAGTGGCTTTATTCACATACTCGTACCGTTCATTACTAATCCTTAAGGCATTTTCCATTTTCTTCCTGTCAGACACGTCCAGGCCGGTACATTGTATTTCCAAAGGCCTTCCTTCGGAATCTGCCAGACATACAAAATGCCAGAGTGTGGCCCTCACGCCGCCCCCCTTCTTAATTTTATTTACCTCAATCTGATATACCTTGTTGGGATTTCTGATACAGCTTTCGGCCGCTTCCCTCAGCGAGCGGCGGTCGGATGCGTGCACCGTAATAATACTATCCTGCCCGATCAGGTCATCTATATCAAAAATCCAGCCGAAATCTTCCTGGTACTTCTTATTGTAGTACGTATATCTTCCGCCTAGATCAATACGCATGACATAATTGGTCTGTGCATCAACCAGGCTCCTTAACCGTGCTTCGCTGGCAAGCAATTCTTCCTGTATCTTTTTACTGTCCGTGATATCCAGGCACGCGCCTATCATTTTCAGGGGTGCGCCTTTTTCATCTGTTTTCAATCGGCCCCAGGATTTAAGATGCCGTATTTCACCATTCGGCCGAATAATGCGCTCTTCAAAAACGATATCCCTTCTGGTTTCCAAAACACTCAATACCGTCCTCCTCACTCTTTCCTTATCTTCCGGGTGGAGCAGCTCCTGATACCCTTCAAATGTCGCTTTGAAATGATGCCTGTCGAGCCCGTAAATAAAATATAGTGTATCCGACCATTTGACTCTGTTATGCGGGATATCCCATTGCCACGTACCAAAATGAGCCAGTTCCTGTCCTTGCTCCATCAGGAAGGAAGTTTCTTCAAGTGCCTCCGCGCTTTGTCTGCTTTCCAGTATAACCCTCAGTATGGCAGCAGAGCGGTCTATTACCTTAAGCTCTTCTTCATTGGGTTTTTTTATCTCCTGATAGTAAATCCCAAAAGTTGCCACCACGCGATCCTCTGAATTGATGATCGGATGTGACCAGCATGCCCTGAGGTTGTGTTCCAGAGCGAGTTCTTTATAGCCCTTCCAGCGGATATCATTTTCAATATCGCTTACAATCACCCTTCGTTTAAGAAAGGCTGCTGTCCCGCAGGATCCGGTGTTCCTCCCGATGAGCAGATTTTCAACCGATGCCACATAAGCAGCAGGCAATGACGCCGAGGACCAGTTCTGAAGACGTCCGTTGCTAACCTGATGGATGGAGCAAATCATGTGCGGGAAAATTGCTTCAATTCCCTTCAGATATACGTCCAGTACTTCTTCCACTGTACTACCTTTCAGTGAATTTAATTCAAGGACAATCTTTTCCAGGCTTTCCAGCTCAGTAAACCGTTTGGTTTCTGTAATGTCCACCATTACGCCTCGCAACAGCGTCGGAATCCCCTTTTCTGAAATCACCGATACCACATCTTTGATCCAAACAATGTTCCCCGCAGCGGTGATCATTCTGTAATCAAAGGTGTGATTTTTACCATCCCTGGTATTGGCGCGGCAATAATTCAGGGTGTGTTCCAGATCATCTGCATGAATGTGTTTTACCCAGAAATAAGGGTCGCTTAGCCACTGCTCCGGGCTATATCCCAGTATGTGCCTCACATGATCACTGACGAAAGAAAACTCGAAGGTTTGTGCATCCGCTTCCCAGACGATACCATCAACGGTCTGAACGAGCGACTCAAACTGGTTCCGTGACTCGATCAGTTTTCGTTCAATTATTTTTCTGTCGTCAATATCCTGTACCGATCCGTAAAGCCTGGTACAGCTACCCTCCCTTCGCTCCGAAGTACCCGTAACCCTTACCCACCGGTCGTTCCCCTTTGCTGTTGTGATATTCAGTTCCAGGTCAAACATCGTTCCATGCTCAATGGTATTCTGCACAGCTCGAAAAAAGGCATCACGGTTTTCTCCTTCCTTGTAAAAATAGGAGGTAGTAACAACGCTGGGAATATAATCGGGCGTAACTTCATAAATTTCCCGCACCACATCCGACCATGTCAGTGTCCCGCTGAGCAGATTAGCCTCCCAGCTGCCCACCCGGGCTATCTGCTGTGTTTCGCTCAGCAACTTCTCCTTTTTAACCAGGCTGTCGTTAGCCGATTTTTCACTGGCCCGCGTCGACAGCATTTCTGTCATATCAGTTACAGACCTTAGGATATACTCTACTTGCTGATGTTTGTCAAACACTGGGGTATTGGTGCATACCAGATGTCTCGTTTTAGTAACAAGATTGCCGCTACCGGGTCCACGAAATTCAAAAACGGGAGTTTTGTTACCTCTTTTACTATCAAGCAGTTCCTGAAACAGGTCCCTGTTATAGGGGTACGTCAGATAAACATTTTCAGGAAATACCTCAAAAAAACTTTTCCCCAGAAGGTTTTCTCTGGAAACGCCGGTGAGCCTGAGATATTCCTCATTCGCCTCAACTATTGTAAATACGGGAACGTCTGCCAGCATTACCATACTGGGGACGGGCATAGCATTGAATATTTCTTTAAGACGTAGAGGGCCTTCCATACCAGATTAAAATCCTACCGTTTTCAGGGCATATATTAACCATAACACAATTTATGGTTAATATACTGGTGTTCAGTTCAATTTATGCAAGAATGCACTTTCCTGCACCGTATACCAGCTCTTGTGTATGTCTATCATAACCGACGGTATCCCGAACATACAAAAAAAGTCAGAGCCGAAATCATCTCGGGACCATTAAAACGAACGGAAATTTAACCATAAAAATTAACGAATTAGTTCGTACTCATATAAATGATGAACTAAAAATAGTTGTTACCATTATTTACAAACTATTTCTGCTTCGTATGTCCGTCCGTTTCAAAAAACTTAGGCAATGATTTTCCAGCGCCTGGCCCTCGATACCGCTTCAATGGAATTGTCGACCTGTAATTTTTCAAGAATACGCTGCCTGTGTGTATTAACAGTATGTACGCTGATCGCCAGCAGATAAGAAATCTCTTTGCTCAGTTTGCCGTTACTGATCATTCTCAGGATTTCTTTTTCTCTGGCCGTAAGGAGTGTGACCGACACGGGGGCGTCGTGCAGGAGTGGCACCATTTCTCCGGTATGGAAATTAAGTACCTGCGAGCTGACCCCGCCGGATAATTCCTGATTCGGAGAGATATCAATCACACCAAGCGATAGCCAGATATTACCTGCTGCGTCCAGTTCCAGAACCTGATGCTGCTCAATAACCCGCATATAGTCTCCCCTGTCTGAAAGTATCCGGTATTCATTCACCATTTTATATTGTTTCCGGCAAATCGCTGGCAATTCTAGCAGGAATTTCATCGCCAGGTAACCATTTCTTTCCATTTCCAACAAGTCATCCGGATGTATCTTGCTGTCAAAGATTTGATTTTCAATTACCGGCTGGTTTTCTGAAATGTCATATCCGAACAGATGGTAAAAATTTCGGGAAGTATACACATGGGCACGCTTATGATGATCGTAAACCGTTATCCCACTGCTGCTTAGCTGCGCCATGACTTTAATGAGCGCGAGCTGCTTTTTAAGCCGGCTGGCAGATAACTCACTTTGCTCAGGCCCTGATTTTTCGTGTCCGGATTCAAAAATCAAATCCTTAACTCCTTCTGCCTGTAATGATAAATCAGTATTTTTTCCCATGCGCAGGTGACCTTACTTTGTAAAACAACAAAAATCCCGGTAACTGTTACCGGCCCTAGTTACATGACAACTCAAACCTGATTTACCTTAATCGGGTCGGAGATTTTCAACAAATACATTTTTCAGGATGAATTTTTCAGTATTGAGAGGTGCAGACACGCCTTGGGGAACAGCATTTGCCACGCAACTGGCCGGGCAGCACAGACATTTGATTTTACTTGGAAAACATGACGATGCGTTGCAAGTGTTAAACGGGGAAATTCAACGCCAGTATCCTGTCCACGTCCATCACTATGCTGTAGACGAAACACTAATGAGCAGTATTGTAACCGTTTGCGATCATATCAATATGAATTTCGAGGTTGACCTGCTCGTCCATTACAGGGAACTCTGCGACAACCGCAAACTTACTGATTACAGAATCAAAGAACTGGATCAAAAGTTAAAGACCGACTACCTGGCAAGTCTGCTTTTTACCCACCAGCTATTGCCCAATCTGCTGCTGCATGCCGATGCGCGCATTCTGGAATACGCCGTTTCCACATACGGCGAAGAGACATCTTTCGAAAAATTGACCAGTTATACCCCCGGAGGATTTACCGAATCCTGTCTCCATCCCGGCACTGATTTCTTCCAGGGATTATTTCGGTTTTAAAAATGATTAGTCTCCGCCTAATATTTTGCCTACTTATAAATCCAATAATTAATGGTGAAGCGCCAGCCAGGAAACGGAACATCAGGACATTTTACTGGAAGCACCTCATGCGGAGCAAAGGAAGGGAAAACCAGCAGTGAATTATGCAGCGGCGCCAAAGCAACGGGCTTATCATCCCCCGGAAAAAAGTCAAAGGGAATCAGACTGAGCTCTCCGCCCTCAAATTGTTTCGGCTCTTTATGAAAATAATAAACCAGACTGAGGGTCCGCGCATTTGTCTTTTCCTGATCGCCGGTCAGGGTATCAATATGTTCACGAAAGAAGGCACCGTCTCCATGGGCTGCCATTTCAAGTTCGTGCGTCTTGATATCAAAAGGAACAATCTCTAATTTTTTAAAGATATCAGGAAGGAATTCGGCCACCCGACGTATCATAATGTCCTTAAACTCCCCTAAATCTTTCAGAACCATACTTTTCCGGTACTCTATACTGACTTTCGTTACCACTCCGTCATTCACCGTTGCATCACGAAATGCGTCTTCCTGACTTATACAATACTCCAGTAACTTTTGTGCGGTTTCAGCATCCAGAAAATTTTCGTACCGGTGGTAGTTTAATAATTTAGGCATGTATAGATTTTTTGCTAAATCTATTAATTTTTTGAACTCAACAAAAATCCTCCATTTATTTGCAATCAGAAACCACCTCTATTCCCCCCAAACCGTAACAACAAGGCTGCGGGGCCCTCCGCTGTTGCGATGTTCGCAGAGGTAAATCCCCTGCCAGGTTCCCAGCGCCAGCCGTCCGCTACGGATCGGCATCAACACAGAACAGCCCAGTAACGATGCCTTTAAATGTGCCGGCATATCATCCGCGCCCTCGTAATCATGTTCATAGGCGGGATCATTCTCTTGAACCGTTTTGTTAAAATACATTTCAAAATCCCTGCGAACGGTGGGATCCGCATTTTCGTTAACAGTCAGCGAAGCGGAGGTATGGCGGATAAATACCTGGCACATTCCGGTACTAATCTCAGTGGCCATAGGTAACACCTGGCTTATTTCATGAGTTATGAGGTGAAAACCCCGCTTTCGTTCCTTCAACTGTATTTCCCGCTGATAAATCTTCATGTTTCCAATAGTTGGTGTAGCCGGATACCCATGACTTGGTGGCTGATCCTATCGTTAGCCAAAAATACTAAACTTAAATGGCCATGCATTGTACACGAAGGTAGTGCCGTACTGATTCCCACCAAAAATCATACTACATATATTTCATCGGCGGGTACCCCAGTAACCGGCGCCAAAGGGCAATCTGCCCAATGCAGTTGGCTTCCCGATAGATGAGGAAAGTGATCATATCAAACAAGGAAAATGCCTGGCCAGGCCCCATTTCTATCTTATTTTCCAGCTGCTGATCCGTCACCTGTGCCAGCGCATCTCTTAAAACAGGCGTTATTGCCTTCCAATCCTTTTTGAAAACTTCCAGTGAAGGATAAGTAATCTCATCCTGAATTCCTCTGTTATCCCGGAACAATGTATCCGCCTCTTGCTTTTGCTCGGTGTCACCCAGTTCCCTGACCAGCCAGAAACGCTGTTCCACCAAACTTCCCGTGAGCCAGGCAACGTGGTTAGCTTTGGTATCCAGTCTTTTGTGGCTGTCGATTTCGCTTATACCTTCCAATGCATTATTGAAAAAAGTTGTCTGCATATCGTACAGTGCTACCAACGCTGTAAGTCGGTCCGATTTTTCGATTTCCATTTGAGCCGATTGTTTAAAGATGATGAAATGATTTTACAATGATACTCTATCTCCGCCAACGGTATCATTGGGGCTGATTACCTGTGTTCCTGCAGCACTGAAAGAATATTCCCAGCGGGATCTTTAAACCAGGCAATTTCAGGCTCCCCTCTGAGAATATTCTTTTCGTCGGTTTCCAGACCGGGCATATCATAACTTTCAAATATCACGCCCAGTGCCTTAAGTTTTTCCACGGCGTCGTCCACATTTGCTACAGGGAAGTTAAGCACAGTAAAAGTTGCAGGCTCATGGTTGGGTTTTTCGTATAGAATAACATCATGACTACCTGCAATTTTAAGACTGAGTACGGGCATTTCTGGTGATTCCGAGACTTCCAGACCGAGTATTTCCCCATAAAATTCCTTTGCCTTCGCCAGATCGTTTACCGAATACCCGCTGAACGCTTTTGTGTTTTTAAACATAGTCTGTTGGTTTAGTGAATATCAATACCTTTTAAAATAAACTTTACATTCATGTAAAGACAGTACCCCTCAGGGAATCCGGACAAAAATTTCTGCATTTTATCGGTATACAGTCACAACGTTTTCTGGAAACAATCTTGCCAGCACCGGAGCAGTTCGGTACTAAGGCAGTCCCGGTCAACTCCGATACACACACAGTTGGCTAGCCTGAGATCAGAACCCGGATGTACAAAACTACCATTCAAATGCGGTTGATGACAAGGGGAAATCAGACAATTCAGGGGTGGAATTATGCCATTATATCCGAAATTTATCTTAAACATTTAAAGAAATCATACTTTTTTAGTTTCTTAGGATGCGTAATCCGCTAAAGACCGAAGAGAGCCTTGCCTCAATCATGAAAAAGACGTTGATATTTAACAGGATTTCCATTCTGAATGGGCCTCTAAAAAAAATAGTGACCGATTTGTGCACCGAATCCTATTTTGTTTCTTCCGCCGAAGCTTTTACCGAAAGCCTTAACGACTTCAGTTTTGATTTAATATTACTCCAGGTTGACCATACCAAAATGGACTATGCAACACCCATTCTCAGAGAAGCCATGCAGAAATCTCCGTTATCCAGGCTGGTCCTTTTTTCAGATTGTGAAAAAGAAGTACTAACCCCCTTTCTGGAAAATGGCGCGCATGACTTTATCGGCAAAAACGCATTACTTTCCGATTTCCACAAAGTCATCGCACAGAATCTTAACTTTTAAAAACAATCTCTTCAACGCACACAGTATTTACCCACTCCTGATCTTTTGCACAAAATCCCGGAAAGCAGGTCTTAATGCAATTCTATCCTTCCAAACCACTGGCACCTTACATCAGCCACTATCTGATCATCGAAAGGGAAACACAGGAAAATAGCCTCCTCCGTTTTTTTCCTGACGGGCATTCGGGTATGATATTTCACTTTGGGGATACCTTTAAAGAACAATCAGCATACTCAGATCAGATTTCCCAACACCCTCAGAGCCTGGTATACGGGCAGGTCTCCCAGCATTTTAATTTGATCGCCGGAAAAAAGATCAGCATGCTGATTGTAGTTTTCAGGCCGTACGGTTTAGCCATGTTTACGAGCGTTGCGGCTAAAGAACTTACCAACAGTATTATATCCCTCACGGATATTTTTGGACGTGAAGCAGAAAGCCTGAGTGAACAGGTGATGTTTGGGAAAGGCCATGTGGGACGCATAAAACTTATTGAACACTGGCTATTGAAAAGAATTATAAGAAAACCCGGTGAACTTCTACTCGTACAGGCCTGTATTGACCAATCGGACAGAGAAAACGGTCAATTATCAGTGAAACAACTCTCCGGGCAATTTTCCGTTTCAGAACGAACCATAGAAAGAGCGTTTGATGTGATGGTAGGTATCTCTCCGAAAAAATATGGAAGAGTGATACGTTTGCAGCATTATCTCAAATTAAGAAAACTGAATCCTGCCCTGACGCTTACGTCACTTAGTTACGACGCAGGGTACTATGATCAGGCACATTTCATACATGAATTCAGCAGCCTGACAGGTCTTACACCCAAGCAGTATGCCGCAAACAACAACCGCCTTGCTGTAAATCTGATGTGGATATCAAAAGCATAAAAATTACTTCCTGACGGATTTATACAATTCGGTTTACAGATTTCAACCGAGTTTTGCTAAAAAAATATGGAACCACTCAAGATAGCCACCGCTCAGTTCGAAAACAAAAGCGGAGATAAAACGTATAATCTGTCCATAATCCGGAAACTTTCTGCGGACGCCGCGGCCAAAGGCGCGCAGGTCATTGCTTTTCATGAATGTTCGGTAACGGGATATACCTTTGCAAGAAATCTCAGCAAGACAGAATTGACAAAGGTAGCAGAGGTCATTCCGGACGGGCCCAGTGTACAGGAACTCATCAGAATAGCGGCGCAATCGGACATTGTCATACTGGCTGGTCTGTTCGAAAAAAATTCCGCTGGTGATCTTTTCAAGGCCTATGTCTGCGTAGACAAAAACGGTCTGATTGCACGTTTCAGAAAGCTGCACCCTTTTATTAATCCCAATTTAACACCGGGGAACGAGTATGTTGTCTTTGATATCCATCAATGGAAATGTGGTATTTTGATCTGCTATGATAATAATATCATTGAAAATGTACGTGCCACCGCTTTGCTGGAGGCCGATATTATTTTCATGCCCCACGTCACCATGATGACCCCCTCCACCCGGCCAGGTGCTGGCTTTGCGGATCCCGGACTTTGGTATAACCGGACTACTGACCCTACCTCCCTGCGTATTGAATTTGATGGCCTCAAAGGACGTGGCTGGCTTATGAAATGGCTCCCAGCCCGCGCTTACGACAACGGTATCTATGTGGTATTTTCCAACCCTATTGGGATGGACGACGATCAGCTCAAAAATGGCTGCTCCATGATTCTGGATCCGTTTGGAGATATTCTAGCCGAATGCCGGGAGCTGAATAATGATTTTGTAATAGCTACCTGTACGCCGGAGAAACTGGTTCAGGCAGGCGGACATCGTTACCGGAATGCCCGAAGACCCGATCTCTACCGGGCTATCATTGGCGACTCACATACTCCTGAACAAAAGGTAGTCTGGATGAAACCAGAATAACGTTTATAGGGAATATAACGCTAAAATTTCATCCCGAATCAATATTCAATGATATTGCCGGCTTCAATCGACAGGAATCACAGGTTTTTTTGGTTATATGCCGTCAACCCTTTAACATTAAGCCGAAAATTGAGTCCAACTTCATTCATGTAACAGACGGATGCAAAAAAAGATACTGGTAATAGGCAGTTCCAATACAGATATGGTGGTCAGGACGGATGCATTCCCGCAACCCGGCGAAACTGTACTCGGCGGCACTTTCCTGATGAACCCGGGTGGAAAAGGCGCCAACCAGGCCGTGGCTGCGGCTCGATTAGGGGCGAATGTACGGTTTATCACCAAAACAGGGACCGACATCTTTGGCCAGCAGGCGCAGGAAGGTTTCATAAAAGAGGGAATCGATATGGCGTATCTCGCCACAACAAAGGAATTCGCCTCGGGGGTTGCACTGATTACAGTCAATAAAAACGGGGAAAATGAAATTGTAGTGGCCTCAGGCGCCAATATGGATCTTCGCGCTGCTGACCTGCCGGATGTAGTTTTCGAAAACGTTACGCTGGTCCTCATCCAGCTTGAAATACCCATGGAAACGGTGCGGTATGTCCTCAAAAAATGTAAGGAGTTGGGTATTAAGGCAGTACTTAACCCCGCCCCGGCTGCAAAACTTGATGATGAAATCCTGGATGGTCTGTACCTCATCACACCCAATGAAACGGAAACCCAGATTATCACAGGTACCCTGCCGGCGGATGAAAACTCAAGAAAAAAGGCGGCTGCTTATTTCCTGAGCAAAGGGGTTGAAAATGTAATTATTACGCTGGGCAAGGCGGGTGTGTACCTGAAAAACCATGAATCTGATCAAATTATCCCTTCCTTACCAGTACAAGCTGTGGATAGTACGGCTGCCGGAGATGTTTTCAACGGTGCTTTGGTTACAGCACTTTCGCAGGATAAAAACTGGGTGCAAGCCTGTGAATATGCCTGCCAGGCAGCCGCTATTTCGGTAACAAGGCTAGGTGCTCAAAGTTCGGCTCCCTATGAACATGAGCTTTGAACAAAAAAATGGTTGGCTATTCCAGCGTGATAAAATGATATATTACAGCAAATTTGACAAAGAACATGCATAAAATTCCTGTTATTATAGATTGCGACCCGGGCCATGACGACGCCATCATGCTGATGCTGGCCTTTGGAAGCGGGAAATTTGATGTGCGGGCAGTGACAACCTCAGCTGGAAATCAAACCCAGGAAAAGACACTTGCGAACGCCCTTAAGATATTAACTTTAATAGAAGCCCGGGTACCGGTTTACAAGGGCTGTGAAAAACCATTGCTGCGTAATCTGATGATTTCGGATTATGTTCACGGCGAGACCGGATTGGACGGACCGATCCTTCCTTCACCCGTTTTCCAGGCTGAGCGGATGTCCGCCATGGAGGGTATTGCCAAAATCCTGACGGAAAGTGATGAAAAAATTACTATAGTACCCACCGGTCCGCTCACTAACATAGCCACTTTTCTCCTTGCATTTCCACATCTTAAAAACAAGATCGAAAGAATTTCCCTGATGGGCGGCGGTATTTTCCGAGGCAATATGACACCCCTGGCAGAATACAACATGGCCGCCGATCCAGAGGCGGCTTCCATTGTCTTTGGCTCGGGGGTAAACATTACGATGTGTGGCCTGGATGTCACACACAAGGCTCTTGTTTTCCAGAAGGATATTGAAGCGTTCAGGGCTATTGGAAACCACACAGGAAAAGCGGCAGGAGATATGCTTGATTTCTTTTCAAAATTTTACCGGGAAAACCGTGTCGAACTCGATGGCGGCGCAGCGTTGCATGATCCTTGTGCTATTGCCTGGCTCATAGCGCCAGATATGTTCACGTCAAAACAGTGTTACGTTGACGTGGAAACCCAGGGAACACTTACTTTGGGAGCAACGGTTGTTGATTTCTACAATGTGCTGCACAAGACCCCAAACGTAGAAGTTGTTTATGATATGGACAGAGACCGGTTCATGGATCTGCTCATAGAGGCGATCCGGCAACTCCCCTGAAGGGCTACGGAGAGGAACCAGACGGTAGCCTCTCCGTAATGTATTACCTACCTACCATTAGAGCAGTACCGAAACTTCTTCTTCCACATCACGCCTGCTCGCGCGATACCGCACTACCGAATTCCCAGCATAAAGGATACCGAGACCAACCATGGCACAGGCGGCCATTATTCCAACCATAGGCATGGCAGTCCCGTTATGTAAAATACTGACGATAGCGGAGATGATGGCACCCGCTCCCATTCTCCAGCTGCCCATTAGTGCAGAAGCGCTTCCCGTGTGCTTGCGAAACGGTGCCAGTGACAGAGCTGTGATATTGGGGCCCGTCAACCCCTGGCCAATCAGAAATATAAACATCGTCCCGATAAGGCTGTACAGGTTAAACCAGTGATCCCAAACTCCGACGATCAGGAACAACCCCATAATAGTCTGCCCGATCAAGGTAACCTTAATGACCTGTTCACTGGAATACTTCTTAAGCAAAAAATGGTTAAACTGGGTAGAACCGATCATAGCCACCGCCAATAGGGCAAATATCCACCCGTACTGCTGCTCCGTAACTTTATATAAATTCATAAAAACATCTGAAGACCCAGAAATATAGGCGAAGGGGGCCGCAGTAGCCACTCCACCGGCAAGGGTGTAGATCAGAAACTGGGGCTGTTTGATCACAGTGATATAGCTATCCAGTACCGAGCGCGGTCGCAGGGAGATGGAGTGATCTGCTGCCTGGCCGGTGGGCAGAAAAAAATAAATCCCAACAATCATGATGGACACAATCCCCGCAAGGATAATAAATAACCACTGCCAGCCGAAACCGACAGTTACGTAACCGCCGACAGTCGGGGCGATCATGGGAGAAACCGCGATCACCAGTGTGATCATGGAAAAAACCTCCGCTCTTTTTCCGGCAGGAAACAAATCACTGACAAGCGCCTGTGACGCGACCAACCCCACACATCCGCCCATTGCCTGAAAAAAACGCATGATGATCAGCGCTTCGACGGATGATGTCAGCGCACAGCCGACCGATGCGAGTACATACAAAACCAAACCCGCATACAGGGGCGTTTTCCTGCCAAACCTGTCAATCAGCGGTCCATAGATCAACTGGCTGATACAAATTCCGATCAGATATCCTGTTAACGAAAATTGTACTTTATCAATGGTGGTGTGAAGGTCGCTGGCGATGGTGGGGAAACCCGGGAGATACATATCGATCGAAAACGGACTCACAGTAGCGAGCGAACCTAGTATCAGGATGATGAAGGAATATCTTTTACGACTCATTTGTATTACAGCAACTTACGCAACAACAACCCGAAGAAATGCTTTTATAGTTCCTCAGATCTGATAATAATATCAACTTATTTGCAAAGTTAGATAATTGGCATGACAACTTTTATTCATTTAATCAATAAGATTTAAATAAAATTATCAGCCTGTTCTACAAAGTCCCTATTTGTAACTATTTTGATGTCCGGATCATTACAACATTTTCTGTTCGGGAGAAAATCAACTCAATCATCCTATTGGTTGAATGGTCAGTAAACGCAAAAAACCGGCGAAAAGGCCGGTTTTTTGCATGTTATACGGGTATGGACTACTTGCTCGTCACCCGTATCGAAATCCTTCTGTTCTGAGCTCTTCCTTCCTCGGTTTCGTTGGAAGCCACAGGATGTTCTTCTCCATACCCCTCGGACTCCAGCCGGGAAGCCTCAATTCCCAGGTCCCTAAGAGAACCTTCCACCGATTCGGCTCTTGCTGTGGAAAGTTTAAGGTTAGCAACGGAATCTCCGGTATTATCCGTATAACCGCCGAGTTTGACTTTTACGTTCGGATAGGCTTTCAGAATTTCGGCCACGTTTTCAAGTTGCTCCTGAGAAACAGGTTTAAGTTTATCACTGCCTGTTTCAAATAACAAACGGTCAAAATCGAACCAGGTTTCCTTGTCAGCTTTGGCATCCGATTGGATGAACTCCAGTAGTGCAGACTCTACCGGAGTACCGGAGGCTGCAATATTCAGTTTCATCCCGTTCAGCTCCAGAATAGCAGTTTCGGATACAACCACCGGTGTTTCCATCACTTCCACTACCTCTACCGCCTCATGCGAGGTAACCGCGATATGCGGGGCAATCACCAGTGAAACGATAGACATCAGCTTGATCAGAATGTTCATCGAAGGACCGGAGGTATCCTTAAAAGGATCACCGACAGTATCCCCCGTAACAGCCGCTTTATGCGGATCCGATTTTTTGTAATAAGTCTGTCCATTGATTACCGCACCCTTTTCAAAGGATTTTTTGGCATTATCCCAGGCACCGCCTGCGTTGTTCTGAAAAATACCCATTAGTACGCCCGAGACCGTTACACCAGCCAGCGTACCGCCCAATACCTCAGGTCCAAAAAGAAAACCAACGAGCACCGGGACGATCAGGGCTATCAAGCCTGGGGCAATCATTTCCTTTATGGAAGCCTGAGTAGAGATAGCCACACATTTATCATATTCGGGCTTGGCAGTACCTTCCATAATTCCCGGAATTTCACGAAACTGACGACGCACCTCTTCCACCATTTTCATGGCTGCACGACCCACAGCCGCAATCGCAAGGGAAGAGAAAATGAAGGGTATCATCGCACCGACAAACAGACCCGCCAGTACGTTAGCTTTGTAGATATCAATAGCACTGATACCAGCTACACCACAAAATGCCGCAAAAAGAGCCAGAGAAGTGAGCGCAGCAGATGCAATTGCAAAACCTTTTCCCGAGGCAGCCGTGGTGTTTCCTACAGCATCCAGGATATCCGTACGGCCGCGCACTTCCTCCGGCAAATGTGCCATTTCAGCAATACCACCAGCATTGTCGGCAATCGGCCCGAAAGCATCAATAGCGAGCTGCATGGCAGTGGTAGCCATCATACCTGCCGCTGCAATAGCAACGCCGTATAAACCTGCAAATTCGTAACTGATAAAAATCCCAGCAGCCAATACCAGCGTCGGAATAACAGTAGATTCCATCCCAACGGAAAGTCCTCCGATGATGTTGGTTGCATGCCCGGTGGAAGATTGATTCACGATCGACTGAACAGGGCGTTTGCCCATGGCCGTGTAATACTCAGTAACATACGCCATGATAGCACCCACAACAGAACCCAGTAAAATAGCGTAAAAAACGTCCATTGCACCGAACTCCACTCCTCTGATCACCAGCGAACCGGAAGGTAACATCCACATGGTCAGAGGATAGGATACTACAAGAGTAATAATGATTGAGCCCCAGTTTCCGCGGTTCAATGCGCCCTGCACATCTCCCTGATCGGAAGTTACCTTTACCAGCAGCATTCCTATGATAGATGCCACAAGTCCGACCCCGGCGATGACCATCGGTAAAAGAATGGGGGCAATACCTCCGAAATTATCTCCGCTTGAAATAATCTCCCGCCCCAAAACCATCGTTGCAAGAATGGTAGCAACATACGAACCAAACAAATCGGCACCCATACCGGCTACGTCACCCACGTTATCGCCTACGTTATCCGCAATGGTCGCCGGGTTACGCGGGTCATCCTCCGGAATACCCGCTTCCACTTTACCAACGAGGTCAGCACCTACGTCAGCCGCTTTGGTATAAATACCACCGCCTACACGTGCAAAAAGCGCTATGGATTCAGCACCGAGGGAAAAACCTGCCAGTACTTCCAGCACTTTTTCCATGGCCGCACCGTTTACGTCAGCACCTTCCTTCACAAAGGAATAATAGAGAATAATGAACAGCCCCCCGAGACCGATTACAGCGAGACTGGCCACGCCGATACCCATCACAGAACCACCTGTAAAGGATACTTCCAGTGCTTTACTCAGGCTTGTACGTGCAGCCTGCGTAGTGCGAACGTTTGATTTTGTGGCGATATTCATGCCGATATATCCGGCATAGGCGGAAATGAAGGCCCCGGCAATGAACGACACACCTATGAATACGCTGGAATTTTCCACCAGCGTTCCAGACCATCCCAGAAGTATACTGACAATGATTCCAAAAATGATGAGTACTCTCCATTCGGCTTTGAGGAAGGCTAATGCACCGTCTGCAATGGCATCAGCAATTTCTTTCATATTAGGATCACCTGAGTCTTGTCGGACAACCCATCCCCTCTTAAAAAACATAACCAGCAAGCCAATTAAGCCAAGAATCGGCACTAAATAGGTAATATAACTCATGCGAACGATTAGGATTTGGTTAAAGAATTTAAAATTTCGTAAATATAGAGATTGCCCTGCCATTACAAAATGGGAAAACCACTTTTTTTGGCCAATTCAAACAGTTTTTATAAAAAATTAAAGAGATTTTCCCTGCCGCACAATAGACACAATGCCACAAGGAGCTGGTTACCAGACAAAATACAAAAACGTGCTGTTCAGGGTAGTGAAAGGCCCGAAAAAGAGCAAATCCTGATACTTCCAGAACAACCCGGGCGCGCCAAAAATCACTGTAAGGCATCCTGCCGCGAAAGTGGCTCTGGTATAAAAAATCGGAACAAAGAAGTTTACTTTCTGAAAATGCTGAGGATGAGATAAGACACCAGAAATCCGGCCGTTCCGGCTATACCCGCTAGAAGTGTCCCTCCAACAAAATATTGAACAATGTTCATGTGGATAGACGCCAGCGTGAGGTTATCCATGGAGGTGAGTTCCACCCCGTTACGATAGAACAACCCGCCGAACTTATAACTGCCAAAGATTATAAACGGGATAAAAGGAGGTAAGCTGACATTCGCGGCTGTTAGAAAAAGTACTTTGTTCATACGGAAATAAACGGCAAGGGGAATTCCCGTCAGCAACTGAAATCCCCAGATAGGAACAATTCCCATAAAAAAGCCGAAACCGATGGACTTTGCCTTGCTTACGTTACTTTCCTCCGGCTTGACGGCCTCCTGCCGGATAATCTCCCAAAGCCCTTTACGCCTGACATTCCTCAACAGCCGCTTGGGCAGGTAATACAGCAAAGTGAGGATAACAAAATAGGTATTGAGAATGCTGATACGCGTAAAGTCGCGAAAGGGGCGAAAATGGGTTACCCTTTCATTTTTATCATAAATCACCCGGATACTCACCGGCACAATGGGTACATCCTTCCAGGCAAGCCGAACGATCACCTCGATTTCGGTTTCAAACTTATTGGTAAATAAACTGATTTGGCTGATCGGTTCAAGGGGATACAGGCGGAAGCCGGTTTGTGTATCAGGAAGGGTCAGGCCGGTTTCAAAAGTAAACCAGAAATTGGAAAACTTGTTACCGAACGAACTCTTGCCCGGAACTCCCTCCTGGTTCATATTCCTGGAACCCATGATGAGCGCTCCCGGATACTCCATAGCCTTGCTGATAAAAAGCGGGATATCTCCCGGCAAATGCTGACCATCCGAGTCTATTGAAATGGCATTCTGATACCCCCGGGCATAGGCTTCTGCAAACCCCTTTCGCAGGGAGTATCCCTTACCCCGGTTTACCTGGTTTGTCAGGATATGAATGTCCGGGTACTTAGCCAGAATAACGGCTGTCTGGTCCGTTGATCCATCGTTGATCACAAAAATATCCTTCGCTTCCGCATACTCCAGCACACCATCAATTACCCGTTTCAGCGTATTCTGATTATTGTAAGTGGGTATAAGGACACAACATTGAATGGCTGCCAGGGTCATTTTGGGGATATCGGGTTAAGACTGGATCAGTTTTGAGAAAGAAGGTATGAGGTAACTGCAGCAGTGCTAGGCGTAGGACGACTGGGCCTTGAAATAAACTGTTTCTTTAAAAGACCCGGATGACATGACTTCCAGAAATTCGCCATCCGTAAATTTAATACCTATATTCACAACGGGCGTTTCTTCGGGATTAAGAATTTGTAAAAACTTACAGGTCCGCATATTTTTCAGCCGGAGCTTTCGGCCCAGGTGCTGCTGCATAATTTCCTTTACGATCTCCAGCTGGATAACACCAGGAGTTACCGGCATCCCGGGAAAATGTCCCCTGTAAATGGGATGAGACGCATCCAGCCGGATTTCCGCCATAATAACGCCCTCTTCCTGATCAATACTTCTGACGGTGTATAAACTATTAAGAAACATAAGATATGAAACAGAAAGACTTACAACTTATCAAAGATTCCGGCAGTTATCGGCTGGTTGATTTTTTCATTCGAAAACTTCATGATGCTTTTATCGCCGCTTTTTTCAAAAAAAGTTAGTTCCCGCAGCCTGAACGAGCTCTTGGTAAAAACCAGACTGATTTTAGAATACACATTTTTCAATCTCTTATTCACAGGTGTCAGGACGATCAGGTATTGATCCGCCTTTTCAAAATACGCTTTCGAAAATCCCTTATTATCCTGGAAGTCGCCGTTCACGAGGCCAATCATCAGATCCTTGATCTGGCCTGCCATACGGCCTGCGGCTACATTTTTCTCCTTGCCGTTATCACTCACCCGCATTTGATCACCATTGATCAGAATGATATACCTGGATGGGCTTTCCTGCTCCCACCGCATTTTGTTTTCCTTCTGATAATAAAATATTCCTGCTGTTTTCTGGGGTTCTTTCAAAACTGCAAGGTATTTCTCTTCTTTAAAATTTGCCTGAATGCTGCCGGTGTTTTGTGCTGACTTTTTAAGTTCGGCCACAACCTGTGCCGGATCCTGCACAGGTTTAAAATCCTGCGCCGAAACAGAATGTATCTGAACAAAAAACAAGAAAAGAAATATCGGATACTTAAGCATAAGGTTCTTTTTGAATGATGGTGTGCAGCGGCTCAATGACGACCCGTTTTTGCCTGCAATGTTCGATAACATCTTCCAGGGCATCCGCCGTTACAGACAGATGGTCGTGCAATAAAACGATGTCTCTCTTTTTTAAACGGGTTAATATCCGGTCTATCAGCTGATACTTATTTTTGGCCCGGGTATCCAGGCTTCTCAGCGACCAGCCAATTGAATGCATGTGCAGCTGTTGTAATACTGCGGCATAACGCGGATTAGTAACTCCGAAAGGTGGGCGCAAATAAGCGGGCCTTTTCCCGGTGATATCCTGAATAACCTGATTACATTTTTCAAAATCCCTGACCAGCCGCGCCGTCGAAAAAAAGCCGATGAACACGTTATGACTGTACGAATGATTGGCAACGGTATGCCCTTCTGCAAGGATTTGCCTGAGAAGCGCGGGCTCTTTTTCCGCTTTCTTCCCGATCACGAAAAAGGTAGCCGATACCTGTTTTTCACGCAGGATGGCCAGTATCCGGGGAGTATTATCAGGATCTGGCCCGTCATCGAAAGTCAGTGCTATGGACTTTTTCGTTCCGCGGTTAATCGATCTGAGGAAATAATTAGCCCCGATCTGCGCTGAGCCGTAAGCCGTTATGCTCAGATACAACAAAGCAATACCCCCGATCACAAAATAGGCGAATCCGGTTTCCCAAAAGATAAAACCAAGGACTACAATGGCCGTTGCGGCTGCGTATGTAACAATGTTATGCTTCAACGGACCGAATAAGCGTTAAACCCAAATTCCTGTTCATCCGATTACATACTAATGCAAGCGCACCCGCTCTCCCCTGCCCGAACCGGTCAACAGCAAAATGCAGAGCAAAGGCAGAGGCCGTTGCATACAAACCGGAGTATGGCAAATATTCCACAAACGCTAGCCCGGCATCTTCACTTTTAACAAACTGAAAATCAGCCGATCCACCAAAATCAGCCGAAGGATACAGTACCAGATCCAGGTCCATGGCAGTCAGTCCGTTATGAGCCAGAAATGCTGTAACAGCAGCGGGTATATCCTGCACTGCTCCCGCAACCTCTACATCAATGATTTCTGCCAATGCGTTCTCCCTCTCTTCGGATACCATAAAAAAAGAAGCACCTGAAGTCAGTGGTATGTCAGCCGGGCCCTGCCCCAGGTGCTCAGATACTTCGTTCAGAAACGGGATATGCTCATCAGAAGCCCCGACCAGGATATTCCGCTGCTCTTCCGCCAGCAACAGTAAAGCGTCCTGCAAAGCATATTCAAAAGACAGCGTATTTTGCGTGTGGGTCATATTATATCCATGGTTTCCAAGGCTCAGGGATATTTGTCCGGCAATGGTATTATGGGTAGACTGGATAAAAGATGTGGGTGGTAACATCCCTTCCAGTGTAAGTACGTTGTTCAGAAACTTCTCGGTGTCCAGCAGACAACCTAGACCGGTTCCGACTACAATAGCATCTGGCTGATCCGTACTGGTCTGCCTCAGGCAGTCTTTTGAACAAGCTACAGACATTCGCAGGATTTTACTCATTCTCCTCAACAGGCCTGCCTCAATGTATTCTTTATAGTTGGGTTGGATGAGCTCAGAACCTTCCGCCAGCGGGCTGATCACAGAGGAAAATCCATCATTACCGAATGATGGCTGGTGGGTGATGGAAGATGCGGCAGTTATATAATACAACGACTTATTTTTTAGATCTCAATGATTAAAACGACAACTCAGGCTTCCCGGGCAAATACCAATGATGAATTATTTCCACCGAATCCGAATGAGTTGGAAAGGACCGAATGAATATCCTGCCCTGTTTTAAGGCTTGTTACCGGAACTAAACCCGTCTCTTCGATACTGTTTCTATAATTCAGATTGGGAAAAACCAGACCGTCTCTGATCGCCAGAACAGAAAAAACCGCCTCAATTGCTCCGGCAGCGGCCAGGGTATGCCCGGTATAAGCTTTGGTTGAACTGAAGGGCGGAATGTTGTCTCCAAAAATATTTTTCAAAGCCACAGACTCCGACACATCGTTATTCTTTGTACCCGTACCATGTGCGTTGATGTAGCTGATTTCCTGCGGTGTTATCCCTGCCTTCTTCAACGCATTCCCGACGGCAAGGGTAGCCCCTTTCCCTTCCGGAGACGAGGCCGTCTGATGGTATGCATCTGCCGCATTGGCCCAGCCGCTCAGATAACACAGGGTTTTATTGCCCGAAAAATTTAAACTCTTTTCATTCTCCAGTAACAAAAAAGCAGCACCTTCTCCGAGGTTAAGGCCAGCGCGTGACTCATCAAAAGGGCGGCACCAGGCATCATCATAGATCATCAGCGACTTAAATCCGTTGATCGTAAATCTGGTGAGCGGGTCAATTCCGCCTACCAGCACGCGGTCCAGCTTTCCCTGTTCCATCAGCCGGGCACCGAGCATAATGGCATTGGCTCCCGAAGAACAGGCCGTCGACAAGGTATTAATATACCCCGCAATGCCTAGTTGCTTTGCAATGTTTTCAGTTGTATTGCCACTGTCGTGGTATTTTAGTACTTCATAGTTACCAGGATTTCCTTTCAGATAATCCTGGTAAAAAACTTCACTTTTATCCATGCCGCCCACGGAAGTGGCAGAAATAATACCTGTTTTCAGCTGGGGATGATGTACGTTAGTGCCCCAGGCTTCGCTGGCGGCCATAAGACCCAAAAGGGTTGTTCTTGAAAGATAGGGATTACTGAGACCGAAACGCACGAGTAGGTCTTCATTACTCATTTTCACCTCCCCCACCAGCAGGTCATTCCTTTCATCCCAGCGTTTGGAAACCGATATCCCGGATTTCTCTCCCCGCAACGCCTGAAGATTTTCGTCTACCGTTAAGCCAATAGCCGAAACAATCCCCATTCCTGTTATACGAACACCCACTTTCGGTTAAATTAGAATAATAAAATAGTATCAGTCCAGTGTAAAGGTGAACTGGTCAAAAGGCTCAGTTCTCCAGGCATATTGCCTGGTGGTTGGTGAGATAGCAAACAACGGTGAAAACGTTTTTACTTTTACAGTCTTGCCGTCCGGTAAAAATTCCAGTATTCTCAGCCAGCCATCTCCTCCGTTCCCGTGCCAGCCACCTCCCATTGCCTGTGCGTTAAATACCATTTGCTGCACCGGTTTACCTGCACTGTTCAGATCCGTCCGGAAAGCTACATGCTCTTTTGGTGAATCCGGAGAACCAATGTGCCCCGCAAAAACCATCCTGATGTTGGTACTGGGCCGCACAAGTCTGGAGAACATAGCCGCTCCGTAATTTACATCCGTCAGCGGATACTCTTCCTTCACAATATGCTGGTTGTCGGAGTCCATGTAAGAATGGGTCAGCACAATCACCTGATGATCCTTATACTTTGGCTGCTCAATCACCTTTTTTGCCCAGGTGATCACGTCATTCCGTGGCGCAAACTCAAGTACCATAATCAGGTAGTTTTTACCATGCGGAGAGGTAAAATCATAGACCGCATTAGCCAGTGTAGGCTGTCCCAGAAAGTCAGTACCTACCTCACGCAGAAGCTTTTGAGACAAGATATTTTTATCAACCGGAAAATACTCGTTGTAGCGGGAGTTCCTGTTTTCGGCGCTTTTAAAACCATAGTCATGATTACCCGTTGCCGCAACATAAGGTACCTTGCCGTCAAGCCGCCCAAAAGCGCGGGAAACAGCCTGCCATTGCGCCTTGCTTGTCTGGTTTCCGTTGACACCGTCCGGAGCAAGGAGTTCGTTTTGTTCTACGAGATCTCCTGTGCACAAAACCATTTTGATTTGGAGCGGGTCGATATTCTCGCTTACCCAGGAAGTCATCAGGTCAAAAATCGCCTGGTTTCTTTCAAATTTGACATAGGTCTGTGGGTCGGGCAAAAGCACAAGCGACCAGGAAGCCGGATCAGTGAGCTTTGGTGATACATAATCGCTTTTCTGCGCAATGGCACTTTGTGAAAGTATCCATAACAGTAAAACTCCGTACAGCAGTTGCAGATTACTTTTCATCAGACCAGCATGAGATTAACCTTTTTTACTGCGGATATACTCCGCCATGGTGTTGACCGTCAGGAAGGCTTCCTTCCCCTCTTCCGGGTTGGTGACCTGAATACCATGGAATTTCTCAAGCAGCACTATGAGTTCCAGGGCATCAATCGAGTCCAGCGCCAGGCCTTCTTCCCGGAAAAGGTAAGTATCGTCCCCAATATCAGAAACCTGGATATCTTCCAGATTCAGCTGCTCAATGATTTGTTTCTTTAAGTCTTCTTTTAAGTTATCCATTATCATCCTGATTACCTTTCTGCAATAAATTATCAATCATATCCCGGCAATACATGCCAGATTCTTTGCTGTGAAGTCAATTCCTGTACCCGCTTTTGTTTCCACAAAAAAGAGAAAAATTTCGATTTTATCATCCAGTATATCCAGCCATCCCCCCAGTACCGCTTCTGTATTTCCTGAAAGCAGGATATTTCCGTAGTTCACAAAAAAATCAGCCGCGAAGTTAGGCAAAACAGCAAACATATTTTCACCATACCACTTGTTAAGAATAGCTATTTCGCCCAATACGATGTTGGGCAGGGTATATACAAAAAGAGCGGGGCTCGGAGCTGTGTTTTCCTGATATGTTTTTTGAAAACGCTGATCGGTATCAGCACTGGAATGGCTGTTTGCAAAAACCATGGCCACTGCATCATCCCGATAGGAAGACAGGTCAGGATTCACCTTCCGAAGTGCTTCAAAGGCAAGAAACCCTGCCTGAGCCAGCTGATCCATTTTATAGAACTTCGGGTACGACAGCCCTGTTTCCTTGTACAACTCCCTGAGCCAGGTGTCTTCAGTGAATTTCCGGCTGGCGACCATTTCTCCGTTAACTGTACAGCGATCATGGCTTATCCGGCAGTAGGATGTAATAAAGCTCATAGGTTACGGATAATCAGTGAAGCATTCCCGCCCCCAAAGCCCGATGCCGTTTTGAGGATGGTATGCAAGGGAGTTGCGATATTATCTTTTACAATGTTCAGTTCCTTTGAAGTCCCTGAGTTTTCAAAACCAAGGCACCGGATCAGTGTTTGCTTTCGTAACATCTGCATGGATGCCGTCGTTTCGATCACACCCGCTGCCCCCAGCGTGTGCCCGAAATACCCTTTCAGGCTATTGAGAGGAATATGATTCATCCCAAGCCTGTCAAACGCGATGGCCTCCATTTCATCATTATAAACGGTGGCAGTGCCGTGAGCCGAAATAAAATCAATGTCCGAGGCCGTTAAACTGTGATCAGCCAAAGTACGCGTTACGGCCCTGAACAATCCTTCGCCGGTACGCGATGGCCCGGAAATATGGTTAGCATCATTGGCCGAAGCTCCTTCCAGTAGCCGGAGAGGCGGCTCCCTGTAAATTTCAAGGCTCTTGGAAAGCACCACTCCTGCGCAGCCCTCACCCATGGTAATTCCATTTCTGCTGGCGTCAAACGGCGCACAGGGCCGGTTACTAATGGCAAAAAGTGACTGAAATCCAAAAACCACGAAATCTGAAATGACATCGCATCCCAATACTACCACATGGTCGTAGTGCCCTGCGCGGATGAGGTTACCTCCTGCATTGATGGCCAGCACCCCCGATATGCAGGCATTTGAAATCACCAGGGGTATATGCCGTAGGCTGAATCGCCGCGAAATATTTTGAACAGCCGAAGCAAACTGATCCCGGATGCTTTCGTTTATGGCACCTTTCGTAGAACTGATTATCACCAGCGTCCGATCCGAGGAAATGATGGCGGGATCAATTTTATCAGATATATCGGCTAAAATCTTGACCAGAAGATTCTCAAATTTGAAGGCTGGCTGGAAATTCTCCATTCGGGCCAAATGAAGTGCTCCACCATTAAAACCCGCGCCTTCCACCAGTGAAATACCTGTGCGGTTGGCGCAAAGCGCGTCCCAGTTTTCCTCCGTACAATTACCCAAAGGGCTGATGATCGATTCGGCGCCGATATAAGACATTACTCTACTGACTAGTTGCTTTGAGCGAGGTTGGCGACCTTCCACGCATGATAAAATTCGGGTGTGAGAAGCTCCAGCGTACGGGAAGTTTTGTCCAGAAAAACCTGCATGGTTTTCCCTACAGCACAAAGCTCGCCGGTAGTGAGATTAACTACTTCATATTCAAAGAGAATTTTAGCAGATTTGGCGGGGATATACTTTGTGATCACTTTTATTTTCTGCCCGTAATAAACAGGTGCCTTATGGTCAATCTCCGACTTCACGATCGGCGTAAAATATCCCTTGTCAAAAATAGTGAGGTACTCCAGGCCGTAGGCCTTTCCGAAAGCCTCCCTTCCATCTTCAAAAAACTTTAGATAGTTACCGTGCCATACAACACCCATCGCATCCGTTTCGCTAAATCTGATATCAATTTCAATTTCTGAGGAAAGCATATTTTAATTCTAGAACGGCGTTAGGAGTCAGCAAGAATAGTCATTTTTTCTGAATTTTGCCGCCTTCGCCTTGGTTATTGTTCACCTTTCAGCCCATCCTGGACCTGTCAGGATATTACAATTTTCATTTCGCACTCCAGTAATTTCCGGTCGTTCAGATAATTAGAACCTCGCACCATCACAATATTACCCAACTGATGCGTGGGCATCACGATGGTCGATATGGTAGTGCCGACGGGTGGTAGTTCATATACCTCCACTTTGGTAACCGCACCTATAAAACCAACCCTTGGGCCACTGTCCTCCGACCGGTCCAGAAAACCAAAACCGCCTGCGCTGGTTTGCGCGATATTTTCAATCAGCCCTGTTTCCAGAAAAAACCCTTTGCTGACCAGCACATTATCTTCATCCACATAAAATTCAGACTCAAATTTTTCCGGCGTAGCGCTCAACAGGCGGTCCAACATTACAAACGGCGGACGATGCGGGATATAATCCAGAATATTTTGCTTTTCAGCCATTATTGAAAAAATCGTAGTAATTAAACCATTGCTCAGGGTATTGCCTCACTTTCCTTTCCAGTTCCTGCACGTATTGTCTGGCAATTTGCTCAGGCTTCAAACGCACAGTAATTGGCTCCGTTGCACTTAAATGATAACTGTGTGTTCCGTCCTTTGTGGCAAAAACAAAGGTTACTGGCGCATCGAATTTGGAAGCAATAATAAACGGACCCATCGGAAATCTGGCTGTTTTTCCTAAAAATTCCATCTCTATGAATTTCGCACCGTCCAGATACCGATCTGCATGAATGGCCACAAACTCATTACTGATCAGCGCATTACGGATAGAAATAATATGCGACAGGTCATTTTTAATCGGAATCACATTAAACTTGGGACCGCCGGTTGACAATTGCATGAACTTTTTAATACTCTCCACTTCCGCATCCAGCATCACAATATTGATGGTTGGCGTAATTCTTCCCTTGAGCAGATTGCCCGCCGTTTCCCAGTTCCCTACATGAGCACTCAAAAGAATGCCTCCCTTACCGGCATTTCTGATATCCACCAGGTATTGCTCATTTTCAAAGGTATGGCTAAAGGTATCCACTTTTCCCAGCAAAAATGCAGCCCTGTCCACAAGCGTCTGTCCGAAGATATAGAAATTCCTGCGGGCCAGTTTTCTGGCCTTCTCCTTTGAAAAGTGAAAAGAATTTTGATAAAATTGAATGAGGATATTTCTTGGGCCCGAAGCAAACAGATAGTAATAGTACGTTACTATCCTTAAAAGAGTATAGGCAAAGCCCAAACCCAAATGCCTGATAAAAAACAGGAATATTTTGTAGCCGGTTAAGGACCCTCTGGTCTTCCCATCCCAACGGCTCATGCTTTAGAGTGCAAGTTTCTTTTTTACAAGTGCATAAAAGTCACCAAAAGTGACGATATCCTTAAAATCTTCACCTGTTACTTTAATGTTGAGGTTCTCTTCAATGAGCACCACCAGATCAACGTAATCGAGACTATCCAGGTCCAAAGTTTCCTTCAGGCTGTTTTGAGGAAGAATTAAATTCCTGTCTACCTCGAATTCTTCGGATAAAAAATCTCTTGTCCCTTCAATAACTTCTTCCAAACTCATTTTTACGTCAATTACATTCATGGCAACAAAATTAATTTATTCTTTTCTGATAGTTTCCATAATGCCCTCAAATTTTGAAATTAAAAATAGCCTTTGACACAATAATTTTTACAAATCGTAGTAAAAGATCAGCTATTTTATTTTCTACGAGGCACTATTGGCAAAATTACTAAGTTTGAAGAGGAGCACGGTACCGTTTACGAAGTAATGCGCCTCACGATCAGCGTGGAGTTGGTACCTCCAAAACCGAATGAATTGGATAAAAAACAGTCGATTTTGTGAGATTTTGTTTCGGGAACGATGTTGATCCTGGCCGAATCTTCATCAGGATTTTCAAAATTGATATTAGGAGCAATAAAATCGTTCTGGAGCATCAGCAAAGAGTAAACGATCTCACTCGCTCCGGCCATCCAGCATTCATGCCCTGTTAACGACTTGGTGGAACTCACTGGTACTTCCCCGCCGAAAACCTCATAAATAGCCCTGGCCTCACTGCTATCCCCTACCGGCGTGGAAGTGGCATGTGCATTGATATAATCGATGGCCTCTGGCCCTATGCCTGCCTGGCCAAGTGCCATTTGCAGGGATCTCACCTGCCCGTCTATACTTGGATTGGAGATATGGTCTCCATTGGATGAAAATCCATAACCAATGAGTTCTGCCAGGATAGGCGCCCCTCTTTTAACCGCCGCGTCATAGGATTCCAGTATCACAGTTGCGGCACCTCCGCTGGGAATCAGGCCGTCACGATCACGGTCAAAAGGTCTGGAAGCCTTCATTGGCTCAGATTCGTGCGTAGAGAAAGTGCCCAGACCATCGAAACTGCACATAGACTCCATGTTGATCTCCTGCGCTCCGCCGCAGATCACCCTTTCCTGCAGGCCCTGTTGGATCAGCAGATAACCCATGCCAATGGAGTGTGAGCCCGAAGCGCAGGCGGCGCTCAAGGTAAAGTTGATCCCTTTCAGCTTAAATATGGTTGAAAGGTTCATATTGACGGTGCTATTCATATTCTGAAAAATGGCTCCGCTCCCAATCAGCGTGGTATCCCGTTTTTCACGCACTTTATCGGTTGCTTCAATCACCGAGGCCGCGGTACTGTCGTTTCCGAAGATGATCCCCGTCTCGGTTTTGTCCAGAAAATCAATATCAAGCCCCGATGTCTCCAGCGCTTCTCTGGTAGCCATGTAAGCATATTCTGCCGGTTCATGCATGCCCATGCGCTGCCTTCTCGACAAAAACGGTTTAAGATCGGGCCGCGCAACCATTCCCGTAAGGGCAGAGCGAAAACCAAAATCTTTGCGTGCCTTGTCAAATATGATACCGCTTTTTCCCGCATATAACGATTGGGTCACCTGGCCGAGGTTTTCACCCAGACAAGAGTAGATACCGATACCCGTTATGACAACTCTGTTACTCATTACCTAAGAATAAATTCCTCCATTGATATTAATTACCTCGCCGGTAATATAAGCGGCTTTATCGGAAACAAGAAAACTCACCAGATGGGCCACCTCTTCCGCTTTTCCAAAGCGGTTCATCGGAATCATCTGTTTTAACTCGTCTTCGTTCAGATCCTTCGTCATATCACTGGTAATGAAACCCGGTGCCACGGCATTCACTGTAATTTTCCTTTTGGCAACTTCCTGTGCCAAAGCTTTGGTGGCTGCAACAATGGCTCCTTTGGCAGCCGAATAATTGGTCTGCCCGGCCACACCCTTCATCCCCGATACCGACGCAATGTTGACGATCCTGCCGGAACGTTTGCGCAACATCTGCTGGATGGCATTCTGCGTTACATTATACAGCCCCTTGGCGGAAATATTCATGACATCGTCCCAATCCTTTTCGGGCATCCACATAAAAAGACCGTCGCGTGTTACTCCTGCATTATTCACCAGAACACTAATGTGTTTTCCTTCGTTCTGCTCTCTCCATTTGTTAAGCGCCTCGTCTACCTCCGTTTTTGTCTGTACATTAAACTGGAGTAGTTCACCTTCGCCTCCGGTGTTTTGTATTTCGCGCAGGGTTTCCTCAGCAGCGTCCTTATTTGCAGAATAATTAACAAGTATATACAACCCGTGATCCTTGGCCAACTGAACCGCAATTGCTCTTCCCAGCCCTCTGGATGCACCGGTAACTAACGCAACGCTCATAATTTAAATGATGTTTCTTTGATATATTCATAAACGGCAGCAATACTTTCGGACTGCGGCACGTCGTCTTTCACGAAGCTGGCCTTTTTGCGGATCTGCGTGTAAACCGACTTCGCCTGGTCTGAAAGACGCTCCTTCTCCTCACTGTCCAGCAGGTCAATCGCCTGGCAGATCGCCATAATGTGAATGGACATTACCTGGTATGCGTTTTCCAGCACTTGCTTCGCCATCACGGCGCTGTTGGTTCCCATGCTGACAATATCCTGATTATCATTGTTATTCGGAATACTGTGAACATATACGGATCCAGAAAGTGACTGATTTTCGGCAGTTGTGGAAGTAGCTGTAAACTGTACCCCCTGAAACCCGAAATTCAACCCCCAGGTTCCTGCGTTCAGGAAAGGCGGAAACTTATTGTTCAGCTTGCTGTTCATCAAGAAGTTAAGCTGACGTTCCATGAGCATCGACAACTTGGTGAGTACGATTTTGACCTTATCCATTTCCAGAGAAATATAGTCGCCATGGAAATTACCTCCGTGAAAAACATTATTTTCCTCAGGATTTACAATCGGATTGTCATTGGTCGAATTAAGTTCGTTTACAATAACATCCTGTGCATAATTAATGGTATCTACAATGGGACCAATGATCTGCGGCACACAGCGGATGGAATAGTATTCCTGTATCTTTCTTTCAAATTCGGTGCGCTGCAGGGCGGTATCATCCTTAAACAGTTCTTCCCTGTTACGGATCATTCCGCTTCCCTGCACAAATTCACGCATTTGCTGAGCAACATACTGCTGTCCCGCATGATGCTTAACCGAGTTCAATTCTTTGGAAAACGAATCGTCAAAAGCCTCCACCACCTCATTGAGCATCGATGAAGCCGCAATACCCCATTCAACAAGCCGTTGGGCGTAAATGATGTTAATCGCAGCAATGCCGGTCATACAGGAGGTACCATTGATAAGCCCGAGGCCGTCGCGCAGTTCCATTCGAAGCGGCTGTAGGCCCAGTTCGGCAAAAACTTCGGAGGTTACCCGCCGGATACCTTTGTAATAAACATGTCCCTCCCCGATCAGATTAAGACCCAGATGGGAGAGCTGTACCAGATCACCGCTTGCCCCTACACTGCCATGTTCAAATATTTCGGGAACGATACCGTGATTGAGAAACAAAACAATTTGTTTGATTACACCGGTACTGATCCCAGAATTAGCTTGCAAAAAAGAATTAAGACGCGCCAACATAACGCTTCTTGCGTATATCTCGTTGAGCGGTCTGCCGATTCCGCTGGAATGGCTTCTGATCAGATTATATTGAAGACTATTGAGTTTATCTGTTTCGATCCGGTATTGAGCCATGGGGCCAAAACCAGTGTTGATACCATAAATAATCTTATCTTTTGAGAAATCAGTCAAAAAGTTAAAAGACCGGGAAACCTTGTCAAGCGCATCGTCCGCTAAAATAAATTCCTTCTTTTCAATGGCATGCTGCTCAATGTGAGCGAGGGAAATACGATTCATTTACAGTTGAGAATATTAAATATGACGTAAAATAAATCTTTTTTTGCCGCTTTGACAAACCTGTTCGGATACTGCCCTTGAACATTAATAAGTTGGCAGGAGTAATACATTTCATTATTTTTGCCTCACACTCACGTTGCCCCTATCCATGATCGGAGAACTATTACTAAGGCTAAATTCACTCCTTTCCAGACATAAACTCAGTTTTTTTATTGGCCTGCTCCTGATTACCGGAATGCTGGGCTGGGGAATTTCCAGGCTGAGGATCACGGAAAGTATCTTTGCAACCTTACCGAAGGGCAAAACTTTTGAAGAATTTAACCGGCTGGTAGAGAATAAAAATTTCATCAATCAAATTGTATTTTCACTGGAGTACACCGACAATACCGGTACTTACGACGCAGCGGAGCTGGCTCAGAACTTTGCCGACTCCCTGAACAAGGCCTGCAAGGGACTGATTATCAACATCCAGGCAATCCGTCCAGACGTCCAGCAGGATGTTTACAATTATACCTACGATCATTTTCCGCAACTGATTGACTCTTCTTATTATGCGGTACTCTCCCCAAGACTCTCGGCAGATTCCATAAACCGGTCGGTCTCGGCTGTCAAAAAACAACTGATCGCACCAGGGGGTACTTTTTTTAAACAATTCATTTTAAACGACCCGCTCGGTGTCACCGGCCCCTATTTCAGACGACTTAACGCAGTAAGTAATGCAGGTGGAATTTCGGTTGCGGACGGCGTAATGTTTTCGGGTGACAATAAAAAGATACTTGTAACGGCCATTACGGCCTATAATTCGGGGAATTCAGAAAAAGACGTAGCGTTGTTCAACCGGGTGGAGGCTTTCAAAACCAAATGGGACAGGCAATTCCCCGTCCACAAGCTTTCCTACTTCGGTACATTCGAAATTTCTGCCCGAAATGCTATCCAGGTCAAGCAGGATTCTCTGAAAACGATGCTTATTGCCATCACCGCTATTCTCCTGTTACTAATCAGTTATTACCGAAAGGTACTGACGCCCCTGTTTTTAATACTTCCCGGCCTCTTCGGAGGATTGTTCGCACTGGGTATCACGGGGTTTTTCCGCCCCGGGGTATCAGGCATATCACTGGCTACCGGAGCGGTGGTTTTCGGTATCCTGCTGGATTATTCATTTCATTTTTTCACACACCTCCGGCACACCGGCTCCATCCAAAGTGCGATAAAAGAGGTAAGTTCCCCTTTGCTTACAGGCAGTTTTACCACTGTTATGGCGTTTACAGCACTTCATTTCACAAATTCGACCGTCCTACAGGATTTTGGTTTTTTTGCGTCACTCAGTTTGCTGGGCGCTGCTGTTTTTACCTTAACCGGCCTGCCGGTCATCCTGGAAAGCGTCGGGATTGACTTCACCCAGTCATTAAAAGAACCCGTATTTTTCAGGCTGCCACGCTGGTCGGGGAGGTTGCGCACACCAGTGGTGGCGATCATTATCCTGCTCACAGGTATATTCCTCTACTATGCGCAGTTTACTACTTTTGACAGTAGTTTTGAAAACCTGAGCATCCAGAATGACGATTTAAAAAAACGGGAAAATGAACTCACGGGCCTGAACCCCTCAAAGGAAAAAAGAATATATGTATTTGCTACCAGTACGACCAACGACCGGGCTCAGGCTTCCAATTACCAGGTTTTTCAAAAACTATCGAAACTAAAGGAACAGGAAAAAATCACCAGCTTTATATCCTCGGGGACTTTCCTGGTACCGTCAGATATTCGGGAAGAGCGAAGCAGGCGCTGGAAAGAGTATTGGACACCAGAGAAAAAAAGCCAGGTATTTTCCGATCTGAATAAAGCGTCGGCTCAGAACGGATTTAGTATCCATTCCTTTGACTCCTTTAAAAGACTGGTTGCCTTTCCTGCAAACCATACAGATAAAAATGAGCTGTTAATAGATCTTGGGTTTGACAACCTGGTGGATATCAAAGCCGGAAAAGTAACCTACATCACACCTGTTATTGTTCCGTTGCCACAGCTGGAAAATGTCAAAGCCGATTTAAGGGCGGTACCTGGCACCGAAATCTTCGACCGGGGTGAGCTCGCCGCGAGCCTGCTTACCATGGTAAAAGACGACTTTAATTATATACTCCTGATATCTGCCTCCGTTGTATTCCTTACGTTACTGATCGTTTATGGCAGGCTGGAACTGGCCCTGCTGACATTTTTGCCCATGGTAATGAGCTGGATCTGGATTCTGGGTATTGCGGCACTGGTTGGTATAAAGTTCAATTTTGTGAATGTGGTCGTTACTACTTTCATCTTCGGGCTGGGTGACGACTTCAGTATTTTTGTGACAGACGGTCTGCTGAGTAAATACAAAGACGGGAAGGATAATCTGAAATCTTACCGGAGCGCCATCATATTGTCGGGCCTTACCACCATCATCGGAACGGGGGCGCTTATCTTTGCCAAACACCCCGCCATCCACTCCATTGCGCTCATTAGCGTGCTGGGTATTGTCTGTATTCTTCTGATCTCCTTCGTTTTCCAACCCCTGATTTTCAATCTCTTCGTGCAGAACCGGATCGCCAGAAAGAAAGCTCCGGTGACTCTGCTACCATTTCTGATCAGCATCAGTAGTTTCACCTATTTCCTGTCGGGCTGTCTGTTTTTACATTCCAAGCTGGTAACCATTTTACTGCTCCCGGTTTCCAGAAAGAGAAAAAGGGAGATGATCAATCGTTCCTTGTCGTTTTATGCCAAAACGGTGATATACTCCGGCCCGCACGTCCGGAAAAATTTCTCAGGCCTCGAAAACCTGCCAACCGACAAGCCCGTCATATTCATTGCCAACCACAGCTCTTTTCTGGATATCCTGCTGGCCATTATGATGAGCCCTAAAATTGTACTCATGGTCAAAGGCTGGGTTTATAATTCGCCGTTTTTTGGACCGATCATCCGGTTTGCGGGGTACATCTATACAGAGGATGGCCCCGAGGAAAACCTCCGAAAGGTGAAACAATTGGTTGCAGACGGTTATTCGCTCCTGATTTTCCCGGAGGGAACCCGTTCTTATGATGGAGAGATCGGGCGTTTTCATAAGGGGGCCTTCCACCTGGCTCAGGAACTCGGGCTGGATATTCAGCCTATACTCATTCATGGCGCCTCAGAGGTTTTACCCAAAAATGATTTCCTGATAAGTTCCGGTGGCCTGAACGTACGGGTACTGCCCAGGATCAGCATTACCGACGGATCGTGGGGTATCCAGCTGAGGGATATCACAAAAAATATTTCGGCACACTTCAAAGCAGAGTATGCCAGGTACCGTGACGAGATGGAAACCACAACCTACCTTCAACACCGGATATTCACAAACTATGTTTTCAAGGGCCCGGTCCTGGAGTGGTATTTCAAAATAAAATGGAAACTTGAAGCGAAAAATTATACCTTTTACAATGAACAGATAGCAGGCCGGAAGCACATTCTGGATGTTGGCTGCGGATATGGCTACCTCTCATTTTTCCTCCATTATAAAAATCCGGATAGGGTTATTCAGGGTGTGGACTACGATGAAGAGAAAATCCTGACGGCCCGGAACAGCTATCATAAAACCGAAAACCTGCTCTTTTTTTATCAGGATATTATGACTTATGAAATGAGCCACCAGGATGTAATTTTTTTAAATGATATACTTCATTATTTATCAGAGGAAAAACAGTTTACTTTGCTGAACCGCTGTGTAGAAGCGCTCGGGAACGGGGGAATTCTTTTCATACGGGATGGTATAACGGATTTTTCAGAGCAGCACGAAAACACAAAACTTACCGAAAAATTATCAACCGGTTTGTTTTCTTTTAATAAAAAACAGGATGAGTTCCATTTCTTTCATTCCGATACGATCCGGCATTTTGCAGCAAAACATGGACTGGACTATGAAATGCGGCGACACTCCGCCAATACCTCCAATGTTCTGTTTATTTTGAAAAAAAACGGCCCGGCGATCCTGTCCTCCATCGGATAAACAACAAGCAGTACCCACCCTATTAACTTACAGATCACACCTTAATACTTATTCGGTCACAAGTACATGCAGCAGGTATCAGACAAGGAATATGATTTTGTCATTGTGGGGAGTGGATTGGGCGGTTTAGCCTGTGCCTGCATACTGGCATCGGAAGGAAAACGGGTGATTGTTCTTGAAAAAAATCATCAGATCGGTGGAAACCTTCAGGTATACAGCAGGGATAAAACCATATTTGATACGGGCGTCCATTATATAGGAAGTATGGATGCCGGAGAAAACCTGTACCAGTTTTTTAAGTACTTTGGTATCCTGGAGGATTTAAAATTGAAACGGCTTGATGAAGATCGTTTTGATGTGATCCGTTTTGCAGATGGGAAAGCATATAACTATGGCCAGGGATACGATCAGTTCAGAGAAAATCTGATCGCCTGTTTTCCCGACGAGCAAAAGGCCATTGATACCTACTGCGCTAAAATAAAGGAAACCTGCAGCTTTTTTCCCTTGTACAACCTCAGGACTTCTGGAATGAATTACCAGATGAATGAGGACCTGCTGGAATTAAATGCACATGATTACATAGCCACCCTGACTACCAATGTGAGGCTTCGAAATGTACTGGCGGGCTCCAATCTGCTTTACGCGGGGGATAAACATAACACCCCTTTTTACGTTCATGCCCTGATCATCAACAGCTACCTTACGGGGGCCTACAAACTGGTGGATGGCGGTTCACAACTGGCTATATTGCTGAGCCGCAGAATCAGGAGCATGGGCGGAAAAATTCTTAAACGAAAAAAGGTAGTATCGGCCCATTACAATGACGAGGGCCTTGTTACCGAAGTGCTTCTCGAAGACGGAGATACCATCAGGGGCAAGGAGTTTATCTCCAATGTCCATCCTGCGGTAACCATCGATATCTTTGGAGAGGACCGCTTTCTTAAAGTTTACAAAAACAGAGTAAAGGGGCTGGAAAATAGCATTTCTACTTTCCTGGTCCACCTTACATTTAATGAAAAGAGCTTTCCCTACCTGAACTACAATATTTATCAGCACGACATTGATGATGTGTGGGGAGGCCTGCAATATGATGAAAGGGAATGGCCCGAAACCTATTTTATCTGTACTCCGGCGGTATCCAAGCATCCGGAATTTGCGGATTCCATGTCCATTATGACTTACATGAATACCGCAGAAATAGAGAAATGGAGCCATTCGCACAACACGGTGACCCAACCGGGTGAAAGAGATATCTCCTATTACGAATTCAAGAAGGAAAAAGAAGAAAAAGTACTGACCCACCTGGAAAAGGTTTTCCCGGATATCAGGTCCAAAATAAAATCCGTGCATAGTGCCACTCCCCTCACTTTCCGGGATTACATCGGAAATCCTGATGGTTCGTTGTACGGCATCAAAAAAAAATCACAATCACCGGCACGCACCCAAATTAACACGAAAACCAGAATCCCTAATCTACATCTCACGGGACAGAACGTCTCTCTGCATGGCATATTGGGCGTCACTGTAAGTGCTTTTGTTACGTGCTTTTCATTTCTAGACAAAGAGACACTGGTTCAGAAAGTAAAAAACGCTTAGTTATGCAAAATGTTGACGTAGTGGTCATTGGAGCAGGCCCGGCAGGCACAGTTGCCGCTTCCTATTTAAAAAAACAAGGTTATGAAGTAACGATCCTTGAAAAAGAAAAATTTCCGCGTTTCCAGATAGGCGAAAGTCTGTTGCCCTGCTGCATGGAACATCTGGAGGAATCCGGATTACTGGAGGCAGTGAAAGAAAAAAACTTTCAGAAAAAAACGGGCGCAGCCTTCATGAGAGGAGAAAAAAGATGTGAATTCTTTTTCTCCGAACAGTTTACACAGGGATGGACCTGGACCTGGCAGGTCAAAAGAAGTGAATTCGATATGACGCTCGCCCAGGAAACCGCCCGAAAAGGCGTGGACGTTCATTTTGAATGTGAAGTACTGAGTGTGGAATGCTCTGCTGACATGCAGACCATTGAGTATAAAGATGCAGAAGGCGCCATACACACGATCCGATCAAAATTCATTATTGACTCAAGCGGCTATGGCCGTGTGTTACCCAGGCTATTCGATCTGAGCAAACCCTCTTCCTTTACCCCCAGGGGTGCTATTTTCGCTCATCTTGAAGACATTAACCGTACCGAAAAAGCCAGCCAGAATATTTTTGTCCATTCTTTCGACAATAATAAATCCTGGATATGGGCGATCCCTTTTTCCGATGGTTCGACGTCCGTAGGTATCGTGGGAGACAAGGAGAAGATTATTGAACTGGCTGAAAATGACAGCCAGGGTTACAAGGATTTCATCCGTACGTTTGAAGACCTGAAAGGGCGTTTTACCGATTCCGCCCTTAAATTTGAACCACGCCACATTCTGGGTTATTCCATTGGTGTAAAAAAAATGTGGGGCGAAGGTTTCGTGATGTCCGGTAACAGTACCGAATTTCTTGACCCTATCTTTTCATCCGGAGTAACATTTGCAACAGCATCGGGATTATTATCGGCCAAAATGACACATCGCCACCTGCAGGGGGAAAATGTTGACTGGAAGAAGGATTACGAGGATGTCATACAAAAAGGCATCGACGTTTTCCGTAGTTATGTTGCCGGATGGTACAGCGGTGATTTCCAGACCATTGTATTTGCCAGGGAAATTGATAGCACTTTCAAAAATCAGATCTGCTCCGTATTGGCCGGCTATGTATGGGACCAGGCAAATCCATTCGTAAAAAAACACGACACCATCCTGCCCACGCTTGCAAAGGTGATCAAAATGAAGGAAAAAGAAGTGCAGCAATGATTCTGGCAAGCGTGCGGCGTAAAATCGTACGCTTTCTACTCCTTACCTGTTGACTGACCTCATCAAAATCAGCGCGTGCTGCTCGCCCAGGTGGTGATTATAAAGGAGTATGTTTCGGGGTATACCTGCCGGGCTTCCGGAATATACTACAGATGCAGGAACACCGCTCCCACTGAGAATATGCACGGCAAGCCAGGTTGCAAAGGCGGACGCAGTAGGGTGTTCACCGGCTACATTTTTAAAAGTTACCACAGGCCGGTCTTTCAATAAACCTGCCTGCAGATTGGTATAAAAATAATCATTTCTGACATCTCCATTCATACCGGTCATCAGCATTTCCACTTCTGACGCTTCCAGCTGATTCCGCTTTAAAAAATGCAGAACCCAGTTATCGAGGTCTTCTGCCGCGAGATTTCCGGTGTGAGTGATATCGGCAATTTCAGCCAAAGCCTGGTCCTTCCGGTCCGAAACCACAAACCAAGCTGCGCCCTCCCCATTGACAGTACCGGGAGTGTTGGTTTTCAATAGCGTTTCTGAAGTAAAATCCCCTTCTTTAAAATTTCCGTTCAGGAAATCGATGTTATGGTTGTAATCTGATATTTCCTCCACACTCCCTACGAGCAAAGCATGCAGTTTACGCTCTTCCAGAAGCATCATGGCGTCCAACAGTGCGTTTTCAAATGCCAGCCCCTTGTGTACGTGTGTGGCATTGTAGCCTGTCAGTTTGCCCATCAGCGCCAGATTTCCTGCCACGGCATTGGGCGTACTCTGAACAAAATTCGTGGGCGTGAGCGTACCTTCCGCATAATCTACGATCTGATTGAGGAACTTGAGGCAATCTTCCAGCCCCCCGTTACCAGTACCCAGGATGATGCCTTCGATGTCGGGATGATGCCTCAGCAAAGATAAGCCTGCACCCACACCCATTCTGACAGCCTTCCCCATCCGCCGCAAGAGTCCCGCCGGAATGATGTCCGTATACCCTGGCTCAACTGCCAGGTAACGTGCACCTTTATAAATATGTACCTCCCCTTCAAAAAAAGTATGGTCGAATGTCGGCTGCGGAGAAATACATGCCAGATCGGTAATATATATCATTCTTAAAATCTGAAATCCCGGTTTAAACTCTTATCTCTTTTCCGGCCATGGCCATAAAGTATTTCAGTTCTCCGGAATAAGTTAATATTTGTTCCTTCTTTTTCTCATCATCCCATCCCAAAACGGACGCCATCAGATCCGCCACAACCGGAACACAATCCAATGCCGCCTGCCAGTCTGTTATTTCCAGGCGGATACGGCGGGCAAGGAAATCTCTCGGCGTCACCGCCATTTCAGAGGTGGCTGCAAATATAACCTCCGCTTTAATGTAGGGATAACCGGGATGCAGTCTTTCACCCAGATCAGGATTTGACGGAAGATCCCTTACTACTTTCTCTGCCCTTGAACCATATTTTTTCAGCAAATGCTGGCAGATGTCCGGTGCAAGGCAGTACGTAACTTCCATTTCTTTCCACTGGTCAAATCTGTAAAGCTCCCCACCAGCTAACACATAATTCGCTGTCAGGCAGTCATTTAATTTGCCCGCAATACGGTCCGCCACATCCAGGGTATCTTTGGCCATGAGCCGATAGGTAGTCCATTTTCCTCCCAGCAAACTTATTAACCCCGACGAAGGGTCAACTTCTACTTCATGATCCCTCACCAGACTTTTTGTGGATTTGCCCGGATCCGCCGACAGCAGAGGGCGTATTCCGCCAAAACCGGCGGTAATCTGTCTCAGATCCATTTTATTCTCAAGATATGGGTTGAGTGTGTCAGCCAGGTATTCCTTTTCAGCCTGGTTAAGTACAGGAATTTCACCGGTTTCGCTGTATTCCGTATCGGTTGTCCCCAGCATCGTTGCTCCTTCAAAGGGTATTGCAAAAACCACCCTGCCGTCGGAAGTTTTCGGAATAAGCATCGCACAGTCACTTTTCAAAATGCCGGGAGGAAGCACAAGGTGCACCCCTTTACTGGGACGGATTCGCTTGTAAAGTTCAGCATTGGCCATTTGTCTGACATGATCCGAGAAAGGGCCTGTACAATTGATTACAAGCTTTGCGGTGATTACCAGCTCCTTATCACCGATTATATCCCTGGCCTTTACCCGGTTAATTTTCCCGTTTCTCTCTTTTCCAAAACCCGTAACTGAAATATAATTGGCGGTAACAGCCCCATTTTCAACTGCCGACTGAACCAGCGCAAGACAATATCTCGCATCATCCATCTGGCCGTCATAATACATAACGGCGCTGTGCAGCTTATGCCGGTTCAGCGTAGGCATCAGCTCCAGAACCTTTTTTTTAGAAAGCCACTTACTTTTGGGTAAAGAATCGTTAATGGCAAACTGATCATACAAACGCAGGCCGATGGTAAAATACAGTCCTTCAAGCCAGGAGCTTACGGGTGTAAGCAGCGCCAGTGGCCGAGCCAGATGCGGCGCATTTTTCAACAGGGTGTGCCGTTCTTCCAGTCCGTGGCGTACTTGTTTTAACTGAGCAAAATCCAGCTTTTTAAAAGCCTGCTCCAGGTATCTTACTCCTCCATGAATCAGTTTTGTTGATATGGAGGAAGTCTGAGACGCAAAATCTCCCTGATCCACCAATGCTACCTTATATCCTCTCAAAACTGCATCCAATGCACAGCCCGCCCCGCTTGCTCCTGCCCCAATGATACAAATATCAAATTCTTCATTTTCCAGACGGGTTATGGCTGTATCTCTGTTCATATAATTGGGCTAATGCTTGATATCAGTTTTACAAAAGTACAACCTGACAAACTTTAAGTGTCAAAAAATAAAAAATAACCTGGCTATACGCGGCTAAAAATTGAGTAGCATTGCAAAATCCATTTCTCAGCTGTTCCGGGGGGCCGTCAGATTGAAAAAAATGCGTGATATCCCTTAACCGGGATTTTTTCCGAGTGTGGTGTGACGCGGCCGATATTTTTTGGTCAAACAATTGTTCGGTTCCGAAAATAATCTAGCTTTGAATCAGTTATCACATTTATTTTCAATTAAAAACCAAAAAAAACATGGGATTATTATCATTTTTTAAAGGTGTTGGAGAAAAAATCTTCAAGAAGGAAGAGGCTCCTACACCAGCAACTGAGCCATTGCGGGCCAGTGCTTTACTCGCACACGTTAAGTCTTTGGGGTTGCCTTACAACTCATTAACAGTGAAAACTTCGGGTGATACTGTAACCATTGAAGGAGAAGTTGCCGCACAGGCTGATGCAGAAAAAATTGCACTTGCCGTGGGTAACGTAGAAGGAGTAGAAGTGGTGGATAACCGTCTGTCGGTAGCCACGCCTGCTCCGGAAGCTACCTACCACACTGTTGTGAAAGGAGATACCCTTTCCAAAATTGCGCAGACAGTATATGGCGACATGATGAAGTATCCTATTATTTTCGAAGCTAACAAACCCATGCTTGCGCATCCTGACAAGATATACCCCGGCCAGGTTTTGCGCATACCAGCTCTGTAACGGTTTTGGATTTTCACACCCGTTAAGCTTAAAGCAGCCGGGCTTGCCATCCGGCATCAATCATCCGAATACAGATCAAAGTACCGGATTAGAGCGAAACGGTTAACAACAAAAAAAGACAACCCTCGCGAGTTGTCTTTTTTTGTTACTGAATTCGTATACCTTCGGAAGGATTAATCCTCAGCGGCTACAACGTTCAAAGTAATTTTGTGCTTCACTTCTTTGTGAAGATCTATCAGCGCGCTGTAAGTACCGATCGACTTCACGTCGTCTACGGTAATTTTCTTGCGGTCGATATCAAATCCTTTGGATTTAAGGATGTCTGCAACCTGTGTGTTGGTAACCCGACCGAAAATACGGCCGCTTTCGCCAACAACAGTACGGATATCGATCGTCAGATCACCAATAGCCGCTGCGATATCCTCTGCGTCTTTTTTCAGCTTTTCAGCTTTGTGAGCAGCCTGACGGACATTTTCAGCAACAATTTTACGGTTCGAAGCATTTGCCAATAATGCAAATCCCTGTGGAATAAGATAGTTACGACCGTATCCTGCCTTCACAGTAACGATATCGTTTTTGTAGCCTACTCCTGCAATATCTGTTATTAATATGATTTCCATTGTTCGTAGCTCTTTCTAATTATTTCAATTGATCCGCAACGAATGGCAATAAAGCCAAATGACGTGCTCTTTTAATTGCCTGGGATACTTTGCGCTGATATTTCAGGCTGGTACCGGTAAGGCGACGCGGAAGGATTTTACCCTGCTCGTTTACAAGTTTCAATAAGAAATCAGGATTCTTGTAATCGATGTATTTGATACCTGCCTTTTTGAAACGGCAGTATTTTTTGCGGTTAATATTTTTTTCAACCGGTTCGTTTACTAGTGACATAGCTTATGCGTTTTCGGTTTTAGTTTCAGTCGACACTTCTTTCTTTCTGCCTACCAAGCCTTTGCGTTTCTTCTCGTTGTAAGCAAGAGAATGTTTATCCAGCGCTATGGTAAGAAAACGCAATACGCGCTCATCACGACGGAATTCTGTTTCCAGAACATCTACTACACCACCTTCCTCAGCTGAATATTCAAACACCTGATAGAAACCGGAATTTTTCTTTTGGATGGGGTAGGCCAGCTTGCGCAATCCCCAGTTTTCTTCATGTACAATTGTTCCACCATTAGAAGTGACAATCGCACTGAATTTTTCAACGGCGTCCCTTGCCTGGGCCTCAGACAAGATGGGAGTTAGAATGAACACCGTTTCATAATGCTTAGACATACGGTAATTGATTAATTATTAAATGAATATAATCCTCACTTCGCTTTTACTCAAAATGAGGGTGCAAAAATAGGGCTTGGAATTAATATTTCCAAGCCCTATCATCACTTTTCCAGACAGTTAAATTTATTTAACCGTAAAATCTCCCTGCCCGATTTTAAAACCTTCGCTGTAGACTTCTATGGCATATCTGCCTTCTTTCATCTGAATACCACCCCTTCCATAGAAAATATCGATCATCTGCCCCGTGTTGGAGAAGGTTATCGTTTCCTTAGAACTGTAAATCATTTCCTTGCCGCCATATACAAATGATCCTGACCCCGTAGCCATGTCCGAAAGAACCGCTCCATCCGGATCCAGAATACGCAGGAAAATATCCTTTTCATTCTGTTTGGCCACCGCATTCTCTGCCAGCTTAAAGCTCACCTTCAGCTTGTCAATTCTTTTCGCTTTGTATTTCCCGCCAGCGCGCTCTTTCCCTTTACTGGATACAGCATTCACCACCAAGCCCTCAGCCCTTAATGCTGACGCGAGCGTAACCTTTTCATTCAGCTCCTTGTTGGCTGCGGAATAGTTATTGACCGAGTCAGCAAGTTGCTTGCGCTCAGACTCCAGGCCTGAAACCTGCTGGCTGAGTTCCTCGTTTTTAGAAGTTACGATACCTAACTGCTCTTTTAACTGACTGATCTCAACATCTTTCTGATTCAGAATTGATTCATAGGATTTGATCTTCTTATTATAATTGGCCTGGGAGTAACTATTTACATTTTTAAGATCCTGCTTATCCTTTTCGAGCTGGGCTTTTAAAGAAACCAGAGAATCCACGCTGCCTCCGAGCTGTTGAATTTCGGCAATCTTCACATCCAGTTCTGCAGAAATAGAATCCAGTTTTGTTTTGGTAATCAGAACTTCCTCGGTTTTGGCAGTAATTATATCATCCTTTACATTATTTTCCTGTTTCTCATGATAGATAAAATAGACAAGTACCAAATTTAGGATTAGCAAAACCGCCAAAGCCGCCCATAGCAGAGTTTTACGATCTTGTTTTTGTTCCTTATTATAGTCCATACAGAAGGTTATTTATATGTTTGTTTGGTAAAAGAACTATGTTTTTTTCAATTTTGAAATAAGTAATACGCTATTTGTACAGCATTCATGCGAAATTACTGATTTAATGGTTTAATTATCAAAATATTATAGTATCGAGATGTCACTAATAGCTCAGAATATTACCGGAATACTTAATGAATTAAATGCAAACACGAAGCTTATTGCGGTTACCAAAACAAAACCACTCGAAGATTTGCTGGAAGCTTATCAGTCGGGGTTTAAACGTTTCGGAGAAAATAAAGTACAGGAAATGACCGATAAGTACGAACGTTTGCCCAAGGACATCGAGTGGCACATGATCGGGCACCTGCAGAGCAACAAAGTTAAGTATATAGCCCCCTACGTTTATCTCATCCATGGTGTGGACAGTTTTAAATTACTTAAAGAAATCAACAAAGAGGCCATTAAGAATAAAAGGGTGATCAACTGCCTTCTTCAGATTTATATTGCTCAGGAAGAAACCAAATTCGGATTATCAAAAGAGGAAGCTTACGAACTCCTGACGTCCGAGGCATTCGGGCAACTGGACCATATTAAAATTATTGGACTAATGGGTATGGCTTCCAATTGTGATGATACTGAAAAAATCAGACAGGAATTCAGAGGTTTGAAAACGCTGTTTGATTCTTTCCGCGCACTGGAAAGTAAAAGCATATCCATGAAGGAACTGTCCATGGGTATGAGCGGTGACTATCATCTTGCCATGCAGGAAGGAAGTACGATGGTCCGGATCGGGAGCGCTATTTTTGGCAGCAGATAAATAATAAACACAGGAAAGCAGGAGTACTATTAAGTTCTGCGTGTTATACGCCGTGAGCAGAATGGTCCAGGACCGCTTCTATTTTATTCTGTACAAAATCAAAGGAAAGGTTGGCGCACACCTCTCCCTCTTGTCTGATGAATACTGCATTGTCCTGTCTTCCATAACCACCGGAATACGGATTGTAAGTAGGGAAATCGTTGAGAGAGCCCATCAGGATCATCCCGTAAGTTCCGACTGCATTAGCCAAATGGGAGGGACCGCTGTCCAATCCGATAAAAAAGGCGGCATTCCGTATTACTTCGGCGGTTTCCAGGATGGATAGTTGTCCGCACAGATTTTGGTATTTATCCGTTGCCACGGTGAGATTGCTCTTCAACCCTACTTCCACCATCTGATAGTCATACTTCTCGGCCATCCAGGCAACCAGCTGGTTCCACTTGTCGGCCGGCCAGTCCTTAAGGATATAGTTGGACTGGCAGTGGAGTACGAGGTAAGGTTTCGTCAAAGCCAGCTTTTCTACCTTCTTCCTGTGGTCGTCTGTCAGATACAACTTGGGCTGGTCGTCTGCCGGAAAAACTGCATTTGGAGCAATAAGATCACCACTTTGCGCAAAAACTTCCAGCAGATTTCCGTAATTGAAATAATTATAAACATTAATATTCCTTTGCTGGGCAATCGGGTTTTCCTTAAAAACCTGGCACTTTGGACAATAATTATTATTCCGGAACTGAAGTTCAAAAATCTTGTCGAACACACCCAATGATAACAAAGCTTTTCTTTCCGAAATACAGAATTCCGGAAAAACCTCATTCACGGACGGGTTATTCGCTACCAGTTCCCTAAAAACCGGTTTCACAAACCAAACAATATGTGCATCAGGATACAGACTCCGTACATAACGTGAAATAGGTTCCACGGCTACAATATCCCCGAAATGTTCGGTACGGACAATCCCGATCAGGTCTTTGCCTTTTTTAAAAAACAGCTTACGCCATAAAAAATGAAAAGCAGCTGAATATCCCAGAAAATAAGCTTTAAAAATATGGCAGCTTTTATGGTAACGGTGCGTCCAGAGTTGGATAAATCGGTCTAATGTCATTTTTATTCTAGTCAGCAATGCTGCAAGTTAACAAAGAAAAACTTCTGTAGTGCTTGGATTGGCCTTGGAGCACGCCTAACTTTACTGAACGGTTACAAATTCAAATATTAACGACTATCAGCTCTTACCAAACACAGCCGTTAACCATTGTATGCGTACTATTGACCGAATAAATCTGAAATAACCAACCTAATATTTTATGAAATTTATGATCCAGGCAGGAGGAATTCTGGGTGCTCTTGCAGTGGCACTAGGCGCTTTTGGTGCGCACGCTTTAAAAGGAATGCTGGAAGCTTCGGGAAGAACGGATACTTTTGAAACCGCCGTGAAATATCAGTTTTATCACGCCCTGGCCATGGTACTGGTAGGGATATTGATGCAGAGGGCAGGAACGGATGCCGTTAAACTTTTGGGCTGGTCGGGAAATGCCTTTGCCGCAGGGGTGATCATTTTCTCGGGATCCCTGTATGCGATCTGCTTTACAGGTATCACAAAATTCGGTGCCACGGCTCCCATTGGAGGCCTGCTGATGATCATTGGCTGGGTGTTGCTGATTATAGCTGCTGGGAAGCTGGGGGTTTAGTTGGCGGTTTTTAGTAGGCAGGGGGAGCCGTACCGTAGTTGCCCGTTCGGGGGTATGTTTTTTTGTAGGCGGTTTTTGGTAGGCGGTAAGCAGTCTCCACGGAGATATTTTGGATAGTCCTTTCTATTCTCAATTTCAGTAAGCAGTTTTTTCTCCGCCAGGCATTTGATGACGTAGCCATCAATTCAGCATACCGCCTACTGTGAACTGCCTACTTAAAACTAAGAACTACCTGCTCGGAGTTAAGAGCTTTTAGTTCAAAGTTCACAGCGCCATCAACTCTGCATACCTCCTACTGTAAACCGCCTACTGCAGTAAACTGCCTCCTAAAAACTCACCCTCTTGAGAGCGTAAATGGCCGTTGTGCGTCTATTTTGAGGAAAATAAATAAGAGTACCGAAAAGGACCACAGCGAAGAACCTCCGTAACTAAAAAAAGGAAGGGGTATACCAATCACGGGCATAAGGCCAATTGTCATCCCGACATTGACCAGGAAGTGAAAAAATATCACCCCCGCCACACAGTAACCGTATACCCTGGCAAAACGGCTTCGCTGCCTTTCGGCCAGGATCACGAGCCGGCATATCAATGCCACAAAGAGAGATATTACCACCAAGGTACCGATGAAACCGTGCTCCTCGCCTACCGTACAAAAGATAAAATCAGTACTTTGTTCGGGTACAAAATCGAATTTAGTTTGCGTTCCTTCCAGAAACCCTTTCCCCCTGAATCCTCCGGACCCTATCGCAATTTTTGACTGAATCACGTTCCAGCCATCTCCACGAGGATCTGAATCAGGATCAAGTAATACCATGATCCGCCCCCTCTGATGTTTCTGCAGGACATTGTTCATGAAAAAATCGACCCCAAAAACGAAACTCACCAAAACCCCCGCGACTAATATAGTAGCCCACAGTCCTCCTCTCCTCCTTGTCAGCGTCGGCATCAGCCAAATAACCAGACCGGCAATAAACACAATTGCCCCAACAACATACCATTTTACAAAAAGCAGGGTGATGATCAGCAAGGCCGCCAGGATAATCCCGACCGCCGGGATAATGCCAGGCATTCCTTCCCGGTACAGGACTATCGCAAAGGACGCAAATACCAGCATCAATCCTGTTTCTCTCGACAAAAGGATCAGCACTGAAGGTACGGCTATGATGGCAATAATGGGGTAATAGTCCTTAAATTTCCTGGTGAGACTGATGGCCGGATCGCTAAGGTATTTTGAAATGGCGAGACTAACGCCGAGTATGGCAAATTGGGCAGGCTGCAAAGATACAGCCCCAAATTTTATCCAGGACCGGGACCCGTTGATGTTGGATCCAGCAAACAATACGACCACCAGCAGGAATATCATGATGGCATAAATGATAAATGAAAAAGTTTCGTAAAACTTATAATCAATCACCAGAATACAGATAATCAGCAGCGTTGCTGTTCCTATCCACATCAGCTGCTTGCCAGCATTATTAGACAAGTCAAACATACTGGTATGTGATTCGGGATTATAAACGGCAGCATAAATATTAATCCAGCCTATTAAAAGACAGGTTATATAAATCAGCAGCACTACCCAGTCTACATTTTTGGTTATGGGTTTATTCTCAGCCATAATTTAACTTCTTTATATCTTGAACGGGGTAGTTTAATTATCAGGATTGTTGATCCTTTTCCTGGCGGTATCTGCAACTGCCGGTCTTTTTTGTCCCGGCAAAACTACCTTACGCATGAAGTTGGCATTCTTCATCGATTCTTCCAAAGCCTTGTTGGTTACCTTTCCTGTCAGGTACTTTTCGATGATCAGTGTGGCTATTGGGGCTGCCGCAACTCCCCCCGCACCAGCATTTTCAACAAAAACAGCGATGGCAATCTTGGGATCATCCACCGGTGCAAAAGCGATAAAGATGGAATGATCGTCACCTACCCTGTTCTGGGAAGTTCCTGTTTTACCAGCAATGGTGATGCCCTGTACCTTTGAACGCCGGGCCGTTCCTCCTTCCACAGCCCCAATCATGCCCTCAATCACAGGCTCAAAATGCCGGGCGGCAATGCCGGTTTCACGCCTTCTGGTAAACGTGGTATCAATTCTTCTTTTATCTCCTATCCCTCCTACAACATGCGGCGTATAAAAGTATCCTCTGTTGGCAATAATGGCAGCAACGTTCGCCATTTTTATAGGGGTTACCAGTAGCTCTCCTTCACCAATACTTAGTGAATATATATTGGAAAACTTCCAGCGGCCTTCTCCAATAATTCTGTCATAATACTTTTTATTGGGTAAATTCCCTTTGTATTCACCGGTAATATCAACACCCAGCCGCTGCCCTATGCCAAATTTACTGACATAACCATACCAGGTATCCAGCCCTGCAGCTGATGCTTTGTAGGTATTTCGGATATCATTGTTATACACGATACGGCGAAAAACGTTGTAAAAATAAGGATTGCACGAATGCATAACACCCAGCGCAACGGTACCTGTTCCTGGATGATTGTGGCAGCCGATCGGACTGCCTGCATGAGAAAACCCGCTTGAAGGCGTTATCACTCCTTCTTCCAGCCCCACCAGGGCCTGTATCATTTTGAAGGTGGAACCGGGCCGGTAACTGGCCATAACCGTCCGGTTAAATAAAGGTTTATAAGGATTACGGGCAAGTGCGGCAAAATTTTTAGAGAAGTACCTGCTTGCGAGCATGTTGGGATCGTAAGAAGGAGCACTGACAATGGTGAGTATTTGCCCCGTTTTAGGCTCAATGGCCACCACACTACCCACCTTATTCACCATAAGGCTATCCGCATATTGCTGTACAGCCAGATCAATCCCCGTGTAAAGGTTTTCACCTGCAACCGCCATGGTATCCAGAATTCCGTTTTTCCATGGGCCCTTGTAAACGCCATTCACATTCTGCATCACAAATTTGATACCCCGTTTCCCGCGCAAGTCACTTTCGTATATCTTTTCCACGCCATTCTGACCGATATAATCACCCTGGCGGTAATACCGTTCCTCCTGTTTTTCAAGCTGTGCACCTGTAATTTCGCTTACATACCCCAGGGTATTGGCGAGTGTGGGCGCGGTATAAGTTCTAAGGGAACTCTTGGCAAATTCAAAACCTGAATAGTCCACCATTACATCCTGAATGGATGCAAAGTCTTCTTTGGACAACTGCCTGAGGAAGGTAGACGGTTTTACGCGGCTGTATGCACTTGCTGCCGCCATGAGGCTGTCAAAATCTCTCCGTTCAATCCCCAGTACCCTGCAAAATTTGAGGGTATCCTCAACCCTGGCTTTGTAAGGTGTAACCAGCAGATCGTAAACCGGCGTATTATAAACAATAAGCTTTCCGTTACGGTCATAGATCTGGCCGCGAAAAGGTATTTCTATGACACGTTTAATGGAATTGCTGGACGACTCAATAGAATAACTGTCATCCAGTACCTGTAAGTAAAATAGTCGCGATAAGTAAATAAAGCCTACTAAAGCAAAAAATCCAATAATAACAAAGCGACGATTCTCAAGCATTCTGCATGCAATATTCCGGTTCTCTCAATTTTTACGCGAAGTTCGTGATATGGAAAGACTTATCAAAGCCCTGGGGCGGGGATTATTCCAGCTTTCAAGGATTGTTTTCGACAACAAAGTGCCAGAGCATGCCAGCACTACTCTCCCTTGGCTACAACCATTATTACATCCTCTTTATCCACTAATACAGCACCTTCGGGCATCCCTTTCAGTTTACGTACATATTTTTTCGGGGTTACAATCACAGGGCATAAGCTGTCTGTTTTTCTTTTGGAATAAAACGCTGCCAACTCCGCCGCCCGTTCTATCACAGGGGTAGGAAACTTCTTCCCTGGCTGGTTTTTAATAACTACATGAGATCCCGGCACATCCCGTGCATGCAGCCACAAATCCTCCTTGAAAGCATATTGCTTGGTGAGTAAATCATTGTTTTTGGCGTTTCTCCCTACTAAAATAATATAACCGAGATACTCTATTTTCTTGAATAACTCTGCCACCGGCGTACTTATGTTGGAAGAAGTTTTCAAACCATTGTTTTTAATATAAGCTCTGAGCTCCCTGAGCGATTCCATCGGTTCTATAACCGATAAATGTTCCAGCATTTTAATACGTTCCTGCTCCCGAACCCGAAGGCTGTCATGAAGTCGGTCCAGCTCTATCTTTTCGTTTTTGGATTTACGGTAGTAACTCTCCGCATTTTTCTGCGGGCTCAGGTCCTTTTTTAGTTTGATACGGATATTTGCTTCCCTGTAAAAGTCATATAACTCCACACTTTCGGCCCTGGCAGGTATCTGATGCAGGTTGGCCATGATGATATGCCCTATTTCCTCATTTTTAACCGCACTTTCCAGCGCGAGCAGTTTGCTGAAGGTATTTTCCAGATAATGGTCGGTCTGCTGAATCCTTTTCTTTAAAAGGCGGATCATTTCGGCCTTTTCCTTCTCAATGCCGTTAAGCCTGACAAAGGCGAAATAAAACGCGTTCAGTGCTTCCACCGGGTCGTCATACATAACGGCATCCTCTCCCACCTCCAGCAGAGAAAGTACGGGTATAAGGTCTATTTTAGTGATATAAAACTGCGCTCTATTCAGTTCTGCCAAAAGATTCTGAATCATTTCCCACCGCTTTGCAGGACGGTCTTCAGTTGCCAGACGGTTCTTAAGAATGGTACTGACCAGTTTCCCAAAGGTTGGAAACAGGATTTCGTGCCGCATGCCTGACCGAACGTATGCCTCAAATGACTGGTCGATGTGCCGGTCCAGGATATGGATGGACAGTTGGTGATCTGCCGTAAGTTTATTGTTGAACAAACTTGTAATGTTGCCGGGGGCATCAAATCCTATAAGATTGGAACGGTTTCCGAATAGTTTCAGCACCAGACATGATCCGTTTTCGAAGGCAATCCGGATCGCCCGCTCATTTTGAAACACACGTACAGTACTGACCACCAGAGAATTGAACTCCTGAAAAAGATTAACACTGTTCCGTCTGGCACGGTCGAATTTATCGGGGAAGCTCAGACACGCAAAGTCAGACCGGAGGGTGGCCTTTATAAAAAATGGATTGCTGAGTTCCGGATGATTTTCTGAGAAAACCAGGATAATTTCATCTTTTTCCTGGCTGAACGCTTCAACAAAGGTTTTACCCGCCAACGCTGCCTGTAGCCAGGGAGCCAGTTGTTTTAAAAAATAATAGTTTTGATGCACCTCGATTCACATTGATAATAACAATCGCCTCAAAGAACGGATATTACTTTAAATATTCTTTTACGTTTTTTTGAATGAATCGTTTTACTTCCTCCCATGTTGCCCCTTAAGACCTACTTGGCTCCCCTCACATCGGCAAAATTAAGTTATAGCCTGGGGTATTGAAATCAGAAGCATCTGCATCAAAATACACACCCCAAAAGAATCCGCTTTTCAAATATCGGTTTAGGGCTTATTATCTTAGTATAGCATCCCTAATCTCTTGGAGACAGTTACTTACAACTCAATCTCCATCCCATCAAAAGCAAGCCTTACGTGTGGAGGAAGTTCCTTTTCAACGTCTGCATGACGCCCGAGTTTGTGGCTAATGTGTGTGAGGTAGGCCTGGGGAACATTTAATTTATCGATCAGGTCGAGCGATTGCGGAAGCGTAAAATGAGATAGATGTGGTTCTTTTTGCAAGGTATCCAGCACCAGAACCTTTGTGCCCTTAATTTTTTCCTGCTCTTCTTCTGAAATAAAGTTAACGTCGGTAATGTAAGTAAAATCGCCAATCCGAAAACCGAAAACAGGTAACTTGTGATGCATCACTTCAATCGGAAGAAAGGTAATACCTTCAACAGAAAAGGGCTTGTTCTCTATGTAATGCATTTCAAACTGTGGCACCCCCGGATAACGAAACTCCGAAAAAGCATAGGAAAATTCGGTCCTGATCTGGTTCAGCACCTCTGCGCGGCCATACAGCGGTATATCTTTTTGCTGACGGTGGTTAAAAGCGCGTGAATCATCAAGCCCTGCAGTATGGTCTTTGTGCTGGTGTGTGAACAGAATAGCATCCAGGGACCTCACGTTAGCCCTGAGCATTTGCTGGCGGAAATCCGGGCCTGCGTCAATCACAAAAGACCGGTTTTTAGTTTGTATCCACACCGAGACCCTCAGCCTTTTATCACGGGGGTCCTCCGAACGGCAAACGGCACAATCGCAGGCAATAACGGGTATCCCCTGCGACGTGCCGGTTCCTAATAGGGTAATCTTCATGCAGTTTACTCTGTCAAATGCGCCACCACTTCCACCAGCCGGTCGAAGTTCAAAGGCTTCATCAGGGCGTCGTCAAAACCTGCTGCTTTAAAATCTTCGTCTGAATAATTTTTTGCATTTCCTGTTATCGCAACGATGGGCGTTTTTGCTTTCCCGGCATCCGGCAATTTACGGATGCTTCTGGCGCACTCCATTCCGTCCATCACGGGCATGTTAATATCCAGCAATATGATATCAAAATCTTCCTTTTCCAGAAGCTGCAGCACCTGCTCTCCGTTTTTTACGGAAGTAATTTCATAATGTTGGAATTCCAGAATCTTCCTTGCCAGATTTTGAATTACTGAACTGTCTTCGGCAATGAGTACTCGCTTTGTGTATGACATATGATGGATCAGGTATTGGTTTAATTATTTGCCAGGTCAATTTATGTATATTTCGATCAACAACACAAATCGTTGTGCGGTTTAGTTTCAAAATTATCACAAAAAAGTAAATAAACATTCGATCGTTTCCCAAACCTCGGATTCAAACGTAAGTTTGCAGTTGATTTCACCATGAATATTTGATTCTATATGTTTAAAAATAAAGTTATCCGATACAGTACCATCGCAATGGTGCTGGCGGTCCTGGCCTACTTCTTTGTCGAAAATTTCACTGACTCCGGTACGGGTGACCCTGAGGAAGAATTAATTATCTCAAACCCAAAGGCATACATCGATAAAATCAATGAAGAAAGGCGCACCAAGGATGAGCTCTTCAGAACGGGTGCAGATTCTCCGATCAAGGATAAAGCTGCTTTTCATGGCCTGCACTATTTTAAAGTTAATCCGGAATATCGTGTAAAAGCCAATATTGTGCCTTACACCGGTGACGACAAAGAGCTCATCATTAAGTATACCGACGGTACCACCGATCAATATGAAAGGTATGGTTATGCCCATTTCTCAATCAACGATCAGCCTCAAAAATTACTTCTACTCAAACATGAGAGCGTGATTTCCTTGCTTTTCAGAGACGAAACCAGCGGCAAAGAAACCTACGGCGGAGGACGGTACCTGGATTATCCCTTATCCGAGATCAAAAACAATACCATCATCCTGGATTTCAACAAAGCTTATAATCCATACTGCGCCTATCAGGAAAGTTATGCCTGCCCGGTGCCGCCGGCAGAAAACAAGATGAGCATTCCGATCTTCGCCGGTGAACAGACGGAGGAGTCGGTTCATTAGCCAACGCCATTTATGTACGTTACACCCGGTACTGACCCGGCAGACCGTAGCCTTGAAACATAGTGAAAAGAGTTTACTCAATTGAGATAAAACAGTTTCATTGTGAGCGGTCAGACCAAAATCACTAATTTTGTAAAAACAATCAGTTCCAAATACATCAGGGTTTGAAGAACATCACGTGTAACCGATGACCGCTGCAAACTTAATTGAATCCATATTTGCATGAAAATTTCCTATAAGTGGCTTAAAGAGTTAATTGAACTAACCGAAACTCCTGAAGAAATTGGTCAGTTACTGACCGCGACAGGTCTGGAAGTAGAAGATATAGAAGAAGTAGAATCCATAAAAGGTGGCCTGAAAGGTGTAGTAATCGGCGAGGTACTTACTTGTGAAAAACACCCGGAAGCAGATCGTTTAAAACTGACAACCGTGGATGTAGGTTCAGGCACACCGCTTTCCATTGTGTGCGGTGCCCCCAATGCTGCGGCCGGACAAAAGGTTATCGTTGCCACTGTAGGTGCCACGTTGTATCCTACAGGTAGTGCGGAGCCATTGGTTTTGAAGAAATCAAAAATCAGAGGTGCCGTTTCGGAAGGGATGATCTGTGCCGAAGACGAACTGGGCCTGGGAACCAGCCATGATGGTATTCTCATCCTGGATACGGCCTTAACCAACGGTACTCCTGCCGCAGAATACTTTGGTATCACATCCGACTATCTGATCGAGATCGGGCTGACACCCAACCGGGCCGACGCAGCTTCCCACTTTGGTGTGGCCAGAGATTTGCGTGCAGTCCTCAACCGTGACATTACTCTGCCGTCTGTAGAGAACTTTAAAACCGACAACCGGTCTCTCTCCATTGCGGTAGAAATCAAAAATCCGGAAGCCTGCCCCAGATATGCAGGCCTAACGATCAGCGGTATCACCGTTACTGATTCACCGGATTGGCTGAAACAACGGCTTCAGACCATCGGAATCAGGTCTATCAATAATATCGTTGACATTACCAATTATATATGCCACGAACTTGGCCAGCCCATGCACGCTTTTGATGCAGCCAAGGTAACAGGGAACCAGGTTCTTGTTCAAACCGTAGCCGAAGGAACTCCTTTTGTGACGCTGGATGGTCAGGAACGGAAACTTGCGGAAACCGATCTGATGATCTGTAATGCTTCCGAGCCAATGTGCATTGCAGGTGTTTTTGGCGGGTTAACCTCCGGCGTTTCTTCCGAAACAACAGCGATATTCCTGGAATCTGCCTATTTTTCTCCCGTCTGGGTGCGCCGGACAGGACAACGTCACAGTCTCAAAACAGACTCATCGTTTCGTTTTGAGCGCGGTACCGATCCGAATATGCCCGTTTACGCATTAAAAAGGGCGGCTCTGTTGATCCAGGAACTTGCAGGCGGTATGATTACATCCGATATCGTGGACCTATATCCAAGCCCGATCGCCGACTTCGAATTCCCGGTCAGCTATGCACATATCAACAGGCTCATTGGAAAAACACTCGAAAAAGACCTTGTACATACCATCCTTAACAAGCTGGACATTGAGCTGAAAGACATCACTGAATCCGGCTTTACAGCAGTGGTACCACCTTACCGCGTGGATGTACAGCGCGAGGCGGACATCATTGAGGAAATTCTAAGAATATATGGGTTCGGGCAAGTTGAATTATCCGAGTCGCTGAGCTCCGATTTTATTTCTGAATTTCCCGTTAATGATCCTGAAAAATTAAAGCTGAGGATATCTGAGCAGCTTGCAGCCAAAGGTTTTATAGAGACGATCACCAATTCGCTTACCAAACCTGACCCACAGGCAACTCTTGGAGAAAGCTTGCCTGGAGAAACGGTAAAAATATTGAATTATCTGAGTGAAGATCTTTCTGTAATGCGGCAGACCCTCCTTTTTTCGGGACTGGAAGTAGTAGCACATAACGTTAACCGGAGACAAAAGGACCTGAAACTTTTCGAATTCGGGAAGATTTATTATGAAAACAACGGAAAGTATGTTGAAAAGGAACGGCTTTCCCTTTTTCTGACCGGAGATATTAAGGAAGAGAACTGGCAGGAGAAATCACGGGAAGTGGCTTTCCATGATCTGGCTGGCTATATCAATCAGGTATTAGGTGCGCTGAAAGTAAGGTCAGTAGAACAGCAGCCCGCAGACCCCAATATTTTCCAGTATGGACTAACACTGTCATTAAACAAGAAGCCCCTGGTAAGTTTTGGGCTGATCAAATCAGCGATCACGAAAAGGGCTGACCTTAAAATTCCGGTTTTCTTTGCTGATTTTGACTGGGATTATCTCCTTCGCCAATATGACGGCAAGGTGGAATATGCAGAAATAAGCAAATTCCCGGAAGTAAGAAGGGACTTATCGCTGGTAGTCGAAAAACAGGTAACCTTCCAGGAATTACAGCAGATCGCTTACAAAACAGAAAAGCAGTTGTTACGTTCTCTGAATGTATTTGATGTGTACGAAGGGGCTAACCTGGAAGGTAAGAAGTCGTACTCCATCAGTTTTATCCTTCAGGATGACCAGCAAACACTTACGGACAAAGTGATTGACAAATCAATGCAACGGCTTATTTCGGCCTATGAAAAAGAACTGAGTGCACTGATCCGCAAGTAGGTTCTTCGGAGTGGCCTGGTTAAAATATAACCCGTAAGTTGATCACTGATACAGACAATTAAAAAAAATGGAGCCAAACAGTTCTCGTATTCTTGAGCACAAATTATCCGATCTGGAAAAAAAGCTGGAGATTTTGATCAACATCAAAGAGAAACTAAACTGGTCTGTATCAGAATTACAACAGGAAAATGCTGCACTGCGCGAGGCCAGTGCAGCGCTAAAAGCTGAGAACCGCGATTTAAAGAAAAAATACAGTACTTTAGAAAAAGACTTTAATAAGTCTAAAAGTTTCGCTAAAATTGTCACTAGTAAACTGACACCAACAGCCGGAGTGGCCGAACTGAAAGATTCAGTTGAACGATATATACAAGAGATCGATAAGTGCATAAAGATGCTTGAAGATACCTTATGAAAAAAAATAACATACCCAATCCTGATGTCTCTGTCTTTATAAAACTGCTGGACAGAGGCTTCAAGCTGAGTGTACCGGCTGATCAGGAAAAATATTACAGGGAAGGTTATGAATTCTTCATGGAGCGTGTAAAGCAGCATAAAAATAAGGCAAAAGGATACGATGATATTGAAGCAATGGGCCTTACCGCGATAGAATGTATGGTGGCTTTGCAAAGAATTCGTGAACAAATGGATCATCTGACAGAGGCGTTTCAGGATCGGGTAGATAAGCTTGAGGAAACCGTTGCGAACGCCATTTCAAATTGAATCGGTACCGGTATTTTAAATCAGTTACCAGATGTACCATCCATTACCTTAGTCTCACTTCACTCTCATATATCGCTCCGGATCGGAATGTTCGGCATTTAATGGCCAGGTAGTCGGCGTACCCCCAACTATTTGTAAACATTACATAAAATGTCAAGTTCATTAATTTTTATCATCCTGCTGTCCGACATCATTGCGATCGGCGTCGGAATATTTGCTGGCAAATATATCTTCAAGCAATCCTTTGATCAAAAGGAAAAAGAAGCACAGGAAAGAGCCGCCGAGATACTGCGTAATGCAGAAGTTTCAGCAGAAAACATCAAAAAGGACCGCATACTGGAGGCCAAGGAAAAGTATCTTCGGTTGAAATCGGAATTTGAAGAAGATGCCAATAAAAAAAGGGTAATTCTTCAGACCAACGAACAGAAACTCAAGCAGCGTGAACAAAGCCTCAACCAGTCGATAGAGCAGAATAAGCGCCGTGAAGCAGAACTGGAAAACGCAAAAAACACGCTGAACCAACAGCTTGAAACGGCAGCCAAGAAAAAAGAAGAAGCCGAAAAAATGCTCCAGCAGCAGGTATCTCAGCTGGAAAAAATTGCCAACCTTACTGCTGACCAGGCGCGTGATCAGCTGGTAGATGCCTTGAAAGCCGAGGCCGATACCAGGGCCGGATCTTACGTCAAAAGTGCCATGGAAGAAGCACGACTTACAGCTACCAAGGAAGCAAAGAAAATTGTTATTGAAACCATTCAGCGCACGGCTGCGGAACACGCCATCGAAAACTGTGTGTCGGTTTTTAACATCGAAAACGATGATATCAAGGGTAAGATCATCGGCCGTGAAGGACGTAACATCCGGGCACTTGAGGCGGCTACGGGTGTTGAAATTATAGTGGATGATACCCCCGAAGCAATTGTTATTTCAGGTTTTGATCCCGTCCGCAGGGAAATTGCCCGGCTCGCGTTGCATAGGCTCGTACAGGACGGACGTATCCACCCCGCTCGTATTGAAGAGGTTGTAGCAAAAACAAGGAAGAATATAGACGATGAGATCGTCGAAATCGGTGAAAGAACCGTAATTGACATGGGAATCCATGGTTTGCATCCGGAACTTGTAAAAATGATAGGACGGATGCGCTTCCGATCATCCTACGGCCAAAACCTTTTACAGCACTCCCGTGAGGTTGCCAAACTCTGCGCTACCATGGCAGCGGAACTGGGCCTTAACACCAAACTTGCCAAACGTGCCGGTTTGTTGCATGATATTGGTAAAGTATGGCCGGAGGAATCAGACCTCCCCCACGCAATACTGGGCATGGAACTTGCTAAAAAATATAAGGAAAACCCGGAAGTTTGTAATGCCATAGGAGCCCACCACGACGAGATCGAGATGACAAGTATGCTATCCCCGATCATCCAGGTATGTGATGCTATTTCCGGTTCCCGCCCCGGCGCCCGACGCGAAATGATGGAATCGTATATCCAGCGTCTGAGAGATCTTGAAAATCTGGCACTATCCTTTGACGGCGTTGAAAAATGTTATGCTATCCAGGCCGGACGGGAACTAAGGGTCATCATTGATGCAGACAATGTATCAGACGAAAAAGCAGGCATGCTTTCATTTGATATATCCCAAAAAATTGAAAAAGAAATGCAGTATCCGGGCCAGATCAAAATTACCGTCATTCGTGAAATGCGCTCAGTGGCCTACGCCCGTTAATCAAGAAACCATTATTCATGACCTATTCACTGCTGACGAGTTCCGAACGACTGGGTATTCATACCCTCGGAGATTTAAAAAAGGCCGGTTACCACTCTTTCTCTGTGAAAGAGGAATTGCGTAACAATTTGATTAACAGGCTCAAAAATAAAGAGAAAAATTTTCCGGGAATCTGGGGTTACGAGGAAACGGTTATTCCTGACGTTGAAAGGGCAATCCTTTCGATGCACAATATAAATTTTCTTGGACTCAGGGGGCAGGCCAAAACCCGTATTGCACGGATGATGGTTAATCTGCTGGACGAGTACATTCCCTTTGTGGCAGGGACAGACCTCCATGAAGACCCGCTGGCCCCGCTGACCCGCTCAACCAGGGAGCTTATTGAGGAAAAGGGAGATCATACACCCATCGGCTGGCTGCACCGGGAAGAACGTTATACCGAAAAACTGGCTACACCCGACGTATCTGTTGCTGATCTCATCGGCGATGTGGACCCCATCAAAGCGGCCACTCTGAAGCTGCCCTATTCTGATGAGCGTGTCATACATTTTGGCCTTATACCCCGCTCACATCGCGGCATTTTCGTTATTAATGAACTCCCAGACCTTCAGGCGCGTATCCAGGTCGCTTTGTTCAATATTCTTCAGGAAGGTGATATCCAGATACGCGGTTTCAAATTACGCTTACCGCTGGATATTCAATTTGTTTTTACCGCCAACCCGGAGGATTATACCAACAGGGGAAGTATTGTGACACCATTGAAGGACAGGATAGAAAGCCAGATTGTTACACACTATCCTAAAACAATTGAGGTTGGCAAGAAAATCACTGAGCAGGAAGCCATCGTAAAGAAGGAGCAAAAAGGAATGGTGCATGTAAACGAGCTTACCAAAGTGCTCATTGAACAGATTGCCTTTGAAGCACGAGATAGTGAATATGTAGATAGTAAAAGTGGTGTCTCGGCACGTCTGACAATATCTGCCTATGAAAGCCTTTTGAGTACGGCAGAAAGACGCGCACTCATAAACGATGAAAGCGAAACGCAGGTCAGGATCTCTGACCTCTATGGCGTAGTGGCTGCCATTTGCGGAAAGGTGGAGCTTGTGTACGAAGGGGAAGTGGAGGGCCCTGTGATTGTAGCCCAAAACCTGATTGGGAAGGCTTTGCGGACCCAGTTCCTCCATTTTTTCCCAGACCCCGAAAAAAGCAAGAAAAGCAGGATCAACCCTTACGCCAAGGTAATTGAATGGTTCGGTGCAGGCAATACCATGGAAATGCCCGGCGACATGACCGACCGCGAATATTCTGCCCGGCTCAAAACCATCGACGGACTGGATGACTTTGTGGATATGCTCAGTGCATACAGCAATGAAGCAGAAAAATTATTCATGATGGAATTTGCACTGCATGGAATGGCCGAGTTCTCATTGATCGGTAAACAGTCGCTGGACCAGGGAATGAAATTTCAGGACCTGGTGAGCAGCATGTTCTCCGGTCCGGGCGAAGATGATGAAGACTACGACTTTGACGACGACGATGAAAAACCGTTCAGGTAAATATATCTTTTTATAAACGCAAAGAGCGCACCGGGATAACCTGATGCGCTCTTTACGTTATAAAGGATTTTTGTTCTATTCGTTATCACTGACGTTAGGCTCGCTGGTATCAATAAGAGAATCAGGGTCGTTGTTCACCTTGGCTCTCACTTTTCCTTCCAACTCATCCATTAACTCGGGGTTGTCCCTTAGCAAAGCCTTTACAGCGTCACGTCCCTGCCCCAAACGGTTACCGTCATAGCTAAACCACGAGCCCGATTTTTTAATAATATCCAGTTCTACACCCAGGTCAATCACCTCTCCCACCTTGGAAACACCTTCTCCGTACATGATGTCAAACTCCACCACTTTGAAAGGAGGCGCCACCTTGTTTTTGACCACTTTCACCCGCGTTCTGTTCCCCAGGATGTTATCCGCGCTTTCTTTGATCTGCCCCACACGACGGATATCCAAACGTACAGAAGCATAATACTTCAATGCATTACCACCGGTAGTGGTCTCAGGGTTACCAAACATCACACCGATCTTCTCACGAAGCTGGTTAATAAAAATGCAGCAGCATCCCGTTTTATTGATCACCCCTGTAAGTTTCCTCAAGGCCTGTGACATCAAGCGCGCCTGCAAGCCCATTTTACTATCCCCCATTTCACCTTCCAGCTCGGCACGTGGTACCAAAGCAGCAACGGAGTCAATCACAATGATATCTACCGCCCCGCTGCTGATCAGATGTTCGGCAATCTCAAGTGCCTGCTCGCCGCTATCCGGCTGCGAAATCAGCAGGTTACTGGTATCAATACCTAGCTTTTCAGCATAGGAACGGTCAAATGCATGCTCTGCGTCAATAAACGCTGCCAGGCCACCTTTCTTCTGTGCCTCTGCAATGCAGTGCATGGATAACGTGGTTTTACCGGAAGACTCAGGACCATAAATTTCTACAACCCTGCCTCTTGGCACTCCGCCCACTCCCAATGCCAGGTCCAGCCCCAGAGAGCCGGTAGAAATCACCGGGATATCCAGGACTTTGGTGTCGCTAAGGCGCATCACTGTGCCTTTGCCATAAGCTTTGTCCAACTTCTCAAGCGTAGTCTGCAGTGCTTTTAGCTTGTTATCTTTATCCCCCGTTTTATCTTTATCCGTTGTCGCTTGTGCCATAAAAGGTCATTCAATTTAGTTTGTATACAAAAATAGCGGCTTCTGCTGATCAAAAACCGCCTCAGACTGGTTCATTTTGATGATGTAAATTTATTTCTTTTTAGTGTCATAAACAATGTGTTGCAAGCATTTGTATCACATTTTGATCGAAAAAATATCAAATTATCGAATTATAGCGATACCAAAACGATCAATTTACTATATAATCAAAGTCATGCTCCGACTTTAATGCCACTTCCCTCCGTATCCCTGTCACCATTCATTGGTTTCATTTCTGCTGAATATCCTCTCAGAAGCTGACCTGGGTCATCTTTCATTAGCACGGCTGGGAATATTTTTGCCAAAATAATCTTATTTCATCCGACGGATTCTTTCATGGAAATACTCATTTTTTTTATTGCGCACTGGTACCTTTCACTTCTTATGCAAACATTTTTTCTGCATCGCTATGCGGCTCATAAAATGTTCACAATGAGCCCTGCCTGGGAAAAAATATTCTATACACTCACCTGGATATTCCAGGGCTCATCCTTCCTGAGCCCTTACGCATATGGAGTCATGCATCGTTTACACCATGCCTACGCCGACACCGAGAATGACCCCCACTCACCCAGTTTTTCGGATAGTGTAATGGATATGATGTGGAAAACGAAAAACTACTACAACAAAATCGTTCACAAAACGGACAACATTGATCCGAAATTCAAGAAGGGAGTACCCAACTGGACGTTTATGGAGCGGCTGGGCGACCTTTGGGTATCCAGGATCGGCTGGGGTGTGCTGTATGTAATGTTTTACATTCATTTTGCCACTGCCTGGTGGATGTTCCTGCTCCTGCCCGTACACTTCCTGATGGGCCCTATCCATGGGGTTATCATCAACTGGTATGCACACCGTTATGGCTATGTGAATTTTAAAGTAGACGATACCGCCAAAAACCTGTTACCCTTTGACTTTCTGATGATGGGCGAGTCCTACCACAATAACCACCACAAATACGGCGGAAGGGCCAACTTTGGTTTTAGATGGCATGAGTTCGACCCTACCTATCCTTTCATTTTGATACTCAACAAATTGAAAATTATAAAGCTGAAACCGAATAATGATCTTAACTATATGTAATTAATGTTTATCCGGGTTACAACATAATTATGGTTATTTCTCTGGGGTTTGAGATGTTTGTCAGAGCGAACAGGAAGCCGCAGTTGAAATTTTATCCCGAATAGCAGTTAAATATTAAAACTAACAATATTTTTGTTCCAGAAAAGGCCGGTTACTAACTGGCCTTTTCTGGTATTTTTACTTTATAGCCTCTTACGTGTTAAAAAAAATATTACTTACCCTGGCAGTTATTTTAATTTTACTGGCACTGTATTACAGGGAATTGCTCAGTTACGGTTACATGCAGGCCAAAGGACAGCTTGGTATCCTCTGGAACGTACGTGATGTGGAAGAGGTACTGAGCGACCCCGCCTTTCCTGACTCCCTGAAAGCACAGATCCGGCTGATTGAAGAGATCAAAAAATTTGGTGTGGACTCGCTTGGACTGAACCCCTCCAAAAACTACACAACCTTTTATGATCAGCATGGCAAACCGCTGATATGGGTTATTACGGCGTCAGAAAGATATCGTATCGAACCTTACCAGTGGAATTTCCCCATTATTGGTAGCTTCCCATACAAGGGTTATTTCGACTCCACCCGGGCGGTTGCAGATGAGCAAAAACTTAAGGACCAGGGATATGACACGGATATAGGTGACATTTCGGCCTGGTCTACGCTGGGATACTTCAAAGACCCGATCCTTTCCAGTATGCTTAAAAGAAAAGAAGGAAGCCTGGCAAACCTGATCCTGCACGAACTGACCCATGGAACGCTTTTTGTAAAAAACGATCTGGAACTCAACGAGAACCTGGCCAGCTTCGTGGGTGATTACGGGGCAATCCGTTATCTCAAACAAAAGTATGGGGCCGACTCTGAGCCGTTAAAGACTTATGAGTTCTCCAAAAAATATAACGACGCTTATGCTCAACATATCCTGCGGGGAATTGGCAAACTGGACAGTTTGTATAAAGGATTTGAAAGTGATATGAGGCCAGACCCAAGGAAGGATTCATTAAAAAAGGCAATAATTTTATCAATTGTTACAAATATTGACACACTTATGGGAGGCAAAGTTGCGTTAAAGAGCAAAAAGTTCGAAGCCGGGAAACTTTTACCCAATAACGCAGTCTTTATTAATTACAAAACTTACCGGTCCAGACAGAATATATTTAAAGAGGAATTTGAAAAGAAGTTTGACAGTAATTTTAAAAATTATTTCAGCTATCTGAAAGAAAAATACTCCTCGCTGTAACATCATTAGCATGAAAAAATTAGCCATAGGAATAGTATTCGTTATCAGTTGTTTCATTTTATATGCATTCCGACAGAATGAGGCCGAACGCAACCTGCCCAACAAGAGTTTCGGTACGGGAGAAAAAGTTGAGTACCGTGTGCACTACGGATTCATCAATGCGGCCGAAGCTAAAGTGGAGGTTTCTAAAAACATTACGGTTGTTAATAACCGCCCCTGTTTTAAAATTAATGTCTCCGGACGTACGGTAGGTGCTTTTGATCTGATATCCCGCGTACGGGATACATGGCGCTCCTACCTGGATACGACGGCCATTTTACCCCGGATGTTCCAAAGAAGTATCCAGGAAAACAAATACCGCAAGGAGGAAACCGTTGTTTTTAACCACACCACAGACCAGGCCGTTTCTACGATTAAGGACGAGGTTAAAACTTATAATACCCCCAATAATGTGCACGACATCATCAGCGGATATTTCTACCTGCGGACACTTAATTTCGATCATATTTCGGAAGGTGATATTATTGAAGTACCTACGTTCTTCGACGGGCAGATTTACAAACTGAGGATCAGGTATGTCGGAAAAGATGTAATTAAAACCAAATTCGGAAAAACGAAGGTGTTAAGGCTTAACCCGCTCATTCCTGATAACAAATTTTTCAAGGGGGAGGGCGCAATGCGCTTGTGGGTCTCCGACGATGTCAATAAAATCCCTTTAAAGGCAGAAGTCGAACTAGCCATCGGATCGCTCGACATGGATATTAAATCCTTCAAAGGCCTTCAGAAGGATATTGTTTTTCAATGATCCGCGGCACGCCTTCTTCGCCAGGCTTGTAACAGGTTCAGAGGAAAAGGAAGTCGGTTTTGGTGTATACTAAAAAATGGCTTTTTTTCTGCTCCAAAACTCTTGTAAAAGGACCCAATAGATTCTATTTCAGGACTTTCAAAATCAAATACGGTATTTGTTCCGTTCTCCGCCGACAAAAAATAATCCAGCAGAAATGTTCTGGCATTGCCCTCTCGTCCTGTACGATCCGCTGCATTAAAGATATAAATCACCCTGTTTCCAGCACGAATCAGCAGTATCCCGGCGTGAATGATTTCCTGCTTCCGTGCGTACAGGAGCTTCGCATCAGCATTTTCAAGTACCTTTTCAAAAACGTTTTTTAGCAAATCATAAGCCTGAGTACTGACACCCCCGCTTATACGCTGTTCATGGTTCTGACGGAAAAGTTCTATCAGCGGCGAGATATCGGTTGAAGACGAAATGCCCCAGTCAAACGACAAACTTCTCCGCAGGTTCTCCCTCCGGTCTTTCGAATACCTTCCGGAAACTGGGCCGTCCGTATCTGCGAGGGATAACCAATAGGTATGCAACGGAACAACCATGAATGCCGACTGGTCTAAAGCTGTCTTGATATTCGCCGTATTATCGGGGTTAAACTGATAGTTGGATATATACCTGAACTGATGAGCCAGGCATCTGAGAAAAGCACTCAGAACTTCTTCAGCTATTTCCGCGTCTTCTGAAAATATGCCTAAATACTGGCAAAAAAAAGGTTGCTGAATTACCTGAAATCCCCATTTACTTTTAACAGGAAGCGGCATCACAACGCTGTAAGTATCCTTTGAAGGCCAGACCAAAGCCATCCAGTTGTCGCACACCACATCAAGATACCAGGAAAATCCGTAGATCACACTTTGTCTGCTGCGCGCAATCAGCGCATTCCAATGCTGCTCTGCTATATCTGATCTCGACAAAAGAATCGGCGACACGGACATAGCGGGAGATATGGGCTTTAAAATTCCGGGGTGTTACTTAAAGTAGCTGCGCAGTTTTTGTAAAGTTTCTTCCACGTCGGGCGTTTCATCCATCAGCAGATTCACGCTCTGAATGGAGTGGATTACGGTACTGTGGTCGCGGCCTCCAAAATGGTAACCGATGGATTTGAGGGGCAGATCCGTATATTCCTTCGCCAGGAACATGGCCAGCTGGCGCGGATATACCACTTCCTTTTTACGGCTTTTACTTTTAAGATCGGCAATTGAAACCTGAAAATAATCGGCTACAATTTCCTGGATGGTATCAATGGTTACCTCCTTATGCTCATTCATGACAATATTCCTGAGCGTATTTTTGGCCAGCTCCACGTCAATTTCCCGTCGGGTAAGCGAGGCCTGTGCCATCAGAGACACGATTACGCCCTCAAGCTCGCGGACGTTGGAGTTTACACTGTGGGCAATATATTCAATGACGTCGTAATCTATAGAGATTCCCTCCGACTGAATTTTCTTTTGAATAATTGCGATACGTGTTTCGAAATCAGGAGTTTGCAAATCTGCCGTAAGGCCCCATTTAAATCTGGACAGCAAACGATCCTGCAAGCCCTGAAGCTCCCTGGGCGGCCTGTCGCTCGTCATGATGATCTGCTTGCCAAGCTGATGTAAGTGATTGAAAATATGAAAAAAAGTATCCTGCGTTTTTTCCTTTCCCGACAAAAACTGCACGTCGTCTATCGCCAGCACATCCACTTTCATATAAAAATCGGTGAATTCCTGAAGCGTATTGTTTTTGATCGAATTGATGAACTGGTTGGTAAACTTTTCGGAGGAAACATATAGTACCATTTTATTGTCAAAATGATTCATAATGTAATTCCCGATGGCCTGTACCAAATGCGTTTTGCCAAGCCCCACTCCGCCGTACATCATGAGCGGGTTAAAAGACGTTAGGCCGGGACGCTGTGCCACTGCAAAACCCGCAGAGCGTGCCAGACGGTTACAATCTCCTTCAATAAAATTATCAAATGAATAGTTGGGGTTCAGGTAAGTATCCAGGTTCATGGAATCCTGATCCTTCACATTCCTGTTAGACCCCAGCCTCGGATCGGTAGCAAAATTATCCGGTCCGGCATAATGTGCCGATTTTGGGGCAGATACGTTCATCGTCAGCGGCTGATGGCTGTCATTTCCCTTATCCACAATGATGGAATATTCCAGCAGCCCGTCGCGACCAATGGCATAATCGAGCGCCTTTCTCAGCAGGTTGACATAATTGTCTTCCAGCCATTCATAGAAAAACTGACTTGGGACCTGTATCGTCAACACCTTACCATAGAGTTTCAGCGGACGAATGGGTTCAAACCAAGTCTTGAAACTTTCCTCCGGAATGTGCTGCTGGACCACCCGTAAGCAGGCATCCCAAATCTGGTCAACTTCTCTATATGTAGCTACTCTTTCCAATGTTAATTTTCCGAAGTCCGAATGTCAAAACTTAAATGGACGGCAAAGATATAAAATTACCGGCTAGGGAAGGCGAAATGATTTTCAATTTAACACCAAGACATGCGATATACAAACCAAAAGTTAAACGTATCGGAATAATGCAAAGTAATGTACAGGGAGTCAGGGCATTGAGTTTCAGACAATAAAAAAAATGTAATTTCAAATTTGTAGCTTTGTAAGAACCGGTTTTAATTAAGATAAAAAATTACATCCACAACAGGTATCATGACTGATCATTTGTTTAAGGAGTTCGAAATTCCGCAGCCTTTTGCCTGGAAGAACCTCGCAGAAAAAGAGTTAGGAGCGCCGCTCTCTGAAATCAAAAGATGGATTCCCTCCGAAAACCTGGTTTTTAGCCCTTATGCTACCTACGATGGACGTCCTGCCGAAGAATCTGATAGCATACGCCAATGCCAACGAAGTGATACAGGCTGGCTTAATACACCATTACTGCGCGATTATCCCCTCGAAGAAGCTGTTGAAAAAATCGGGCACCTGATACAAAATGGAGCAGACGCAATCCTGCTTGATCCTGTCGGCACAGCTCCCGCCCCGGCAGACCTTCATCAACTGCTTAGCCTTTTGCAAAGTATCAACACCCGCTTCTTTTTTCAGCCCAAAAACAGGGACAACAATATAATCAAGGAAATATACAATTTCGGAGGATTAAAAGCAGGTGGAATAGCCCTGGATCCGGTGGCGGAATGGCTGCAAAACGGAAGTGACTTCCGGGGTTATCTGTTGCATATTTCGGAACTGGTGCAAACGAAAAGCACCGCTAAAAACTTCTTCCCGCTGTTGGTACAAAGCCATGTATTCCAGGAGGCCGGGGCAGATCCCGTACAGGAGCTTGCTCTTTGCCTGGCCACTCTGGTGCTTGACCTGGACATACTCACGAACACGGGCCTATCTCCCGAAAAAGCGCTCTCTCTCATCTATTTTTCCATTCCGTGTGGCCCGCAATACCTTACCGAAATCGCCAAACTGCGCGCCTTCCGCTCACTCCATGTACGAATAGCTCAGTGTTATGACATAAAGGTCATAGCTGAACCCTTTATTCATAGCACTACATCCGCCTTCCATCACTCGGAAGACGAGCCCTATACCAATATGATCAGGACAACCGCACAGGCAATGAGTGCCGTAACGGGTGGCTGTAATGCACTGACAGTATACCCCTTCGACCAGAGTTTTAAAACACCAAATGATTTCTCCGAAAGGATAGCCAGGAATGTTTCACTTATCCTGTCCCACGAAAGTTCCCTGAACAGGGTAGCGGACCCCGCCGCCGGCTCCTACCTTATAGAGGATATGACCCTTCAGCTGGCGGATTCCGCTTGGAATCTATTTTTAGAGATAGAAGAAAAAGGCGGTATCGTTCCCTACTTTTTAAGTGGTGATTTACGCCGTTTGCTGGACCAGCGCTGGAATGAGCAGATTGAAGCATTAAAGAAAGACGACGTGATGGTAGGTGTTAATAAGTACGTTCAACAAACCGAAAACAGGGTGAAAACTACAATGCCCCCGGTTCCATGGCCTCCTTACCTGCCGAAGAGAAATCTCGCCCGGGATTACCACGTTAGTATATCACAAGCTCATCAGGAAAAGCCATGAAACCAGATTTCAGAAAAAAAAGTCAGGCCTTCCCTATGACAGATATACCTGCGCCGGACGCAGGAACCATGATGACATCCGAGGGAATTGCCATACCCGGAAAATTCAGAGAAAATAAGGTTCAGGATGCAGATCTGCTTCATTTTGATGCGGGTATACCCCCTTTTCTGAGAGGACCTTATGCTACCATGTACCTTCAGCGGCCCTGGACCATCCGCCAGTATGCAGGATTTTCGACTGCCGAAGCGTCTAATGCATTTTACAAGCGGAATCTGGCAGCCGGGCAAAAAGGTCTTTCGGTTGCATTCGACCTGGCCACTCACCGTGGCTACGATTCGGACCATGAACGTGTACGCGGAGATGTAGGCAAAGCCGGCGTAGCCATTGATACCGTTGAGGATATGAAAATCCTGTTTGACCAGATACCGCTCGGAGACATCTCGGTGTCCATGACTATGAACGGGGCTGTGATCCCCATTATGGCATTTTACATCGTAGCCGCAGAGGAGCAGGGTTATGCGCCGGATCAACTTTCCGGAACGATACAGAACGATATACTGAAAGAGTTTATGGTAAGAAATACCTATATCTATCCGCCAGCCCCTTCAATGCGAATTGTGGGTGACATATTTGCCTATACCACGCAGTGGATGCCGAAATTCAATTCAGTAAGTATCAGCGGTTACCACATGCACGAGGCCGGTGCTCCGGCTCATGTAGAGCTGGCGTATACACTTGCGGATGGGCTTGAGTATATCAGGACAGGCTTAAAAGCAGGAATGCAGATTGACGACTTCGCACCGAGGTTATCTTTTTTCTGGGGAATTGGCATGAACCATTTTATGGAAATTGCCAAATTACGGGCAGGAAGGGTACTCTGGGCAAAAATTGTCAAGCAGTTCGGTCCAAAAAATGAAAAGTCAATGGCCCTGAGGACCCACTGCCAAACAAGCGGTTACAGCCTCACTGAGCAAGATCCTTTCAATAACGTCACCAGAACCTGCATAGAGGCTATGGCCGCTGTGATGGGGCATACCCAATCTCTTCACACCAATTCTCTGGATGAAGCAATTGCCCTGCCTACGAATTTTTCGGCCAGGATCGCACGTAATACCCAGTTATATCTGCAGCATGAAACGGATCTGTGCAAAGCGGTTGATCCCTGGGGGGGCTCCTATTACGTTGAATACCTGACCCATGCGATGTGCGAAAAAGCCTGGAAATTGATTGAAGAAGTAGAAGAACTGGGCGGAATGACAAAAGCCATTGAAACGGGACTACCCAAAATGCGTATAGAAGAAGCGGCTGCCCGTAAACAGGCAAGGATCGATGCCGGTAAGGAAATTATTGTGGGTGTTAACAAATACTACGGTGCCACCACCGAGGAACTGGAAACGCTGGAAATTGACAATCAGCAGGTCCGAGAGGTTCAGGTCGCCCGGCTTGATCGTATAAAAGCTAACAGGAATCAGCAGGAAGTGGAAAACGCATTGGCGTTGATCACCCAGGCGTGCAAAGAGCAAGGAGGCAAGGATATGACCTCAAATTTATTAATGCTGGCCATTGATGCGGCCCGTAAAAGAGCTACTTTGGGAGAAATATCCAGTGCTATGGAAAAAGAATTTGGCAGGTATAAATCAACCATCCGGGCTATATCAGGTATTTACAGCAGTGAAGTTACCGATGATGAGAATTTCAGGGCCGCCCTGGTTTTGTCTGATCAGTTTGCCGCACTCGAAGGACGACGTCCCCGGATACTGATTGCAAAAATGGGACAGGATGGCCACGACAGGGGCGCCAAGGTGATTGCTACCAGCTTTGCCGACCTGGGATTTGATGTCGATATTGGCCCTCTTTTTCAGACACCTCAGGAAGTGGCCCGACAAGCGGCAGACAACGACGTACACGTCATTGGTGCATCGAGCCTGGCTGCGGGGCACAAAACCCTTATTCCCCAGCTGATTGAAGAGCTTAAGAAAATCGGACGGGAGGATATTATGGTCATTGCGGGAGGAGTTATTCCAGCAAAAGACTACCCGTTTTTATACGATGCCGGCGTGAAAGGTATTTTCGGACCCGGAACGGTTATTTCAGTGGCGGCCCAGAAAATCCTCAAAGACCTGATGGAGAGCTGACCCGACATCCGTCTGGCCCGTTCGGTTTACACCTTCCCGATCACCAGAGATGTACAGTTGCCGCCAAAGCCAAAGGAATTGGAAAGCACATAATTTACAGGGTAGTTTTCCATCAGTGTGCCTGCAGGTGCATGGTTAAATTCCTGTATGGGCGTCTGAACATGCAGGCTGGGAAAAATTTCCGAATGTTTAATACTGAGTATACTAACAACGGCTTCCACAGCTCCCGCTGCACCCAGGGTATGACCGGTGTACGACTTCGTTGAATTATAAGGAGGTACCTTGTCGAAAAGCTGGGAAATTCCAAACATTTCAATCTGGTCGTTATTGGGTGTGCCGGTACCGTGTGCATTGATATAGTCAATCCGGGAAGGGGATATACCAGCCGTTTCCAATGCTTCCTTCATGGATCGGATGGCTCCTACAGCATTGTCTGACATGGCAGTGGGATGGTGCGCATCATTGGCATTACCATATCCACAAATCTCTGCATAAACTCTTTTGTCACCGGCGACTTCCTCACTTTCCAAGACCAGATAAGCGCCAGCTTCCCCCAGATTAAGGCCATCGCGGTTCTCGTCAAAAGGTTTGGATGGTTGAGAAGAAAGTATCTTCAGGGCATTAAAACCATTGACTGTATATTTGGCCAAACTATCCACACCACCCACAATCACCCGGCTGGCCCTTCCTGCCCTTATGAGCCGCGCACCCAGCGCGATGGCATTGGCCGACGACGAACAGGCAGTGTTGATGGTATCGGAAAAACCACGAATATAATAGCGTTTCACCAGTTTAAGCGTATGCGCGGAGCAGCCGTAGGCACTTAAATATTCCGAGCCTCTAGACCTCAGATTTGCGTCTTCATATAGCTGGTCCGTAAGACACATGCCTCCGACGGTACTGGCAGAAACAAGAGCGGTATCAAAAGACGACAAATCCTGTGCTGTCAGCGCGGCGTCAGCTATTGCTTCTTCAAATGCTTTCACCGCCAGCAGACAAGTTCTGGTATATCCCTTTTCATTTTGCAGGCCAAGCATTTCTGCCAGTGTTTCACTGGCTAACTTAACTTCTCCAAAAGGAAGTTGCGATGCGTAAAGAGATTCAAAATAAGACGCTTTGGCTATTCCCGTAGTCCCGTTCCTCAGGCGCTGGTAGTTCTCCTCCAGATTGTTCCCAATTGCCGTGATCACCCCCAGCCCCGTAACCAAAACCCGCCCCATTTTACGCAGTTTTCGTATTGGCCAGAATATATTCAGCCATGTGATTGACGTCTACCAGGATCTTACGTCCTTCTGCCGGGTTGGTAATCTTAATCCCATATTCACGTTCCAGCAAAACGACAAGCTCCAGGGAGTCGATAGAATCAAGCCCCAGATCTCCGCCAAACAACGGTTCATCATCTTTGATATCTTCCGGATTAACATCTAATAAATTAAGATATTGAACAATCTGAGTCTTTAATACCGGTTTTAAACTGTTTACGTCCATGATTTAGTTTTAATGCTTATCTGCTGTGATACAAGCCAGAGCAGGCTGTCAGATAATTTTTTCTATTCTTAATTTAAAGTATGTACAAAGTTGGCAAATCAAAATGAATACTCCCAAAAACAAAATAACAGGCCTCAGTTCGGGCCAGCTTCCGCCTTTGAGAAACAAAATATAAAAACCTTCCAGGCACCAGTGAAGTGGTGAAAAACTTCCTAATACCTGGATATAAGAGGGCATAACGAACGTGGGCACTAATATACCTCCAATTGCCCCAAAAATAATAATCGATATAGCACCAAAACCATTTGCCTGTTCCTGCGTCCTGGCAAATGCTCCGATCATAAGTGCGTAGCTCACGGCAGCCATACTGCTTGCAAATACCACCGCAGCGAAAGCCGGGATATTCGAAGGGATTGTCAGCTCTGGCAAGTCCAGTCGGGGCAAAACCAGAATACCCATTGAAAAAGTAAGTGCAACCTGAACCACCGCCACCGCAACATACACCGCCATTTTACTGAACATAACCAGCATAAAGGTAGTAGGCATGGTTTTCAGTCGCAGGAAACTGCCGCTCATCCTTTCCTTCACAATATTGCTCCCAAGCGAAACTACCATGAAAAACATGGCAAAGATGGTCCAGGCCGGTACGTTATGCTGTGTTGAATTGGGTACCGCCATGCTGTTGCTGTTACTGGCAATTACCTGTTTTATATTGACCCGGTTGTTCATCATTTTATCTTTCAGGACATCTTCCTTGCCACTAAGGTCCATGGCGGCATACATTCTTTCAATCATGAGCGAATTCTCAATCACACTCATATAGGATTGAATAATTCCCCGCACCGAATAGCTATAGTTTTCCTGCAGAACAGGATCATGATAAAATGTGAGCGAGGGCATCGGTGACGATTCCGTGCTATCAGAATCATAATCCAGGCCCAGATCTTTCATCAGGATATTGCTAACCTCACCCGCATTACTTTCCAGGCCAGCCGAAAAAGTTTTCGGAATATAAAGGGCGATCATTTTTCCCTTAGCAAGCAGTTCACTTTTTAAAGCCTCCTGCGGAAGAGTGTTGAGCGTATCCAGTTCAAAAAGGCCTGACCCGGCCAGCAGCGCCAAAAGCTTTCTGCCTTCTTTCCCCGAGTCATGATTTACTGCCAAAATCGGAATTTTGTTTTCATTCACAACCTTATATGCCCCATCCTGAATAATCGTAATGATAAAAACCAGCAGTAAAGGCATCAAAAACATAAGTGCCAGCCCTACTTTGTCATTGAATAACAGCAGTACCTCTTTTCTTAACGATGAGAAAATCTTGAACATAAGTATCAGTCGCGGTATTCCTCGCCGGTCAGTTTTATAAAAAGTGCCTGTAAATTTACAGTCTCGTTTTGCATCATCAGATCAGCGATTTCACCATCAGCCATTACATTTCCGTTGTCTATTAGGGCGATCCGATTGCAAAATTCCTCTGCTTCCGACAAATGATGCGAGGTATAAATAATTGTTGTTCCGCTTTCGTTCAGGAAGGTAAGATATCTGATGATTGCGTTTTTACTCTGTACGTCCACGCCCACTGTAGGCTCGTCCAGAAAAAGTACGGATGGCTCATGAATGATCCCGATGGCCAGGTTCACCCGCCTTTTCATACCTCCCGAAAACGTTTCAACTTTTTTGTCCGCAGCTTTAGATAATCCCAGAACATTCAGCAGATGTTCGCGCCTTGCCCTTAGCTCATGCCGGGGTATGTCGTACATCGCTCCGAAATAATCCAGGTTTTGCCGGGGTGTAAGTTCCTGATAAAAGGCATATTCCTGTGGCACAAACCCGATCATCCGCTTACGGTCCTCCGGGGATATCAGGTACTGGTCCTTAAAGTACTTCACTTCACCTGAAGTGGGGGGAATAATTCCGCAGAGAATGGATATCAACGTGGTTTTTCCGGCACCGTTGGGGCCGAGCAAACCAAATACGTCCGACTGGTTGATCGTCAGAGAAACATCTCTGAGCGAATACTCCTGTGACGATTTATATCTTTTGGAAATATTACTGATCTCAATACAAGGAATTTTTGCCATTTCCAGATCCACTCACTTACCCAGGTTCAGTTTCGAGAGCTTTTTAAAAGCATCCTTTTCCACCAACCTGATTTCCACCAGCATATCGGCAATCTCCTCGAAATCCTTCTGTTCCGTGAGCCTTCCTTTGTAAACACCCGCCATTTTTATGGCACTGGCACGCCACATATCCCCTGATTTCGTAAAGTCTTCAGATATGTTTGCCACCTGGTCATTGTGAAGGTAAGCCGCTGCCTGTTCCAGAAACGCACCGTACAGAAACCTGAATCCGCCGCCGCCGGTTCCAATTTCCTCCTGCATACGGACGATCTGTCCCAGATACAAACCAGCCTTTTTCAGACCGAGTTTGTCGCGCCATTTCCTGATATGATTGGATGTATGCCTGATCCCGTCCACACCTGCAACACTCCCGGGGATATGCAGCATATCACCTACGTTCCTTTTGATCCCCTTTACAATGCCCTTTCTGATCACATCTTCTGTAACGACACCTACTCTTTCGGGGAAATAGATATGCCCCCGGGGTGCAAAAGTACCTTTTGCAAAACGAACACGTGTCAGTTCCTCATCACTCAGGGTGGTGGTATTTTCCATCACCGGATCGCTGATCAGGTAGCGGTTGTCTTCTTTTCCAAAGACAATCAGGTTATGGGCATTAAAATGGAAGCGGTATTCTTTGGGGAAATAAGTAAGATGAAAAACGCCTACCTGACAACCCACAGGTATCTTTTGCTCTGCCTTCTGGTCCAGAAATTTCCTGGCGCTGTCTTCACTGCTGAATTTTTTATGAGTGATATCAACTCCTAGCGACTTGCAAGTTCTTTTAAAAATAGCACCGGGCATGGTCCTGAACGAGATTGCCGGGCCATTATTCACCGTCAGGAATGGTATCTGAATGTAAAAGAGACCAGAGCCCATGCCGAAGGCCAATGGCTCTGTCATAAATTCGAGCCCCTGATGCCGCAACAGCGCGGTAGTAACACCATTTTCGCAATGAGCTGCCTGTACGTGTTGAAAAGTATCTGCCTGACTTGCTATCTCCACTTTTTTACCCTTTAAAATTCTTAAGTTCTTCTAACGTAATGTCAAACGCTCTGGCATACTTGGCAAGCTTGCTGTCACTCAATCCGCTAAATACCGACGGTTTCATATGTCTTTTAATAAAAAAAGGAAAGAAACCCGTGTAACCCGACAACACCGTCATATCCATCAGCCTAAGCTCCATAAAATAGTATACCGGGCTTTTCTCTCCGTTTGCCACAGCCACCCTGGCCTCCTCTATGCGGTCGTTAACTTCATCCCAGGCACTATCCAACGCTTCTTTTTTCACGTTCCAGCCGCGGCTGAGCGCCGTTTCGTATTTTCCCTCTTCATTTTTGACGTAACAAACTTCGCGGGTAAAGTGGTCGAGTGCGCCCGGGTCTTGCGGTAGGTCTTCCTTTTTCATAAATAAAGATTGAAGCTATTCGTCTCTCAATGATTTGAAATCCAATTTACCTGATTATCAGCTCACTTGCAATAATCACTGATTATTTAAAGATACTGTTGCAGATCCCTCAGCAAACCGTAAGCAAACAAAACATATACGAAAAGCGGGAGCTTTCAGGCACAGCCAGTAGTATTTTTTCACCTTTTTTCAGCGCACCGCTGTTAAAAACTTCTTCGAGCATCATATAAATTGACGCCGCACCCACATTACCTACAGACACCAGGTTGGTATACCACTTTTCCTTTGGGATAGGTATCCCGTTTTCCGTAAAAAAGTCATCAATTTTTTTCTCAAAGAAATAACTGGAAAGATGTGGCAGAAAGTAGGTAACATCATCCATGGAAACTCCTTTGTCATGAAGGATATTCTTCAGTTTGCTAAACCCAAGCTTTACGATCTTTTCTCCTAGCAGCTTGACATCCTGTTTGATACTAAAAATAGATTTTTCCAAAACTGCCTCTAGCGTGAAATCCTTGTAACTTTTCAAAGTTCCGTCTTCCAGCTTGTCGGCTCCCATGTACATACAGGCTTCTTCCTCGTTAGCATACGAACAGCCTTCGATCCATTCTATTTTCAGGCTTATGCCTTCTTTGTTTGGCGCATTTTCAACCAAAAATGCACCCGCACCGTCCGACAGCATCCATCTCAGAAAATCCTTGTCAAAGGCGATATAGGGATTTTGTTCCAGTTTGATCAGCTGCTGTATCTCATCCTCAAACTGCTCCGAGCGTAATACGGGCGAGAGCCTCTCGGAGGCGCAGCTCACCGCCTTTTTTTTATCTCCGATTTTCACCGACATGTAGGCATACTTGAACGCATGCATCCCTGCACAGCAAACGCCGGACGGAGAAACCACCTCCACAGAACTGGTTTCGGGAAGGTACCCGTGCACCATTACACCATGAGACGGCATCAGTTGGTCAGGACTGGAAGTAGCACAGCTCAGCAGGTCAATTTTTTTTATGTCTTCGGGACGAGATTTAAAAAGGCCTTTCACCGCAAGCGCGGCCATCTCCGCATTCGTATGGGTAGCAACTCCGTCCTTAGTCAGGGCGTAATAGCGGTTCTTAATCCCATTATTTCTTAAAACAATAGCCTTTGATTTTGATGGCTTTCCGTTAATGAATCCTAAATATTCCTCCATTTCCTCATTGGAAACAGATTGATTCGGTAAAAACTTGGCAATTCTTGTAATGTATGCTTCTGACATTATTATTTGGTTTCTAAACCATAAAAGTATTCTTTTTTCTTTTTAATCGTACCCCCCGTGAACGGTGCAACCAACAAATTATATGCAAGTAAAAGCAACGGAGCCACCATAAACAGTGCCACCAGCAGATAATATTTGAACAAGGTTACAAAAGTTTTCCGCTTACCTGGTGTATTCCCCTTTTTCTTAATCAGGTTGGCCCAGATTCTGAACAGCTTTTTGGCTCTTTGTTCAATGAATAAAATGTCTGTCGGAATTTCAATCAGTCCGGTTGCCATAATACTGGCCTGCAGGTTATCAAAACCCTTTACCTCCAAAGCCTCCTTCACCAAATTTCCAAACCGTGCACCAGACTTTATGTCTTCATCACTAACACCGGGGAGCGGAAAAATATTCCATTTCCTGTCTTTCCGGCCGGTAAGCATCCAGTGCAAAATCGTTACGGCACTGATCAGATTGGAAGTTCTGTCCATAAAGGGAATATTTCCCACCAATTTCCCTTCTGCTTTTCTGATATACAATTTCACACTCTCCTGGGCGTTGAGCCACATGTTCCTGCCACCTATCAAGGTAACGACGGGGGTATCTTTCAGCATCCTTTGAAAAAGCGGATTTTGCAGCAAAGAGGTTACCGGCAACGACGGCGAAAGGAACCAGGGCTGGTAAGCCAGCACAATAAGATCATAACGGGGAGCGTCAAAACCAAACGGAGCAAGCTCGATCCCCTCCTCCAATACACACTCCGGCATGGTATCAAAAAAGACATCCGCTGTCCATGGAAAAGGAAAGGGCTTTTCGGGATAAAGGTAAAGGCGCTCAATAGTCTGCGGATCAAAAGGTTTCAGAAACTGATCCAGAATCGCATTCAACTGCCCCGATTGTGAGTACCCAACCGCCAATATCTTTTTCATTCCATTTATATATCTGTATCCGAACAACTTAGTGTTCCAAATCTGTTAATTTCAAAACCTTTGAGTTCCGGCTATAATCCGCAATTACATTTTTCAAAGTGGTATCCAGTTTCCGGTACGAAGTAAGGATGGCCTCCTTATCTCCCGCCAGGTTTTGATTGTACTTTAAAATATGAGGTGCATTTTCCTGAATGGTTAGCCGTAAAAAGCGGTATTCGACATTAGCGGGGTTGGCATCAATCTCACTTTCAAGCAACCTTACACCTTTTTTAAAGGTCTTTACCTTTCCGTTAACGCCTTTTACAAAGCCCGCCTTTTTCATGAGCATAGCGCCAGTATAGGCCATTACCTGTGAAGACTGCTTTTCCGTTTCCAGTTTCTTCAGCATTCCATCTATCCCAGGTTCCGATTCAGACGATAATATTTGGTAGTAATCATTCCTGTCAATGGTAGCCTGAGCGAAGGCACTCAGTATCACGGGAGCCATAATCACCAAAAGTATCGCTGCTCGTCTCATCCTTCACTTTACAATTAATTTCAAGGTACTTTTTTACATTCAAGAATGGTATGATAGCTGTCACCAATGAGCGGATAGGTCTCAACCACTTCAAAGCCCGCCAGCCTCACCAGCTCTTTCATGGTTCCGATCCGGTACATTTTACTGTTCCCGTTGGCCATGATTGTAAAATACAAAGACGTAGCTACCAGACTATAATGCGCGGCCGGATAATTCTGGTTGTCAAAAAACGGCTCCAGGATATACAAGGTGGTTTCCGTGGATGCCGCCTGCCATGCATTTTTAAGAATCTGAACGATCTGTTCTTTTGAAAAACAATCCAGAAACTGGCTCATCCAGATCACATCAGCCCCTTTGGGAATTTTCTGGCTGCTGTCCAGCAAATCTATTTCATGGAAATCGATCCGCTCCAGCAATCCTCTTTCAGCTGCATTGCCTTTAGCCACATTAATCTGCACCGGAAGATCGAGAATTTTTATCCTCACTTCAGGATCATAATCACAACATGCAAACGACCATTTCCCGGTATTTCCACCCACATCAAAAATAAGTCCGGGCTTCTTTTCAAAAACAATTTTCAGAGCATCAGGAAAGGCATTGTCAGAATAGTAATGATCAAATTCGAACCAGGCAGTTTTGGCAGGCTCCGGCAAAATAGACAGTCCCTGGTAAATGGTAGGCCAGTCGCCGAGCGTTTTCAAGCCTTCGGGTTTGCTGTTTTTTATGCTTTCCGTCATGGCCTTTGCGCCAAGGTAACATACGTCATTCATAAAATTGACATTGACCCTGGTCATTTCGTCCTTCAGCAGGAAAAAACCCGTTTTGGTTATTTTCACCTTTTCGTCTTCAATTTCCAGCACTCCCAGAATTTCGGCCGCCTCTATCAGCAGGTTCACACCATATTCGGTTACGTCCAGGTTGGCCACAATGGCATCAATTTCAACACCTTTCCGATGCTTGCTGATGTACTCCAGTATCCCCAAATCCCGAAGGGCTATCACTGCCTGGAAGTACATGGGGCCAAACGCAATTTTCTGAGCTTCGTATTTGGCATCAATCGCCGACAATTCTTTTTTCATCCTGTTATTTATCGTCCCTGGTTAATTCCCGGGCAGGAATCATCCTGTCCCGATATCTTCGTTTATATTTCTCTTTTTTCAGATCCTCTTCGTGCCACACAATGTACCTGCCAAGGGTACCCCTGAACCGCTTAAAAAACCCTTCTCTATCCGAAAGTTTTACAAAATTTTCTTTTAATGCCGGCTTAGGATCAATGGATGGCTGCAGTGTGTCCAGTTTTCGCAAGGTGTCCAATACCGTCGGCAAAAATGCAACAGGCAATTGATATTTCCTCACAAATTTTTGCATATAGCCGTTTTGATAAGGGTCAGTAGCCAAAGCTATTTTCTTAAAACCCTTTTCCTTTGCCAACCGATAGGAGTAGTAAACGTTTTCCGTGCTGTGTTCAGCCCTTTCTTCGGTAAACAAATTTTCAGCAGGTATCCCCAAAGCCTCAGCGTAATAGGCCATTACACGGCTTTCGATGTACGGCGTGGCAACGGCGCCGCCGGAAAAAATGATATTTTTGGTATATCCTTTGTCATACAGGAATTTGGCCCAGCATATTCTCAAGGTCAGCACCCTGTCCCAGCTGTATCCATTATAAGGATATCCGGGTACAATGATAGCGTCATAGGGCTGATCCTTAATACCCTTTTGAAAAGATTTTTCGGCGGAACGAAAAAAAATTTTGTTACATCCGCTCAGCAGAACAGCCAATAAACAAGCAGTTACCAGGACACTTTTATACACGAACGTGGGTTATCGGTTAAAGAGTAAGCTGTGGATCTGTCCTTGCTTGAACGGGCCCACAGCTTGCTAATCGGTTTTTTTATTTATCATCACCGCATTTTGGTGATGCAGTCCGGAGATTATCCGTTGAAAGTTTTACTCCATTGCTTGTAACGGGACCCAACGGCCTTATTAACGTTGGCCACACCTCCCGCCCAATAATTCCTGAATCCAAAACCACCGGCCTTACCTTGAATTTTTTCGGTGTGCAAAACCTTTTTGGTTTTCAGATCAATAAAAGTTACCCAAACCGAAAGCTTTTCATCCGTCTTGCTCATGCTCTCTACCACATATACGATACCGATTCCATCCTTTTCACTTAAACTATATCTCGATACCGATTTCCTGACCTGATCTTCCGTGATCGTATAACTGTCTTCTGTAATGTTCTTTTCTACGTTAACAGTCTTATTGAGCTGGGTCATATCCTCAACCCTGGAGCTATACTGATCTTCTTTCAGTTTCAATGGCCCTGCCAGAGAAAACTTTTTTGGTTCCATTTCAATCAAGCTGTTCCAGCTCACCATGTGCTGGTTTTTAATCGCCGCAGGATCCGTGAAACCTATGCTGCCTATGTATTTGGCTTGCGTGAAATCCAGTCCAAGAAAAACAACTTTTGTATTTCCCTTGAACAAGTCTGCCATGGTATTCTGTGCCCTGGCACCCAGGGAAACGGTAAAAACGAAGGCTAGAAGTAATAACTTTTTCATAATTAAAATATTGAGCTTCTATTTTCAACAGGATTGGACCATTCAAAAGTAAGAACTATCCGCTTTTATTTCAGTTTCTTATCCAAAAATCCGGCCAAAACTTTACCACCTTTAGCATAACTTTCAGCAAGTCTTACGCCGGTATCAAAGTCAAAACCTCCAAATTGACCACCAGGAACATTATTTAAAAACATTTCAGCCACTTTGGCCGATTTATTGCCGGATTCCACAAGGTCAATTTCAAAATCAATGTAGGCATTCTTCCGCATCACACCCACATTAAAGCCTGGCTCTACAAACCGTATCCGCACAATGAAGGTATATTTTGCATCCGGCCTCCCCTGAACCAGCGTCAGCCCTTTACTTTGAAGTCCCTTGTTAAACAACTCTTCAAATTTAGGCTCAAAACGTTCTTTCCTGTCTGCAACCCATGCTTTTCTCCAGGCATCTCCTTTTCCGGCTTCCTTGGCATTGTACTCGGCCGTTTTCTTATCCAGGTACTCCTGTTCCGTTGCGAATTTCCCGACGCCGAAGTTAGAGTAATCGTACTCAACATTTACCGTTTTTTCTCCTGACAACACGGTCACATCTCCCGACCGCAACTCCACCCGCTGTGCCTGAGCCAGATCTGCCCCAAGCACCGAAAATGCTATCACAGAGGCTAATAACAAACCATTTTTCATTTTATTTTTATTTTTTTGGTTAATAGACTGGTCAAATATAGACTAATTTTTCAGGTTTGCGTTTCTCCTGTTTGTATATTCGAAAGGAAAGTTCTTCAGCGGTGATAAATTGTAAAGCGGGCGTTACCCGAAGTCTTGATTTGAATAAAGAATGCAATTTTTCCCGAAAAGATACCGACTGGAGCTGCATGGAAAGCAGTATGGTAATATCGTCATTTCCGTACTCATTTTTGGATATGACTACCTGGTAAAGATCTATTTCCCTGACCATATCCAGTACGTCAAAAAGCGCTGGAGGAAATATGGTGGTACCTTTAAACTTGATCATCTGCTGCTTGCGTCCCACAACCGGCCCAAGCCTGGTACTGACACGCCCGCAGGCACATGGTGCGTGGTATACATGACAAAGGTCCCCCGTTTTATACCTGATCAGTGGCATGCCTTCAACACCCAGCGTGGTCACTACCACTTCCCCGAGTTCTCCTTCATTCACCTCATTTCCGTTTTCATCCACCACCTCCAGTATCAGCAGGTCGGGATTCAGATGGCCTCCCCTGCCTTGTTCGCATTCGGTAAAGGCCGCACCCATTTCCGTGGATGCATAGGTGGAATACAACCGGATGTCCCACTTGGAAGTGATCCGCTTACCTAGTTCGTTCAGACTAAAATCCGGGTTGCGAATCGGCTCTCCGATACAAATAACCGATTTCACTCCTGAGGACCTGAAATCAATGTCATTTGCTTCGGCATAGTCAATAAGTTTCGGAATAAAAGACGGGATGGCGATGAGCACAGTGGGAGAAAAACGAAGGATGGATTCCCACTGAAGAAAAGGTGCTCCCGGCCCTACCCGGATGATACCGGCTCCCATTTTTCGGGCACCCATCCAGTAAGCCAGCCCGGCCATAAAGCGCTTGTCTATAGTGGTCATGAGCTGATAAATATCACCGGCTGTTCCACCCGCACAACGGAACGACTCTGCTTCGTTGTGCGCAAGCCTGTCCACATCGGCATCCGTCAGATAAAATGCCACAGGATCAGACAAGGTGCCTGAGGTGGTCACAAAATCAGTAATGTCCGACTTTGCCACGCACAGGAATGCATCGTTATTCCTGGCCAGGTCGTCTTTTGTGGTGAAAGGAAGCCGCGACAGATCAGCAGTAGTTCTGATCGTACTGATATCGATATCCCTTTCCCGGAAAAGCTCCTGATAGTAGGGCGAACGGGCTGAGAGGTACTGAAGAAGCTCCTGGAGCTTCCGGTTTTGTAAGGCTGTTATTTCTGCTGAAGTCATACGGGTCAGGGATTGCATCAGTTATCCTTTTTACATGCTTTAATTTTTTCTACAATGGCATGCCGCTCGTTCAAAGACGACACCGTGTGCTGTAAAGCCTTATTGTAATAAATGATAGCCTTTTCGTTTTCTTTTTTTGCTTGATGGTAATCTCCCAGAGCCAGATAAGGAAGGTAACTCTTCGGGTTCTTGTCAATGAAGTTTTTTTCATCCGCAGGACTCAGTGCCAATGGTATCCCCAGCATGACAAACTTATTGATCTTTTGTTTCGTCATTTTAAACGCCTCATACTTGTCAAAATCAGGTGATACTACAAAGGGATCCTGCGGTACATTCAATGCTTCTGCGGAGGTGACTTTCCCGCCGGACGCAAAAACCTGTTGAAGATCATAAGCTACAAAAGTACCCAGCTGATAAGGAGGGGTAGATATCCACATTCTTTTCTGGGCAGGTTTGAACAAAATACCATGGTGCGCGATCAGCTGATTCAGCGTCATGGGATTACCATATCCCACAAACTCGTCGTTTACGCCATTTTTATCCCGCAGTATCCCGGCTGCTTCCGTCACGTCTATCGGAAAAGAACGCTCCATTAACTGATTCATTCTCTCAAACCTGCTCCGGGAATCCGAATTTTTTATATTCATGATATTAACCGAATCCCGGATAAAACTTTCACCCTGGTAATGATTGGCACATACCAGGTAATCTTTCCCTGAGTCATACACATCCATTTTCTGGGGAGATTTTTCAATGATAATCGACTTGTTATCTTCCGAGGAGCCTATCAGTAACGACTCAGAAACAAAGGTTTCCCGCTTGCGGGCAATAGCTACTGCTTCCTCAATATTTTTGGCGTATTGCAATATTTCGCGTGCCAGCAGCGATATCGGGTCCTTGGCGCCATAAGGGATATCCGACTTGGAAGCATTCAGTGTAACCGTAATTCCCTTTTCATTCATCCCTGAAACAACGCCGGTAAGACCCGCCCAGGCGTAAGAAGCAAACTTATACCCTTTGTCGGGCTTCATGAAAACAATGAGTTTGTCTTTAGCAAATGCATCGCCCATGTAAAAGTCGAAATTACGGGCAATAAGCAATGTGGAATCAGCCGATAAACCGTTATTAACAGAAAAAGAAGTACATCCCACCATATTCAGGTCGGTGAGTGCATGGCCAATATCATGGGCCGCGTGATAATTGAGTATCCGGTAATATTTAGGCCCGATATAGTCAAACTGATCCGAAAATGATTGACTGACCCCATAAATCTCTTCCTGATTTTCCTCTGGCACATACTTATAGATATCCTTGTTAAACCAGCCGACAAAACCTTTGATAATCTGCAGGAAAAACCGGTTCGGAATGAGCTCGTTGATCTGGTCAACAAAATAGATTTCCTGTTTCTCTATAAGTTCCTTAGCCAGAACCCCGTAGATGAGGCCCCGTTCATACGGTGCGCCTTCCAGATACATTTCCCAGATACCATACTTGTTCTTTTTGAGCCAGCAATTACCAACCGTGTAATGATCTGGCCCTACTTGCACACGGCTATAACTTTCAACCGTTTTTGTACTTTTAATGTCAGGGCTTGGTACCTTTATCCGCCAGATGAACAGTCCGAAAAGAATACCCGAAACAAGCAATACAACACTTACAACTTTCAGAACAACGCGAATAGCTTTATTTTTCGGCCACATAATTTAGTAAAATATTTAGGCAGGAAACCGCATGAGAACACAACCGTTTTCCTGATACTCCCGAAAGATCTGGTTTGGAAATTTTCGGGAACAGGGTGTAAAATTAACAATAAAATGGGCATCGCTCTCACAAAAAAAATTGGTACGGAGGGAATATTGAGCCTGTGGCAAATAACAGAAACTGCCTCTGAGCTTACGGAAGGCCTGATAGCAGCCGAACAGGAAGAATTGGCAACAAAGAAGCCATTTTCTGAAAAACGCCGGAAGGAGTGGCTTGCCACGCGTCAGCTGCTGGCACACATGATGCCCGTACCGGAAAAGATATGCTACCAGTCGAATGGCAAACCATATCTTCTCAGTGGTGAATATCACGTATCTATTTCTCATTCAGCAAATTACGCAGCCCTATATCTTTCAAAAACCAGACAAACGGGCGTTGATATTCAACAAATGAGAAGCTCCGTAATAAAAGGAGCTGATTTTTTTATGACTGAACAGGAAATGATATGGGCCGAAAACGGTGATGTGGTGGTTCAAAACCTGATCTGGTCTGCAAAGGAGTCTGTATTTAAATTTTTTGGCGATGACAGCCTCAATCTGAAAAAAGATATCAAAATAAGTCGGTTCGTTCCGGAACAATTTGGAAAAATGCAGGCTTATGTTTTCATTCGGGAAGCGCAAACAGCAGTGAGTATCGGGTATGAGATAATCGGTGATTATGTTCTCACCTGGACAATCTGATTCCTGAAAATTGCAGTACATTAAACCGGCCCGTTTCAAGTAGCTATGCGAAAAATATTACTTTCCCTGATCCTTATTTCCGCCGTCACAAAATTATCCGCGCAAACCTCTGCCGGCGAAATCTATCAGAATCTGAAGAAACTGAACGTGCTCGGTTCTGTGCTGTATATAGCTGCCCACCCTGATGACGAAAACACCCTGATGTTATCCTATCTGTCCAAGGATCAGCTGGTCAGAACGGGATATATGTCCCTAACCAGGGGAGATGGCGGGCAAAATCTGATCGGGCCGGAGCAAGGTTATAACATTGGGGTCATCAGAACGCAGGAATTACTTGGAGCCCGGCGAATTGATGGTGCCGAACAGTTTTTTTCCCGTGCTTATGACTTCGGCTTCTCTAAAACGCGTGATGAAACTTTACGATTCTGGAATAAGGATAAAGTACTGGGTGATGTGGTGTGGATGATCCGAAAATTTCAGCCTGATGTGATCATTACCCGATTCCCTCCCGACCCGCGTGCCGGACACGGGCACCATCAGACCTCGGCATATCTGGCTGAGGAAGCATTTGCCCTTGCTCCCGATCCAAAGGCCTATCCCGATCAATTAAAATTTGTAAAAACCTGGCAAACTAAACGGCTGGTATGGAACTCTTTCACACCCGGTTTCACCAATAAAAAACCAACCGACGAAAAAACTCCGTTTATTTCCATTGAAATAGGAGGATACAATACTGTTCTGGGCAAGTCTTATACCGAAATTGCGGCAGAAAGCCGCAGCATGCATAAAAGTCAGGCGTTTGGAAGCTCTCCGGTGCGAGGCACCAGAATTGATTACTTCCTTCACAAAACCGGAGAACCTGCCAAGGTTTCCTTGTTTGACAACATAGATACATCCTGGAAACGAGTGAAAGGGAGCGAAAAAGTAGAGGCGCTCATTTCTGATGCCATCGACCGGTTTTCAATTGCGGAGCCTGTCAAGTCGGTCCCGGCACTGCTGCAGATTAACGCGGCGTTGAACCAACTGGATGAAGAAAATATATATGTAAAAACAAAAAAAACAGAAATACAGCATTTACTGGTACAGTGCCTGGGTTTATGGTTTGAAAGTAATCCAAAAAATTATTCGGCAACCGCCGGAGAAAACGTAGACTTTCAGATTTCCATCGTTAAACGCTCCGGGTATCCGGTAAAACTGGTTTCGCTTAAATGGACGGGAAGAGAACGTGACAGTACTTTTAATATGTCTTTGGAGGATAACGATCTGTTCAGCTTACCCGTCAGCACCATTTTACCGCAAAACATAAAAACCACACAACCCTACTGGCTGGAAAAACCGATTGAAAAAGGTATGTTTCAGATTGACCAACAGCAAGATATTGGATACCCCGAAAACCGGCCCAAAACCCTTTCAGAATTTAAATTTGAAATAAACGGACAGGAATTCGTTTACACCAAACCCTGGGTTTATAAATTTAACGATCCGGCAGAAGGTGAAATTTACCGGCCTTTTGAGGTGAGACCCGCTATGACGGTCACTCTCAACGAACCGGTATTCATTTTCCCCAGCCCCACTCCTAAGTTTGTCGGTGTTACAATCCAGGCACAGCGGGACAGCATGAAGGGGCAGCTAAAACTTGACCTGCCTATTGGCTGGAAAAGCGATCCGACGGCCTATGACTTTGCTATTGCCGAAAAATATCAGCAGCAATATAAGGTTTTCAAGGTAACACCACCGGCCTTATATCAAGAAGTTACCATAAAGGCAGTCGCAAAAGTCGGCGAAACAGTATATGATAAGTCCCTGAAAACTATCAGCTTCCGCCATATTCCAACCCAAACCATTTTCCCGCCGGCCGAGACCAAACTGGCTCGGGTGGATGTTAAAACCAGTGTAAAAAGAATAGGATATATTGCCGGAGCTGGTGACGATGTCCCATCCGCATTGCGGCAGATTGGCTGTGAAGTCACAATGCTCAACGAAGCTGAGCTGGCCAAGGAATTGTCGGCTTATGAGGCCATTGTGGTAGGCGTGCGGGCTTATAATACGGAAAGCCGGCTGATTAATTACCAGTCCAAATTAATGGATTATGTTAAAAACGGGGGAACGCTGGTGGTTCAGTACACCATTCCCGGCGACCAGAAAGTAAAAGATATTGGCCCCTATCCGCTTCAGACTGGCCGGGACCGCATAGCCGAAGAAGACGCCGAGCTGAAATTTCTGATCCCCGGACACCCGCTTTTCAACTTTCCTAATAAAATTACGGATAAAGATTTCCAGGGATGGATACAGGAACGCGGCTTGTACTTTGCCCAAACATGGGACAAAACGCACTATCAGGCACTTCTATCCGGCAACGACACGGATGAAACACGCAAAGAAGGCATTTTGCTACATGCCCGTTATGGGAAAGGGCACTATATCTATACCGGGCTTTCCTTTTTCAGGGAATTGCCCGCGGGGGTTACCGGCGCTTACCGGCTATTTGCCAATATCATTTCAGTAGGTAAAACAAAATAAGGGAAGCTGGTCCGAAAACCTCACTTCATATTTTTTCTTCTGTTGCGCTGAAAATCTTCAAGGACAAAACCGCCTAATCCCTGCAGGTTACTGTAATAAGCACGTCCGTTGTTGACCTGTGTGAAATTCTGTACAAATTGCTTCAGGTAAGGATCCGAAGCAATCATGAAGGTTGTCACAGGGATATCCAGTTTTCGTGCCTGCGCGGCGAGCGTCAGCGTTTTATTGATGATTTTGCGATCGAGCCCAAAGCTGTTTTTATAATACCGGATACCCTCTTTCAGGCAGGTTGGTTTTCCGTCGGTGATCATAAAAATCTGTTTGTTCTTTGTTTTCTTCCGGCGCAGCAAATCCATCGCAAGTTCCAGACCCGCAACAGTATTGGTATGGTACGGTCCTACCTCAAGATAGGGCAGGTCTTTCAGCTGAATTTGCCAGGCATCATTGCCGAATACAATGATATCAAGTGAATCTTTGGGATATTTGGTCCTGATCAGTTCAGCCAAAGCAAGGGCAACTTTTTTAGCGGGGGTAATCCGGTCCTCGCCATAGAGGATCATCGAGTGGCTGATATCGATCATCACAACGGTCGATGTAGTGGTTTTTTGTTCCCTTTCCACCACTTCCAGGTCATTTTCCATCAGCATAAAGTCCCCTATCCCGTGGTTAACCTGGGCATTCTTAATTGACTCCGTCATCGCAATCTGGTCGAGTGTGTCACCAAACTGAAAATCACGGATATCACTGCTTAATTCATCTCCCACGCCCAAATGCGGGGTATGGTGGTTTCCTCCTGACTTAGATCTTTTCAGTTTCCCAAAGATTTCATCCAGCGCACTTTTCCGGATACTCTTCTCAGCCTTAGGAGTCATAATCACCTTTTTTTCACCATCTGCCGCCTCTTCCCTGATATATCCTTTCTTTTTGAGATCATCGAAGAAATCGCCGATCCCGTACGAATCATTGGTTAAATTGTACTGACGGTCCAGCTCGCTCAGCCATGACATAGCTTCGCTTACATCCCCGGAAGTCATGAGCAGCAATTGCTGGAAAATATCGTATAACTGTTCAAATTTGGAATTTCCGGTACTTTCTGCCGGAACGAATTTCGAAAAAAGGTGCCCCCTCATAGCTGTATCTTTATCTGCCAGTGAATTCTCAGGATGAAATTTAAGCAAACATCCTTAATTATAATAATAAAAAACGGCTACTTTCTCGATAGTTGAAAGCAGCCGTTTTCCTGATGAATTCTGAAGAACGAAAAGTAAAAAAACCTGCTCCGTAATTGAAACGCGCCAGGATATTTTACCTTATGCTTCTTCTGCACAGAATTCCTCAAATGCCATTTGCAAATGCTGAGCGATCATTTCAGCCGAACGGCCTTCGATATGATGGCGCTCAACAAAATGGATCAGTTCTCCATCTTTAAAAAGTGCTACCGCAGGCGACGATGGCGGGTAAGGCAGGCAATACTCACGCATTTTAGCTACCGCTTCCAAGTCGAATCCGGCGAACACCGTTGCTAGGTTATCGGGCTTGATATCGCTGCGGGTAAGCGCTGCTCTCACACCCGGCCGAGCCGCACCAGCTGCACAACCACATACGGAATTGATCACAACAAGAGAAGTACCTTTTGTGTTTTGCATGAAGTTATCTACTTCTTCAGCAGTTGATAAATCCTGAAAACCTGCATTAACAAGCTCGGCTTTCATGGGAGCTACAAGTTGGGGGGGATACATATTTTTTGAAAATTTAAGTTTATAAATAAAAAATATCGGCTTACCGCTTTTTTGGCCAAATTCACCAATCGTTTGCCTACATAAATCCTAGTTCCAGTTTCGCCTCTTCCGACATCATTTCGGTACTATATGGCGGATCAAATGTGAGTTCGAGGCTTACGTCATTGACACCTTCCACTTCACGTATCTTTTGTTCCACTTCTCCCGGCAAAGTCCCGGCCGACGGACAGGAAGGAGACGTGAGGGTCATGGATACATAAACATTATTTACAGGAAATATTTTAAGGTCATAGATCAACCCCAGCTCGTACACATCCACAGGAATTTCCGGGTCATACACTGTCTTGATTGCCCTTACAACTTCTTCACGTAATTCCGATTCAGTCATTTTGCCGTTAATTAAAAATTATTACTTCCTGATATCCAAACAAATTTTTCACTGATCAGTTCACCGCCTGGTATGCAAATGCATAGGCTTTCATCTGTTTCACCATTGACGCCAGTCCGTTGGACCGTGTTTGTGCCAGGTGCTGGTGTAAACCAATACGTTCCATAAAGTAAAGATTTGTCCGGGAAATCTCCTCAGGCGTATGCCCTGATAACACTTTCACCAGCATGCTCACCAACCCACGTACGATAATAGCGTCACTATCTGCATCGAATTTGAGCTTGTCTCCATCCATATAAGCATGAAGCCAAACAAGCGACTGACATCCCTTGATGATATTTTCTTCGGTTTTATACTGCTCGTCAAGCTTGGGTAACTGCTTGCCAAGGTCAATGATATATTCATACTTACTTTCCCAATCATCGAACAGTTCAAAGTCCGAGATCAGATCGTCTTGTATTTCGTTGATCGTCATAGGTGAAATTTCCTGTATTTATGCATTCGCAACCCGTTTTTCAATCCAGGTGATAATGGTTTCAGCATCTTCCAATCCGGCTTTCGCAACTTTCACACTAGGATTTCCGTCATAGCTCATCGAAAGATGAAGGGTGTCGTAGGCAGCAACAAAAGACGTAAGCAGTTTTCTATCCAGAACAGACAACTGCCCCTTATACCAGTCCACATGTTTTCTTCCCTTATCCTTTTTACCTAAATATGAATCCAGTGCAACCAGAATTCCATCGTAAGCAGCATGGCCGGCAAGCTTTACATATTTAGTATCCTGATAATATCCTTCTTCTTTTTTCGCCTTTTCACGGAGCAATTCCCGCGCATTGTCGAGGTACCTCCGGGCTTCTGTTATTGCGTTATCCATATATAGTGTGTTGATTCTGTATAAAGTTAACACGTTTCAGCTCAGCATTTTCTTTACTTTAAGTAAGCCTGCAACAAGTTTATCAATCTCTTCCGTCGTGTTGTAAACGGCAAAGGAAGCCCTGCTGGTTCCGGTAATACCGAACCGCTGCATTAAAGGTTGTGTACAATGGTGCCCCGTTCTGACGGCTATCCCCTGCTGATCCAGCAAAACACCAATATCCTGATGATGAATACCCTCCATAACGAAGGATATCACACTCACCTTTTCCTTTGCCTGCCCGATAACTTTCAGACCGGGAATTTCGCTTAATGCAGCCGTTGCATATTCCAGCAACTCGTTTTCATAGGAAGCTATATTTTCCTTTCCCAGACTGGCCACATAATCCAGTGCAAATCTGGCAGCGATCACATCCGCAATATTAGGAGTACCAGCTTCGAATTTATAAGGGAGTTCGTTATAAGTGGTTTTGGCAAAAGTCACTTCCTTGATCATTTCCCCTCCGCCTCTGTATGGCGGCATGGCGTTGAGCAGGTCCTTTTTTCCGTAAAGCACCCCCATACCGGTGGGCCCGTAAATTTTATGCAGCGACAGCGAATAAAAATCGCAGTCCAGTGCCTGAACGTCTATATCAATATGAGAGCAGGCCTGCGCGCCGTCAATCAATACTCTGGCTCCAAACTCGTGAGCTTTCTCTATGATCTTCTTCACCGGGTTAATAGTACCGAGTGCGTTGGAAACGTGCACTACGGATACAATTTTGGTGCGCTCTGAGAGCAATTTTTCGTATTCCTCGAAGATAATTTCTCCCGCGTCATTGATCGGTATCACTTTCAGGATACAGCCTTTTTCCTCGCACAACATCTGCCAGGGCACAATGTTGGAATGGTGCTCCATGGTAGTAATGATAATTTCATCGCCTTCTCCAAGGAATTTCCGTCCATAGGTCTGCGCCACAAGATTGATACTGTCGGTAGTACCATAGGTAAAAATTACCTCTTCGGAAGAAGCAGCGTTCAGAAAAGCCTGTATGCTTCGCCGTGACTGTTCAAATGCTCCGGTGGCTTTCTCTGCCAGATGGTGGATTCCCCGGTGGATATTAGCATTATAATGCCCGTAATATCCTGAAATAGCGTCCAACACTACCTGTGGTTTCTGCGTAGTAGCCGCGTTATCAAAATAAACCAGCTGTTTCCCGTTCACTACCTCGTTCAGAATGGGGAAATCGTTTCTGATGGAGGTTATATCAAGAATTTTTTGAGAAGCTATCATATAGTACCTAAGTTAATGGTGGAACTGGCAGCAGGGTATAGGCCAGGCAACTCCCATCAGATCAAACACGCCCAGTTTTCTTTACTTTTCCGAAAGCTTTTCAGCGATCACTTCCTCCAGATATTCTCTGATCGAATCAATTTTAATCTGAGAAACTACGTCAGCACAGAAGGCATACATCAGCAACGACATCGCTTCCGGGCGGGATATCCCTCTCGAACGCATGTAAAACAGCGCTTCTTCGTCGATCTGCCCGGTGGTTGTTCCATGCGAACATTTGACATCGTCCGCATAAATTTCCAGCTGTGGTTTGGTATTCATGGTGGCATTGGTCGACAAAACAATGTTCTTACAAGACTGGAAAGCATTGGTCTTCTGCGCATCAGGTCTTACAAATATCTTCCCGTTGAATACCCCCTTCGACTTGTCCCTCAGAATTCCTTTGTACAACTCATTGCTTTCAGAGTTAGGCTTCATGTGATCCGCAACGGTATGATTATCCACATGCTGCGTACCGTCCGGGAAATACAGGCCGTACATATGCGCCTCGCAGCGTTCTCCATCCAGCTGGATATTGAGATTATTGCGGGTAAATTTCCCGTTCAGCGTAATCGTCCCAGCATAAAAATGGGAGCGGTCCAGCATATAAACTTGTGTCGTACCTATATGATACGCCATATTGCTCTCGTTCTGGACCTTGTAATATTCAACATTGGCATCCTGCCCCATGTGAATTTCTGTAACCACATTGGTAAAAGAGCGCTGGTCGCCCAGAGTCCTGAAAGATTCGGCCAGTTTTACCTGTGCATTTTTGCCAACCGCAATAATGTTACGTGGCTGGCTGCCCGTATTCTGTGTCCGCGAATCGGATACGAAACGCAGGATAACCGGGTGGTCAACAGCCTGGTTGTCTGGCACATGAATAAAAACACCATCTTGTGCAAAAGCAGTATTCAATGCTGTGAAGGCATCGGGGTTCTCTTTGAATTCGCTGAAATAGGTATTTACCAGCTCAGGATTTATTTTGTACGCACCCTGTAATGAATCAATCGTGATAAACTCCGATGACGAAATGAGCTGTGAGAGCTCTGGACGGTAGTGCCCGTTTACGAAATACAGAATGTTGGCATCCTGATCAGGAATATTCAGGTTTTCCAGATCGGCAGAAGACAGTGTACTTTCAGCATTGAAATGATACGACTCGCTGATCAGATCTTTTACATTGCTGTATTTCCATTCTTCATTTCTGATCGTCGGAAATCCCAGTTTGTCGAAACGTGCAATGGCGGCACGTTTCTTCTGATGAAATGCAGAACTCGCTTCCCCGTTCATGACGGCCTCGCGCGCCTGAAAATCAGCGACTAACTTTGTTTTTAAATCTATTGTTTCGGTACTCATTCTTTTCTTAAAATTGGGTGATGATAAATGATCAGCAGGATACTGGCAGAGATTTATTAACCAACTGCCTCTACCTCAGCTTTTATCCAATCATAACCTTTTTCTTCCAGTTCAAGCGCGAGCTCCTTCGGTCCCGATTTCACAATCCGGCCTTTGTATAATACGTGAACGTAGTCCGGAACGATGTAGTCCAGCAAACGCTGGTAGTGCGTTACAACAATGGCAGAACGGTCCGGCGACCTGAGCGAGTTAACACCTTCTGCTACAATACGCAGCGCATCAATATCCAGTCCCGAATCTGTTTCATCCAGTATAGCCAGCTTAGGCTCAAGCACTGCCATCTGGAAAATTTCATTGCGTTTTTTCTCTCCTCCCGAAAAGCCTTCGTTCAAAGCCCTTTTCAGCAATGAATCATTCATACTTACCAGCTTTGCTTTTTCTCTTACCATTTTCAGGAATTGAGCGGCATCCAGAGGGTTTTCACCTTTATATTTCCGGATTTCGTTAACGGCTGTTTTAAGAAAATTAATGGTCGTTACCCCGGGTATTTCCACAGGATACTGAAATGCAAGAAAAATCCCTTCGGCAGCTCTTTCCTCAGCGGCAAGTTCGAGTAACTCCTTTCCGTCGAATATTACACTGCCACCGGTCACCTCGTATTCCTCCCTGCCCGCCAAAACCGAAGCTAAAGTACTTTTGCCTGAACCGTTGGGGCCCATAATCGCATGTACCTCACCAGCTTTCACTTCCAGGTTAATTCCTTTTAATATTTCTTTGCCTTCGATGGAGGCACGCAATCCATTAATTGAGAGCATAACTAAATTTATACTTAATATGTAGTTCTTGGTAATTTACCGCAAAAGTAGTAACCTTTGCCCGTATATTAAAATGCAATACCATTGGATAAACGGCATGCATACAAGAGTTAAACCGTTTTCGGAGAAGGGATGTTCCCATAGCCCCCATATATTATGGTTATCTGCCCAACCCGGCGGTTCAAATGTCATCAACATATGAAAACAGATACCTCAAACCATTCAGGAATAAATGTTTCCACCGAAACCGGACGGCTCAGGAAGTTGCTTATCCACAGTCCGGACCGTGGATTGGGCAAGGTAGTACCCTCCAAAGCACAGGATTGGCTCTTCGAAGATATCGTACATCTGGACACGATGCGCCGTGCCGAATATGACTATTTTGTAAAACTCCTTTTGTATTTTCTGGATCCGGCCAAAATCAAAGGCAGACTGAAAGCTATTGACGCGGATACCTCCCGGGAATTCTATATCCCCGGTTCGGAGTCCTATTTCAACTCCGACAAAGTGATTGATATCCAGAAACTGCTGGGTGAGATTCTGGAAAACGAGTCTGTACGAATAAAACTCACCGCGGCTATTTGTGGCATAGAAAAATGTTCTTTTCAGACTCACGAAGCGCTAACCGCGTACGATGCGAATGAACTGGCCACCATTTTCATTTCAGGTTCGCTGCCGGACAGGCGGATGTTATTTGCTCCTCTGCCCAACCTGATTTTCATGCGGGATATAGGTATAGTGATTAACGACCACATCCTGCTGAACAAACCGGCGAAAGCTGCCAGAACAAGGGAATCAATACTGGCTCAGTTTGTTTTCTTTCATCATCCCATGTTTGCGGATATCAGGGAAAATATCATAGAAATACCGGAAAACGAACGGCATTTTTTGCTCCCCGATGAAGAAAAAGCCAGCGATTACCACCGTTGTACACTGGAAGGAGGAGACGTCATGATGGTTGCACCCAGGCATCTGCTGATCGGATGCAGTGAAAGAACCTCTGTGTACGCTGCACAGCAGGTTATGAAAATACTTTTTGACAGAAATGTTGTAGATACCATAACGATCATCAAAATCCCTAAAAAACGGGATTACATGCATATCGACACCCTATTTACGCAGGTTAAGAAAAATATGTGGGTACTGCTGGGCGCTCTGGCACGTACCGGCGACGAGGCTAAGAAACGGGATGTGCTTCATTTTTTTGCTCCTGCCGAGCCTCAGCAGGACTTCAGGATACTTCAGTTTATCAAAGGCCATGAACACAAACCCATCGAAATTGAAAACCTGGAAGATCTGCTGACGGATATCAGCCGTAATGATCTGAATTGCGAAGACGACGTTCAGTTTATTTATTCCGGAAACAATGAATTTCCTTTTGGCGAGCGGGAGCAGTGGACCGATTCCTGTAATTTACTGGCCATACAAAATGGCGTGGTGATCGGCTATGACCGTAATGATAAAACCCTGGAAGCTTTCCGGGAACGGGGATTTCATATCATTAGCGCCGCGGAACTGATCTTCCGTTTTGAAAACGATGACCTATCGCCTGATACCCTTACCGACACGTTTATCACCCTGCCTTCGGCCGAGTTATCCCGGGCCAGGGGCGGTTCGCATTGCATGAGCATGCCGGTTCTCAGGGATTAAAAAGTTTGTATTCGGCTCAGTAATAACTTAAATTGCAGGTAGGCCGGAAATTATTCGCACCTAACTTTTGCTACTATGCGCGTCATCACCTCAACGGCTCAGATACAGCCTCAGTCCACCGCTCAGATCATGATGATCAGGCCGGTGAATTTCGGATTTAATACCCAGACCGCCGAAAGCAATGAATTTCAGCAGGAGGATTTTGCTAAAGAAACGATGACGATTGCCCAGAATCGCGCCAGAGAAGAGTTTGACCTGATGGTATCACAGCTTCGAAAGGCAGGTATCTCTTTGCATATATTTGATGATAATGAAGAAAAAGACCGTCCGGATGCTGTTTTTTCCAACAACTGGATTTCATTTCACCAAAGCGGAAAAGTGATTTTGTACCCCATGATGGCCGAAAACCGCAGGAACGAACGCAGGCCGGATATCATTGAGGCATTGAAAAAAGATTTTAAGGTAGAAGAAATTATTGACCTCACGTATTTCGAACAGGAAGATAAATTCCTGGAAGGTACCGGAAGTATGGTGCTGGACCGGCGTTATAAAATTGCTTATGCCTGTCTTTCGCCCCGTACCCACATAGAAGTTCTGGAAAAATTCGGCGAAATAATGGGGTACGAAATTGTGCCATTTTCAGCTTCGGACGAAAATAATAAGCCGATATACCATACCAATGTGATCATGTGTGTGGGAGATATTTTTGCCGTCGTTTGCCTGGATGCCATCAAAAATCCCGACGAACGCCTCCTGGTTCGTACTGCACTGGAAGATACCAACAAATATATTATCGAACTGACGCTGGACCAGGTACATCATTTTGCAGGAAATATGCTAATGGTACGTAACGCCAGGCAAGACAAATTTCTGGTGATGTCCACCCAGGCATACGAAGCGCTTACACAAAAACAACGCACCGCTCTCAGCGACTATGCCAATATCCTGCACACCGATCTATCCGTCATTGAAGGAAACGGCGGAGGGTCTGCCCGATGTATGATGACCGAAATTCATTTACCAAGGGCCTGAGCGCATGACTACCCCCCTGTGCCGTGGCTACGAAACAACACCAAACCTGCATTGCATCCCTAACCCTGCCCTATACAAACAAAAACGGACTGCCTGATTCCACATGTGAAACTTTTATACCCGGCACCCTTGGCTGAAGCCAGGATTCCAGCCATTTCATACCAGGCTCCTCACTCGGAGAATGCCCCATAACAATCAATGACAGTTTATCACCCTTGCGTCTGGCATCCCGTACGTATTCCGCCGTTTCCCATTCGCTCACCTCTCCGCAAATGAGTACGTCCGGCTTTTCCCTGATGATCGCACCGATCTGATTCCGTCCACCGGATGCTCCTGGCATCAACAGAATCCGTTTGCACGGCTGGGCCAGATCTCCCACCACTCGCATGGTGGCAATACCCAGTTTTTCTTTCACATGAGTAGTCAGGTTTTTCAAAGACACCCCGGGCAGGGTCACCACCGCCGGATTTTTTTCATCATAATACTTTTCCCAGCCCAGCGAGGTAAGCACACCCATTTGTACGCCATCCGGCTGGTGCGTGTGCCAGTAATCATGAAAACGCCAAACCGCAATTTTATGCTTGTCCAGCAACGCTTTTTTATACTGGAAAACCGCATCATTTTCCAGCCAGGCGGTTTCGTCCGCATGATTATAAAAAGTAGGCTCATGCGCAATAATAAAATTAGCACCAAGCTTCACTGCTTTTTCAATCACTTCCACGGTAGCAAACATGGTGGAGACGATGCCGGTAACCGGCTGTCCTGCACTTCCCGATTTTAAGGTATCAACGGTTTTGGAAAATGGTGCGCCGGGAATTGTTTTGAGAATCAGATCTATCACCTCCCCTACCGTCATGCTACCCCTTACCTCCCCTAGGACGGGAATGGCTGTCAGAAGTTGAGAACCTATTAATACTGATGAGCCTGCCACCTTGGTAAAGGTTTCCAGAAATGCCCTGCGTCCTGATTTCATCATATTTCTGCTGATTATTTTTCTGTTAAGGATTACGCAAATTAACGATTATTACGCTGGTCCGGCAACGGTTTATTACTTTCAGCCGCCGTACAGCGGTACATTATTATTCTTTTTATATCAGCAACTTACGGATTATTCCGACATCGTGGCAAACAGTTTGGGCTCCTTTCTGTTACCTCAGCGAATTTCCGGGTATAATCCCCGACCACCCATCTCTAACGTGAATGATCATCGCTATAAGTTACACATCGGCTACATATTGACACTTTTATAATATTAAATGATTGAGGGAGATAAAATATTTTTCTAAATTTATAAGTGACTATCCCCCTGTGTGTTCGACTTACTTATGACAACAGAAATTGGCTTCCCGGATTTACCCCTCATTCAGGCTATCAAAGATGGAAACGAAAGAGCCATCAGCATTTTTTACAAAGAAAATTTTGGCCGGATACAAAACCTTGTTTACAAAAACAGCGGCGATGCCGACGATGCAAAAGATGTATACCAGGAATCCATGATAGAAGTTGTGTTACAGATTAAGAAAGGGAAGCTGGATCAGCTGAACAGCAAGCTGTCGACCTATCTCTATTCGATCTGCTATTACAAATGGATCGACAGGTTAAGAAAAAAAGGCAGAATGATCGAAACCGGCTTTGGTGACGAGCCGGAAGGCGCAGTACTGGAAGAAGAAACAGAATCACCCTACCCGGATGCTTTGGAAAAAGTAATGAGCAAGATAGGAGAAAAATGCAGAGATCTGCTTCGGGCCTATTATTATGACAAACTTTCGATGATTCAGATTGCAAAAGAATTGGGCTACGCGGACGCCAATTCGGCAAAAAGCCAGAAAAACAAGTGTATGGGTACTGCCAGACACTTAGCGGCAATTACTTTGAAACAATTCTACGCATGAAGGATATGACAGACGATGAAAATAAATCCGAATGGATAGACCGCTATCTGGACGAAGTGTTACCTCCCGGCGAACGTAAAGATTTTGAAAATTCCATGGCACTAGACCCCGACTTCCGCCTGGAAGTGGAAGCTCAGCTTGCGGTGCGAAACCTGATTGTGCACCAGGGAGAACAGGCATCCCTTCGTAGTATGTTTGATAAATTTCACCTCAGCCTGATGGAGGAAGAAGGAATGAAGGAAGAAGACAAAATACCGGTTCTCAACAGCCAGGAAAACATTCCGTCCGAAAAGAAAAAAGAAAAAGTACTTCGGGTAAACTGGGGAAATTGGTCTTACATGGCCATCGCTGCTTCCATTGCAATCACGATCATTGGCGTTTGGACCGTTCTGAAAAAACCTTCTGATATGATAGGTGAGCAGATGGGGATAAGGCTTAACGGAAAAAACGAGGCCTTCAGAGTTCCGTTTCTTACATGGAGTACCTTAAACGACAAACCTGTATTACAGGATAAAAAATTTATTGATGTAGTGATCATCAGAAAACCTAAGTACCATTTTCACTACCGGTTTAATGCCGTTATCGAATTGTACTCCGATACTCTGTCTGAAAAAGGTGAAAAAATTACGCTCCAGTATGACCGGGACACCGGAATATACAAACTATGGATCGGGCGGAAGGTTTATGTCATCCAAAAAACAGATAAAATCACACCTTTAATATAATTTTACTGGAACAAATTTGCCCCCTCTTTTATGAAAACGCAGGTACTTCGGATAGGCCGGAAACCGGATAATGATATTGTAATTGATGACCTTAGCGTGAGCCACTATCACGCTGTTGCTACTCTAGGAAACGAAAATACTGCGGAGCTGGAAGACAATGACTCCTCTAACGGTACCTATGTGGACGGGATGAGGGTCAGAAAAACCCTGATCACCGGCGAAAGCAGCATTACATTGGGCAAGGTTGCCCTGGACCCCCGTAAAATATTCAGATTCAATAAAAAACCGGATGACTTTTCCGCTGAATTTCAGGAGCTGCGCCCAGTATGGGATACCCTTGAAACAGAGCGGATCAGCATTCTTCAGTCTCAAAAGAAAATAGATGTACTCCTGGCCATCCCGTACATCGGGCGGATCATCATGTTATGGGCAGCCAACCACTACAACCTGGAAGGCAGGCGTGTAAAGTTAAAAGAAGACATGCGCAGGATGTGGGTATGTCCTTCCTGCAAGCAGCCATTGCGTGATTATGAATGGCTTACCTGGAATGATGCCGAACACCTGAGGCGTTGCCCTAAATGTAAGGCCCGGTGGTTTTAAAAAAATTGAAGAAAAAATCAAAAAATAGGGTGACCTCCTTCCTATCCCGGCGATAAAGAGTCAGAAGGCCGGAAGAGGCCGGTATTTAGCTAACATATAAAATTTTCAAAACCATGTCGGAGCAAACACAACTGATTTCAGAAGACGGTGGAGTAACAGGAGGGAAGCCAGAAACTCATGCAAAGAAAAATATTAAACCTGCCGCCGCCGTAGGTGCGGGTGCCATGGCTGGTATTGGTGCCGTTGCTATTGATGCATATGGGTCACAAAAAACCGGTGAGGAACCGGAAGTCGTTGCGGCTGATTCGACCGAATCTGTTTCCACAGATACCACCGCTGCAAATCCTGAAGCTCCTGTTAATCCTGTACAGCCAGGCACCCCGGTTTCTGCACCCGCCGGACCACCACCTCATCAGGAGTTAAATCCATCACCTGATGTACAGGTTATTCCTGATAACATCAAAATTGGTTATGCATCCGGTAATCTTTCTTTTGACGAGGCATTTGAAGCAAGCCGTAAAGAAATGGGCCCCGGAGCATTGTTTGAATGGCACGGCCATCTGTACCACACCTGCCATCCGAACGAATACGCAGCCCTGCCAGCAGAAGTGAAAAACCAGTTTAATACTTTGTGGGTTGCCAATGAGGAAAACGTACTGGATATCCCGGCAGAAACACATGAAACCGTGCCTGTGCATTCTCCGGAAGAAGATCCGAATGGTGATGAAGTAAACGAAGAACCCATTCCTGATCAAAATGACCCTCTGGAGGGAGATTCCGACGAAAATTATATAGAGGCCGACAGTACCGTCACTGGCTCTGAACTCGATCTGTCGTATTCTCCGGATGATTTCGACAACAATTTCGAAGGTACCGACGAATGGGTGAACCCCGACGACGTTGTCTGATTCCCGGCGCTAAATCTGATTTTATATGATTATTACATGTCCGTCCTGCAGTGCCCGTTTAAGGATTAACGAAAAGGCGCTTTCCGTACAAAACCCCTTTATCAAATGCGTGCGATGCAACTCTCCGGTCAAGGTTTATTTGCCCCCGGAAGTGATTCCTGTATCTGCCAGCGAGGAAAGTACTTTTATTTTTGAGCCTGCCGAAGTCGGCTGGGTGATTGTTCACGACGAGAGTACCCAGACACAAACCTTGCCGCTTAAAACAGGAAAACAGACCGTAGGGCGAGCATCCGTGAGTAAGCCTTGCGAAGTAATGATCCAGTCTCAGGACCGGTATATGAGCCGTCATCACCTGATCATTGAAGTGGTAAAAGGGAAAGACGGGGCTTATAAGTACTGGGTTTCGGAACATCCGGATTCTATCAATCCCACTTTTGTTAATACTTATCCGCTCAAACGCGGAACAACACTTGAACTGGTGGATGGCGCCATTATGCAACTGGGAAAAACCAAGGTAATCCTTAAAACTCCTGCCATTGCTGGTACCGCCCGAAAGGCTACTGAAACAGTTGTTAACGGGGATTTTGCTAAAACAGTTATTTTCTGATCTATGAAGATACAAATAGCCAGGCCCTGTGCACTGCACGAAATAGGCAAGAGAACAAATAATGAAGATAACCTGTTCCCCGCTAAGGGAATGGCTACTTCCGACGACAGGCTGTTTCTGGTCTGTGACGGCGTGGGAGGAGCTGAAAAAGGTGAAATAGCCAGTGATATTGCCTGCCAGGCCATTCCTGATTATTTTAGAAGGAATAGTATCTTCAAAAGTGAAGCCCAAACCGTGTATGACGCAATTGCATTTGCAAAAACTGAGATTGAGAAGTTCCTCCGGGACAATCCAGGCTCAGAAGGAATGGCTACAACACTCACTTTATTACACCTGCATGAAGACGGAGCTACCATTGCACACATTGGCGACAGCCGGGTATACCACATCCGTAATGGTAAGATTCTTTGGAAAACCCGTGATCACAGTTACGTAAATGATTTGGTCAATGCAGGGCTGATCACAGAGGCCGAAGCGTTGTCGCACCCGAGAAGAAATGTCATTATGAGGGCCTTACAGGGAAATGACCCCAATGTAACGGCTGATGTCCACACCATTCCGAAAATCAACAAAGGGGACTACTTTTTTCTGTGCTCCGATGGCATCCTGGAAAGTGTGGATGATACAACCCTTACGGAAATCCTGAGTACCCAGGATGCAGATACTGTCAAAATGGAGCGGATAGCAGGTCTTTGCAGAGAAAACAGCAGGGATAACTTCTCGGCCTATCTCGTGCGTATTACCCAAGTTGAAAACCTTACAGTGGAGTTGCTGCAGCCTGTTGAATTCAACAAGAAAGTGCCTGTTCGAGAAAGCAAAGGAGCTGCTAACGGCAGGATTCTGCGGGAAAGCTTAGGCTGGGTACTAGCCCTGGCTGCTTTTTCCGCCGTATGGTATTTGTTTCATCAGCCAGCCAAAGTAACTAAAACGAGAAAGCAGCAAACCACGTACAAACATGTTTCCAAAGACTCCTCGGCCAGCAATTCGCCTTCTGGCCAGCCTTTTAAAATAAAGGTAAAAAATAAATTAAACAACAACCCACGGTGACCTTCCGCCTTTGTATTCGATAAAGGTTCAAAAGGAACAACAAAAAGCAAGATCATGACTTACGAAGAATTTTTGAAGCGCTATCAATTTGATACCCAGGACAAAAATGCCATGCTGGGTGCAGGAGGATTTGGCTCCGTCTATAAAGCCTACGACACCGTACAGAAACGTTATATTGCCGTCAAGATCGCGGAAGTCAAACACGAAAAATTCAATCTGATGTATGAAAAACAGATTGTTGATGAACTCGATTCGCATGAAAACGTCGCACGTTACGGCAATTGCTTCCGCTTTACCTTCATGCCGGTACGATATGATTTTGCCATCCTTACCTTTTATGAAGAAGGAAACCTGGCCGATGTCCTGAACAAATATCCCCTGGATACCGATCAAAAACATCAGATCCTGGAAGGCATCCTCAGAGGTGTGGGACATTTGCACAACCACCACATCATCCACCGGGACATGAAACCGCAAAATGTGCTCATGGACAATCAAAATGGCCGCTGGGTACCTAAGCTTACGGATTTTGGCCTGAGCAAACTAGCCGACAGCAATACCCGGGCCGTCGAGAATTCGTCCATCGGGCTTTCTATTGCCTATGCTGCACCCGAACAGATATCAAACAGGGACATAAAACATAATGTTGACCTATGGGCGGTGGGCGTGATTGCCTACCAGATGTTTGTTGGAGAACTTCCCTTTGAGGCTCCGCGTACCATGAGTCAGGAAAGCTGGAACCTGGAAGTGAGCAAGCTGATCGTAAACGGAAAAGTTTCGGAAAAGATAAACGCTGTTCCCGAGCCATTCAAGACGATAATTGAAAAATGCCTGGTCGCTGACAATACCCAAAGGGTTCAAAAAGCTGATGAATTACTTCTCTTGCTCGGTGTCACCCCGGATTACAAACCAAATCCAAAACCCATTATTCTTCAGGAAAACACCCTTCGTATTGACGAACCTGTTTCGAATGTAAAGGAACTCTCGCAACGGGCCGACTACCTTGTTCGGGAAGCAGAAGGAAAATCTGGTTTTGCCAGAGAACAAAACATTCACGAAGCCATCAAACTCTATGAAGAAATTCTCCGCACTGATCCTGCCAACATGCCTGCCCGTTTTCAGCTTGAATCTACCCGGCAAAAATTAAGTACCAATACGATCAAAAAGACAAGGTCTTTCTCCGGAAAAACCCTCGGTATGATAGCCGCCGGCCTTGCCGTGGTATTGGGCCTGGGCTACTTTTTCTACTGGAAACAGAAAGCGAAAAATGAGCTTAGCTGGGCAAAAGCTACCACTTTCGGGAACATTCCGGCAGCAGATACCGCTACGACTTTCGGCCAGATTTTTCAAACGCTGGACAAATATGCAGGTACCATTGCCATGGACGATACCACAAACGATATACTGGGCACCTATTACATGGAAGGCCGCGGCGGGGCACCCGTAAGTTTTGAAAAAGCGAAAGGCTTTTTTGAACTGGCAGAAGATTACGCACCAGCAAAATTTCATATGGGCTATATGTATTTCATGGGAAAAGGCGCTCCAAAAGACTACGCGGCAGCGGCGGCCCTCTTCGAAGCGGCCTATTACAAAAGACCGCTGGTGGACGCAGCAAACAACCTGGGGTACATCTATCTGACGGGGGGATACAAAGTCACCCAAAATCTTCCACTGGCCAAATCATGGTTTGAAAAAGCAGCAGAAGGGAATTCGGCCTACGCACAGTTTGAACTTGGGAAAATGTATTTAAACGGACAAGGTACAGTGGCCAACTCCACGCAAGGGCGCAAGTATGTAAAACTGGCGGCAGAGCAAGGCTACCCGGAAGCCAGGATATACCTTGTCACCATTAATATCAATAATGGTAACAACCAAAGTGGGTCGTCCAATGTCAAGTCCGCCAAAGCGAGCAAACCGGCCAATACTGCCGGAGAGCGATGGAAAAAATGGGGGGAACAACAGCTTCATAATGCCATTGGTTATTAAATCCGGATACTGTCCGGCATCGAAAACAATTTCAAAGCTTAGAAAAATCTATTATGAAAAATCTAGTCAGTACGATCCTGTTCTTTGGAGTTGCCGGCAGTATATTCTTTGGATACCGGTGGCTGCGAAATTCAGGAGAAGACGTAAAAACAGAGGGCCAGACCTACGCGGTCATTGTTGGAGTATCGGATTATCTTAGGGCTGGACGCCCCAACCAGGTCAACAACCTGAGGTACTGTGATGACGATGCGCATCTCTTTTACAGTTTTCTGAAAACACCGGCAGGTGGTTCGGTACCGGAAGCCAACATTGCACTGCTGATTGACAATAAGGCAAGCAAGGCCAATATCCTGGAACAATTAGAAAAGACCTTTGCAAAATCGGGCCCCGATGACCGCGTGATCTTTTACTTTGCCGGACATGGTAGTACGGGTTACTTCGCAGCCTATGACATTGACCTCAGTGATCCAAAAACGAATTTATTACATCAGGATATCAAGGAAGCTTTTCGTAAATGCCGGGCAAAAACGCGCCTCTGCTTTGCGGATGCCTGCAAGTCGGGCAGTATGAAAAATGATGTAACCAAACAAAAAAAAGAGCTGCCTAAAAAATCTCTGGAAGACCTGGAATCAGGACTGGTCGTGCTGATGGCCACCCGCTCCTACCAGAATGCCGGTGAAAATGTAGATATCGTACATGGCTATTTCACCAAATTTCTGGTGGAAGGACTGGAAGGCAAGGCAGATAAAAACGCAGACCAACGGGTTACAGTCAAAGAAACATATGACTATCTCTTCCGTAATTTGACAACGCTTCCGAAACAGGGCCCTGACGACAAAGGACAGACTCCCGTTATCTTTGGCAAATATGATCCCGACATGACCATTGCGCATCTGAAATCCGCTTGATTGTTTCCAGAAAATACCCCAAGATAATTCATTGTAAATCATACCAATCGGCTGGATACTACATCAAGTACCAGCCGATTCTGTGAATAAATGATAAGGGAATTCCCTATTGCACTACTTTGAGCGCAAGCTCAATGGCCCCTAGCTGCGAAAACATTTCTCTCTGATATTCAAAAGACTGGCCCGGGAATTGGGGGATCAGTTCTTTGTAGTACTCGATCCCCGACAGCAGCTGCTCCCTGAACTTCTGAAGATACTTCGTCTTTTTATCATTCATTTTTCTGGCCTGTATTTCAAGTTCCTTTTGATAGTGCGCAACGTAAAGATTCAGTTCATTGATGAACATATTTGGCCGCTGTACTCCGGCCAGCAAATTGAGCTTTCCATAAATATGCCGCACCATTTCATCCAGCGAATATACTTTGGAAAACCAGGCAAGGTTAGGTCCCGGACATATCGCAACGGCATGGTTCTCCCGCCTGGCCAGCAGGTCGTTTTTCAGCAGGGCTGAAGTGCTTAATCCCTCACACAGGCATAATTTTGCGGTAACCGCACTGATCTGCGCTTCGTAGTCAGCAGGCCGGGGCTCCAGTGCCATAATCTGTTTGATTTTTAGGTTCTGGTATTGCCGTGAGGCGGTACAGATGGGCTCGCTGGTAAATTCAGTATTGGATACCAGGTATTTCTTCTTACATGGACTTCCCGGTTTTCCTTTGGCGATCCGGTCGAGGCGTTGCTTTTCGGCACTGCTCTTTCTGAAATTATTGAAAAGCACCCCTAGAGGCGATGAATCAGACACGTAATAATCGTCTGTGCTGGCAGTTACCAGGTCGTTTAAAGTCTGTTCATCCACATTGGTCACTTCTGGTACCAGTAAAAACGGACTACCCCACCCCGTGGCATCCACCTGATAATGTTCCAGTAAAAAATTGTTTTCCTCCGCGGTACCAATACCTCCCTGCACGGTGATCCTTAATGTATGCATCTCGCTGATCTCAATTCCCTTTTGGATCAGTGCGGTTTGATACAAGCCAAACAATTCTGTCAGCATTTCCGGTCTGCGCATTTTGAATTCCTCCAGAATAGGCCCCAGCAGATAGCCCTCCGTGGCAAACGCATGTCCGCCGCAATTAAGTCCAGACTCTATCCTGAACTCAGAAACCCATATACCTTTTTTGGCAAGAAATTTAGCCTGGATAAAGGCCGACCGGAAATCACTTACTTTTAAAATAATTTTCTTTTTCAGCTGCCCGTTTTCATCCGGGAAGAAATCCTTAAAAGTTTCAATATAATTGTAAAGCCTCGGATTCATTCCTGCGGACAAGATCAGGGAAGACGTTAAAGTACTATTGGCAAAACCTCTCAGCGCAGCAGATGCATCCGAATAATCGTCGGGCAACTGTTCCCCATGAACATCCCGGTTCAGTTTGTCAACCTTGGACATAATGTTTACATCAATGGCCCCTTTGGACATGCTTCTTCTGAGCTCATCCTGCATGCGGCTTTTTTCGACCGGATCGATACAGACGAGCATTTTCTGGTAAACGGATTTTAAGGCAGCGGTATCCGGCAAAAGTTCAAAATACCGTGTCAGGTCAGTACCTGGTTCAAACGGCTCAGCTCGAATGCGGTCAAAAGCTTTGTTTACAAGCCTTTCCATCAGATCCAGATAAGCCGTGATGCGCCTGCTTCTGAAATCCTCTTCTGTTGAAAGTATCGGGATATAAACCTCATCGTTTTTCAGGCTGTGGAGTTTCCTCATCCGTTCTATCATCACATCATCCACAATAGATGCCACAGAAGAGATACCAAACGGAGAAACTTTGATTGGAGTATCCACAGAATATCCAAGCCCTAAAACCGGTATATGAAAGGTATGCGTCATGTTTAAATTCCTGGAAAAATGCTAATTAGAAAGCTCAAAACTAAGACATTACCCTGACACAAAAATTGATGGCGGTTTGGGAGATTTATGACATCGGTCAGGAGCATCAGCGAGACAAACCTATCCGTTTGCCGAATGAGGAGCGTGCTCAGGAATTTGGTTTCGGCTGACAGGCCAATCCGGTAGCGCAGCAGCAGTTAATATTAAATAAAGAAATTTTTGAATTAATTACGCTCCGAAATTCGATAGCACGGCAGAAAAATTGTAAAATTGGAAAGCCATTCCATATTAACTTCCCAATCCATGAAGCAATCTCTGGCCCCTGCCCGCTGGTACCGTATTATTCCCGTTGTTTTTATTACTTACAGCCTGGCATATCTCGATCGGGCCAATTTTGGTTTTGCCGTTGCGGGCGGCATGGCGGAAGACCTTCAGATTACCAAGGAAACCTCGTCTCTGCTGGGCTCCTTGTTCTTTCTGGGTTACTTCTTCTTCCAGATTCCCGGAGCGCAGTACGCAGCCCATAAAAGTGCAAAAAAACTGATTTTCATTTCGCTGATCTGCTGGGGAGGCCTTGCAGCTGCCACGGGTATGGTAAGTAATGTTACAAGCCTCATCATCATACGGTTTATGCTGGGCGTGGTGGAAAGTGCCGTTATGCCTGCCATGCTTATCTTATTGAGCCAATGGTTTACCAAACAGGAGCGTTCCCGCGCCAATACCTTTTTGATTTTAGGAAACCCGGTTACAGTACTATGGATGTCGGTATTGTCGGGGTATCTGATCGAATCCCTTGGCTGGCGGTGGATGTTCATTATTCAGGGCGCTCCAGGGATTATATGGGCGTTTGTGTGGTGGAAGCTGATTGATGAAAAGCCGAAGGATGCAAACTGGCTTACTGATACTGAGAAAGCAGAAGTAGAAGAGCAACTCCTGGCCGAACAGGCAGGTATCCGGCCAGTCAAAAATTACATGGCAGCCTTCAGGTCCTGGTCGGTGATCCTGTTATGTCTGCAATATCTACTGTGGAGTGTAGGCGTCTACGGTTTTGTGATGTGGTTACCTTCCATTATCAAAGCAGCACCAGACATGGACATCGTTACCACAGGCTGGCTGTCGTCAGTACCCTATATACTCGCAATTATCGGTATGCTGGCAGCTTCTTATTTTTCAGACAAAACCCTGAACCGGAAAATTTTCATCTGGCCCTTTCTGCTGATCGCCTCGTTGTCTTTTGTGGGTTCCTATTACCTCGGTACCGAACATTTCTGGATTTCCTTCTCCCTGCTTGTGGTGGCAGGAGGCGCTCTGTATGCCCCCTACGGTCCATTTTTTGCCGTGATCACCGAAATTTTACCCAAAAATGTGGTGGGTGGTGCCATCGGGCTAATCAATAGTCTGGGCGCACTGGGATCCTTCGCCGGAGCTTACCTGGTGGGTTATCTCAACAGCCACACAGGCGGCTTCGAGGCATCCTATATTTTCATGGCTGTGGCTTTGCTGCTTTCAACCATCATCACAATTGTTGTGGTAAAGTCTCCTGACCAGCTTGTTAAACAATAGGAATTCTTTGGCTAAAACAGACAGACATATCAGAAGCCTTAAAGCCGATACCCAAAGATCGTTAACAGTAAAAGCTCCCGAACCGAGATAAGTTTCTCATGCCGGGAGTTTTTTTATAAATCATCATGCGGGGATATAATCCGCTTAATGTGTAATGGGCGGTGTTTCAACCGGCGGTATTACGGGTGGCGTTTCATCCGGCGAGGGTACCGGAGGCGTTTCAACAGGTGGCGGTAGCGGCGGTGTCTCGGCAGGTGGGGTAACGGGCGGCGCTTCCGCTGGCGGTACCAACGGTGGCGTTTCGGCGGGTGTTGGTGTATTTCCTGGTTCTCCTATCATGAGCTGGTCTAGATTGAGTTATATGAAAGACTATCTTCTTAAAAGTTTTGTGCCAGACAAAGCCAGTTGGGCACTATTACCCAGCACAGCCCAATAAACCAGAAATATGAAGGCTGTTTTTATATAAAATCATACAAAATCTTGAATAAAAACTAAAAAATACTGTACTTAAGATTTATTGCCCTCTGTAATGGCGAGGGCATAAAGATTGCTATCCGCTTCCATACAGGTATTTCAAACCATCATCATGAACACGGAAATCACATGAATACAGAAATTAAAAGTAATCATCCCACAGAAAACCGGCCTCAGGGCAAAAGGATACTGGATGCGCCTTACGTTTTTATTGATACCCCCGGTTTTATTGAACAACTCAGGAATGAAAAAACCTGGGAAAAGAATGACCGTAATGGCATCACCGTTTTCAAATCCGATAAACTCGCGATGGTCATCACCGCCATGAAATCCGGGGCGGTGATGAAGGATTATTCAGTGGAGGGTTTTTCGTCCATTGAGATTTATGAAGGGGAAGTAAGGATTGAAACTGAGGGCCAGGTATTTGATCTGACAAGAGGACAAAGTATGGTGTATCATCCCGGGCTGGTTCACTCAGTGAAAGCCTCCTCCGATGCGGTCATAGTACAAACCACATTTTGCAGCTGACGCATGGGCGAGAAAAACTATACCCGCACCATTCCCAAAAATCTGGAGGGTACGTCCATTTCCGCGGAAAGCCAGGTAAAATCGGCCAATGAGGAAGAGGCCAGGTTTTTGTTTACCACTGCAAAACATCGGCTGCTGGATGTGAATAGCTGGGAGCAACTGGCCGGGAAAGCAATGGCCAGCTTCACACTGACCGATGAGCATGGCTCCGATCAGCCAGGCCTGGCAGTGAAAGGCAGGTATTTCAGGATTGAGATACCGGGGCCCGAAAACAACGCAGGCCAGGGATACGACTGGGTGAAAGTGGAAGAAATTGAGGAATACAAGTCCGAAGATGTAGAAAGTATCGGATTAAGGGTAAGGTCTGCCCCTAACCCGGCTACGGACAGCAGCGAAACGGCTCATTTCTACTCTGACGAATCAACCAGTACATTTACCGTTACCCGGGAAAAAACAACCGTAACTGCCGCCGTTTATGACCGCAATACCAAAGCCAATACGGAAACCGGGGAACTCGGCGATAAGATCAGAAACGCAGTGGTTGGTCTGGCGGGAAAACTGGCATTCTCAAAAATACAATGGGAAAAGCTGACAAAGGGCCTGCTAAGCCCTTCGTAACAAACCATCCGATTAAAACTCCCAGCGATAACTCAATACCGGAATAAGGCCCAGCTGATGCTGGATCACCGTTTGTTTTTTATAAGTATCATAATATCCGAAAGCTTCGTTTTTAGTACCGGTTACATTTTGAATATCAATTGCCAGCGTACGGCTGTAACTCCGGCGGCTTTTTTTCCAGTAAATCCTCAAATCGGGGCGAAAATAATCTTTCATTTTAAGGGTGAAGGCCTCCTGTTCTAAATATTCAGTAACACCGGTTGATGCAGATAAGACCGCATCAATGGGTGTATCTCTAAACCCGCCGGCCCATAGAATTTTGGTATTCACGCCCCAGGTACTGTTCCCCGACTTAAACTCCTTACCGCCGGTAAAACTGAAAGTATGCCCGCCTGCAAAACGTGAATCCCTGCGGATTCCATCACTTCCCTCATAGGTTGATTTGTAAACCGAACCCGCCAGCAAAACATACAACTCGCTGGTCAGGTACTTTTGAAAGGTTGCTTCAATACCGTAATTCCGGCCGGTTCCGGTACTTACGAGTTTTGTATCAATATTGGTTTCGACCAGATTAAGAGCTGAAAAAGAATTGCTCGCCGAGCCGCTAACCGGGATATGATACAACTCCTGAAGGTATGCCTCCACTTTAAGCGAATTATTTTTCCTGAAATTTTTCTGATATCCCACAACGAAATGATGCGACTTGGAAGGCCCCAGGTCAGCGTTCCCTTTGAGTGCCGGGTTTCCCTCTTTGCCGGAGATATACACCTGCGGTAACTGCAACTGGCTATGCAGCCCATAGGAAAAACTAAGCTGCTGGGACGATGTTACCTGAAAACGCAGTGCAGCACGCGGCTCAACCGAACTGCTGCCGGTAAGAGAATAATAAAGATAATGTACCCCTACTTCCGTTGACAACCTGGAAGTCAGGTGATGGTTAAAGCTCGCAAAAGGCTCCAGAACAAATCCTTCAACAGTATGATCGGCCGGTGCTGGCTTGGCGGAGGTACCCACCATGTCTGACTGGAGTGTTAAAAATGCACCTGTTTTTAATCTGGTTTTATCAGAAAACCGGGTTGCTATGATACTGCTTACCGACAGCCTGCTTTTAGACAATTCTTCTGTTTGCTTTAAAGCCGTACTGAAATCCTTAGGATTTACGGCGAATTCTTCCCGGGAAGTGGTCAGCCCTGAGCCCAAGAGGGTCGATTGCAGTGATGTTCCTTTATTCAGAACCAGTGCATGGGTAATTCCCAGCGCTCCCATTTTATTTTTGTAAAAAATATTACTGCCATCTTTCTGAAATTCCCAGAGTGTGGTATCCTTATCGGCTTTCAAGGTATTGCTGCTGATACCTCCCATGCCGAAAAAAGTAAAATGGCCCGCCTTACCGGCAGGGAGATTAATATTGAATGATAAATCCTGAAAACGAATGTCCTCTCCTCCAAAATTGACACCCATAGCTCCCATCAGTCCCGTGAAAGAATAACGATAATTTGCGAGATAAGACGCTTTCGATTTTCTTGAGAAAGGCCCTTCCGCCGCAATATCAAGTCCTATGAGCCCTGCCTGGGCTGTAAATTCAGACTTTTCGTCATTGCCCTTTCTCAGATACATATCCAGCACCCCCGACAACGCATTGCCGTATTGAGCCGGAAATGCCCCGCTCAGGAAATAGGAAGTTCCCATCAGCTGCGTACTCAGGATATTCACTCCGCCACCGGTTTGTGTGGCCCTGTCGCTGAAAGTACCTGCATTGGAAAGGTGATTCGGATTTACAATTTCCACGCCTTCCAGCCGCCACTGCATGCTATTGGGAGAATTCCCCCTGATGATCAACCCGTTGGCCTGGTCGTTCGCAACAGCCACGCCGGCAAAGGACGTAGTGAGCCGGGCGGGATCCAGGTAAGTTGCGGCATAACGCAGGGTTTGTTCCGGCGTAATTTCCTGTACGCTGTTGTAAGCCACAGGCCTGGAAGTAAGTACGGTAGCCTCAGCAAGCTGATTGGCCGCCCTGCTCAAACGGATATCCTGAATACTCTCTTTCCCCGATTCCAGGAGGATTTCTGGTATAACCAGCTTTTCATACCCAACGTATGATACCGTCAATACGTATCTTCCCACGGGCAGACCGTCAAAACGGAAACTACCAGAAACATCACTCATTATACCGCTCTCCAGCGAGGCAAGCCGCAGACTGGCGCCTGCCAGCGGAATCCCTGTATCCGCATCCCGGACGGTCCCCCGAATGGTTGATGTAAAAGGTTGTGCATAAAGCGAGCATGTTAAAAGCAGAAATATCGAAAGTAAAATAATGCGCATTTGTTTAAGGTAACGTTGTTCATTTTAACCGGACATATAAGCACTTTGTTCCGAAATACTAACCGGACATACTGGCACTTTCCCTGCCCAGTGTCCTTTTTTATTTCTTATGAAAAGACTTTTTTAAATATTTCAATCCTGAATTTTAATATTTCAATATCCAATCCATACAGGTAGAATACAATATTAAACTGTAGAACGATGACTCTAACCAAGGCCTAGGAACAGCTCATGGAATATATCTGGCCAGGACCATCAAGGTCAATTTCATTCCGATGTTTCCATCGCCGTATGAAAAGATACCCTTCGCGGAGAAACCGAAATGATGGCAAGGCTCAAAAATGTCCGGGGCTGTTTAACCCAGGGATATGAGTTGCTTCTGCGACAAGCACTGTTCACACCAACTTTTACCAACATTCAAGTATCTTTGCCGCGAACAGATTTATCCCGATTCATGAAACTTGAAGATATAGAAGGTTTTTTCAAAAGCTTGCAGGACAATATATGCCATGAAATAGAAACAGCCGACGGTCAGTCTGTTTTTACTGAAGACAGGTGGGAGCATCATTCCGGCGGAGGCGGCAGAACCCGGCTGATTCAGAATGGAAATGTGATCGAAAAAGGTGGGGTAAACTACTCGAGTGTGCGTGGTGAAGTACATCCCAGGCTCCGGCAGCAGATGAACCTGGGCGAAGGCGCTGATTATCATTTTGCGGCCACAGGCGTTTCCATTGTGATGCATCCGCGTAACCCTCATGTACCCATCATTCACATGAACGTACGTTACTTCGAACTGAGCAACGGCACATGCTGGTTCGGCGGCGGGATTGACCTCACTCCTCATTATGTGGTTGAGGAAGATGCCACACTTTTCCATCATCATTTAAAAACCGCCTGCGACCAGCATCATCCGGCATTTTATCCAAAGTTCAAAACATGGGCGGATGATTATTTCTATCTTCCCCACCGAAATGAGACCCGGGGAATCGGGGGAATTTTCTTTGATTATCTCAAACCCGACGAACCCGGTAATGCACAGCAGCTCAGCAAGGAACAACTCTTTCAATTTGTAAAAAGCATAGGGGAATGTTTCGCCCCGATTTACACGTTTTTCATGAACAAACATCGCGATGACGCCATAACCGAAACACAGAAACAATGGCAGTATCTGCGGCGGGGACGATATGTGGAATTCAACCTGGTTTGGGACAGAGGTACTAAATTTGGCCTGGAAACCAACGGGCGTACGGAATCGATACTGATGAGCCTGCCGCCTCAGGCCAACTGGGAATATAATTTTGTCCCGGATGCGGGTACCGATGAAGCCAGGACATTAAAGCTGCTGCAAAAAGGTATTAACTGGGCAGGGTAATCACCAGGTAAGGTTCCAATCCAGACTGTTGTCGTAAAACAACCGCCCGTTCCGGACAACCAGCGGAGAATCAAAGTTATTCTGGTACAGCTGGCCGGTACCAAGCCCCTGGGGAAGCGGATTGTTAAAGCTGGCGGTGTACTGAGCTATGGCGTTCAGCCCGATATTCGATTCAAGTGCCGAAGTAATCCACCAGTTGATACCTAACCTCACGGCAATCTCGATCCATTCGGTGGTCTGCTGAAAGCCCCCGAGTAACGATGGCTTAAGAATGATGTAATGCGGATTGATCTTCTTCAGAAGGTCAAATTTTTCTCTGTATCCTACAATCCCGATCAGCTCTTCATCCAGCGCAACGGGGACAGGAGACAGTGCACATACGGCTTTCATCAGCCCATGCTGCCCCGCCATAACAGGCTGTTCAATGGAATGAAGGTCATATTGGCCGAGCCGATTTAACCGTTCCGAAACATTGGTGCCATCAAAAGCACCATTGGCATCTACACGCAGGGTAATCTTTTTTTTAGGATAGCGCTCCCTTATTCTCTGGAGGATTGCACATTCCTTGTCAAAGTCAATCGCTCCCACTTTCAGTTTCAATGTGGTGAAATCCTGTGCCAGTTTTTCCTCAGCCTGCTGCAGCATGTCTTCAAAAGAACCCATCCAGATGAGCCCGTTCATCAGAATGCCAGTCTGCCCCGCAGAAAAATGATTGTCGAAAATAATTCTGCGCCCTCCGTGCATGATATCCAGTAAAGCGGTTTCAATCCCGAAACGTACTGAAGGCAAATGTGGCGGAACCAACTGATCCAGAATAATTTGAAGGTTAAAGGGAAAGACCTCCAGGTCAAACGCATTGAACTCATCACAAACAGATTGCAGTTGCCTGTCGAAATCAGGAATATCATCCACACTAAGCCCCGGCAGCGGGCCGCATTCCCCAAAGCCGGAAATGCCTTCTTTTTCGGTATCGGTGATATGTATCAGTCGGGAATTCTTGCTGGTTAAAACGCCGCGTGAAGTACCTGCCTGCTTTCTAAATAACAGATTGTGAGACTTGAAAGCTATTTTTAAAGACATACAAAAGTGGCGTCAGCTGAATATGGGGCGACAATATTAGACAAAATTTATGTAATTATGCAGATAAGATGAGACAACCTAATTGGATAAAATTCATATTAACGCCTTTTTCCTGGCTCTACGGATCAATCACCGGCATTCGTAACACCTTTTATGATCTGGGAATATTGTCCTCCACCAAACCTCATCAGTTTACTATATCTATAGGAAACCTTACTGTTGGAGGTACCGGTAAAACACCCATGGTGGAATATTTTGTAAAATACCTGCTGCCGCAAGCTTCTGTGGCAATCCTGAGCAGGGGCTACGGACGAAAAACAAAGGGCTTTGTACTGGCAACGGACCAGTCCGATGCTGCGCAAATAGGCGATGAGCCACTTCAGTATGATCAGAAATTTGGACAGAAAATTGTAGTTGCCGTTTGTGAACAAAGGGCAGAAGGTGCTGAAAAATTAAATACGGCATTTCCCGGGCGAAACATTTTGCTGCTGGATGACGCCTACCAGCACAGAGCCATTGGCAGGGATCTCAATATTCTACTCAATGATTACAGTCGCCCGTTTTACCTGGATCTTCCGTTTCCTGCGGGGCGCCTCAGGGAAACCCGGAGAGGGGCGCGGCGGGCTGATGGGATTATCGTCACCAAATGCCCGGAAAATATTTCTGTGGAAGAAAGGGAGAAAATCTTTACCGCCGTCAAACGCTTCAGCCGACCGGAAGTACCGGTTTTCTTTGCAGGCATCAGTTACGGTCCGGTAGTTTTCCACGCCAACGGCTCGGCAACGTTAAAGAATGTTAAAATAGTAACCGGCATCGCCAATCCGGAGCCCTTTATCCGCCATGTAAGTCGTCATTTTAACGTTATAGACAAAATAATTTACCCCGACCACCACAATTATACAGCTACGCACCTGACGGCCCTTATTCAAAACCTAAAAAGCGATACTTTTGTGGTCACAACGGAAAAGGATATGGTAAAGTTAAAACCCCTGGCCCAGGCTGCGGGGGTATCGGATCGGTTTGCTTATGTCCCCATTGAAGTGGATTTTGGAGATGACAAGGAGAAATTCAGCAGTTGGATTTCAGATAACCTTCCGCAAACCGGTCAGTCGGTCCGTTGAACTTTTATATTTATGAGAATTGCTTTTTCATTTTTCGTCGGGATTTTTTGCCTGATATTTATTGACCGCACCGCTCAGGCACAGATCAAAATGCCGGGAGGTGTAAAGTTGCCCTCGGGAGGTACTTCGGGAGCAACTTCCGGAACCGGCGGGACAAGAACAGGCACAGGAGGCGGGGGAGCCATTCTGGACGACAGTACCAAAACGATTTACGGCCCGGCTACTACACTGCATTTCTACGAAAAGGATATCCTCAACAACCGGGATTCGGTCCGTTACAGGGTGGATACTTTGCTTACCAATTTTCAGCGATGGACGCCCATTGAACAATCCTGGGGAACACTCGTGGACCTTGGAAATGTGGCTACGGCTTCAAGAAATATCTTCTTTCAGCCGCGTGAGGATATCGGCAAGCAGCTTGGCATGCACGCTTACGACGCCTACGGTATAAAACCCGAGGAGGTAGAATATTACAACACACGCTCGCAGCATACTGAAATAACATTTGTTTCGGGAGCCCGTAAAACTTCACTGGGACGATTTGGTTATACCCAGAACGTAAACCCGCGTTTCAACTTCGGTATCAAATTTCAACGGCTTACTTCCAACAAACAATATGGTACCTATAGCAGCGTAAATACACAAGCGTTTCTGGGACAGAACTGGACTTTCCTCGCCCAAACCAGCTTTTTCTCCAAAAATAAAAAGTACCTCCTTCTTGCGCACTACCGCCATCTTAACCAGAAAGTGAGAGAGCAAGGCGGTGTTATCCCGGATTCCACAGCTGGCGGTGAAGGAATTTATGACTACGAAGGAGCCGCGCGCATCAGCGACGATGCCAATTCATGGGAAAGACGCCAGGCACTGCACATATACCAGCAGTACCGGCTGGTGAACGGCTTCCAGGTTTTTCAGCAGGCCGACTACCAAACCACCATTAACCGATACACAGACCTGGATATGTCGCGCGGGCTGGAAAAAGGTGTTTATCCCGGAGCTTACCGGGATTCCACCGCAACGCGCCAGGATTTATATTATAAACTTTTTGATAATAAAATCGGTATCAAAGGGGCATTTTCAGGGTTTAACTACCGGGCCTATGTGCGCCAGAGGCTCTACGGACTAAAGACGGAGAGCCAGGTAACAAGTACGGAGGGCTCGCCATACACAAGATACCGGTCGGGCCTGAAATTTGAGAATATGATCGGGCTCTGGCTTGGATATTACTTCAAAGATTCGTCCCAATACCTGACGGCAGAAGGTGAGCATTTGGTTGCAAAAGACCTGAAGCTAAAGGGGGAACTTACCACACGCTGGGCAAAAGCCGGGTATCAGACCATCCTTTGGTCGCCGGATATGCTCATGAACTACTATAACAGCAACGTTTTTAATTGGAAAAATGATTTCAAACTGGAGTGGGTCAATACCGTTTACGGATCTATCCCGCTTAAGACCAAAAAGATATCTTTCGTTCCTGAAATGCAATATCACCTGATCCGACGACACTTATACTATGACGAAGAAGCCCTTCCGCAACAGTACGACGGACTGATCAATTTGTTCCGGATAGGTGCTACAACGGATGTTCACCTGAACCGCTGGAATTTTTCAGCAAGAACTTACTACACCCTGAATGACAATAAGAACATCATCAGAAACCCAGACTTTTTCGGAAGCGGACAGGTAACTTTTGATTTTGTGTATTCCAAAGTGCTCTTTATTCAGCTCGGACTTTCGGCAGTGTACCGGTCGGCTTACCTGGCCTATGCGTACATGCCCGTTACACAGCAATTTCACCTGCCTTCAGACCTCTACAAGAACCAGCAAACGGACGGATCCGTGGCTGCCGATGTTTTTGCCAATCTCAGAATTACGCGGGTACGCCTGTTCCTGAAGTTTTCTCATGTTAACATGGGCTGGCCCGCGGCAGGATATTACCAGTCGCCGGGGTATCTGGCCTTACGCAGGTCTTTCAGTTTTGGAATACTCTGGCCTCTGTTTGATTAAAGCAGGGTACAGTAAAACAAGTATCCGTGTAACCTACTCTCTTTCAATACTTATAACCGTCTGCCAGCCATGTCACTTACCACACTTGGGTTAGAATTACCAACCGATCCCAGATGGGTGAATATTGCAGCCATGAAAATCGGGGATATCCTCATCGACCATGCCTACTGTGAGCAAAAGGCGGCATCCTCCTGCATTTCGCTGATTGTACATTATCCCGAAAAGGCAAAACTGGTGGAAGTACTTACGCCCATTGTGAGTGAAGAATGGGGACATTTTCAACGGGTATTAAAAGAACTCCGTAAGCGGAACATTCCGCTGGGCCGCCAACGGAAAGATGAATATGTGGGCCGCCTGCTCAAATTAGTAAGAAATAAAGGCGATTACGAAGAAGCATTACTGGACAGGTTATTGCTTTGCGCCCTGATTGAAGCCCGGAGTTGTGAGCGGTTTAAATTGCTGTCTGAGTCTCTGGACGATGATGCATTAACCAAATTCTATCGGGAACTGATGATATCAGAAGCAGGCCATTACCGTACTTTTATCGAACTTGCTGAGGAATACATTCCGGTGGACATCGTAAGAAAACGCTGGAAGGAATTGTTGGCTAGCGAGGCTGAAATTATGAAAGAACTCGAACCACGGGCAGACAGGATGCACTAAGGACGAAGGAAGCCTGACAAATGCAATGAAGGAACATTTGCGGGCATCGGACCGATATGTCTCTGGCAGAGTGATTTTTTTAATGTAACAAACCATTGAAGGTAATGCAGACATTTCTTAACCGGGTTGCGAAACACATTTACCAACATCATCCGCAAACCCTGGGCAGGATAGGTATTATAGTCCCCACCAGGCGGGCAGCCTATTTTCTGCTACAGGAACTTGCCAATACCACTGCAGAACCTGTTCTGAGCCCGGATATTATGGCTGTTGATGATTTTGTGGAGGGTGTATCGGCACTGCAGGTCGAAGATCCCGTGCATCTGCTCCTTGAGCTCTACGAAACATTCAGGGATATTGATCCTGATCTTGCTTTTGACCGTTTCATGGGCTGGGCATCGGTACTGCTGAGTGACCTGGACAAAACCGACCAGTATATGGTTGATACAGCCCGTCTGTTCGATTACTTGTCCGAAGCCAAAGCCCTGGAAAGATGGCAGGAAAGTATGCCTCCCGGAAAAAAAATTGAAAATTATGAAGGTACCAAACAGTACTTTTCGCTTTTTGAGAACCTGCACCTGCTTTATGAACAATTCAGAGCCAGGCTTTTGGCCAAAGGCAAGGCATACAGGGGCATGGCTTACCGCCAGGTAGCCGAGCATCCGGATCAGATCATTTTTGATAAAAAGCATTACGAAAAAATATATTTTGCAGGTTTTAACGCTTTCACGGAGGCCGAAAAGCGAATCGTACAGTCGTTGGTGAAAGAAGGCAAGGCGGAGGTACTATGGGACACCGACCAATATTATATGTCGGTAAACAAAGGTGTTGAGGCCGGAAAAAGCTTACGGGAATACCAGCGCTCGGGATTGTTTGGAAACTGGAACTGGACCTCCGACGACCTGCTTTCATCTTCTAAAAAAGTGACTGTTTACGGCGTCCCCAACGCCACGCTCCAGACCAAGGTAGCCGGCCAGCTCTATAAGGAAATGCTTCAGGCGGATGGACCAGACACCCCCGTGCCTACCGCCATTGTACTTGCAGACGAGAATCTGCTGCTCCCCATGCTGTATTCACTGGACGAATCCATTACAGACCTGAATGTTACCATGGGCCTTTCCATGCGCAACTCACTGCTGTATACACTGATAGACAGCATTTTCGACTTACAGCAGCATGTAGTTGAGTTCAGGAACAAACAGGGAAATGTGATCAGGATACCAAAATTCAGCCACAAATCCATTGACAAAATCCTGAATCATCCGTTCATCCGGCACTATGAACATGTGATCTTACGCCCCCTGACGGACGAGCAGACGATCATCCAGAAAACGCTGACGACCATTACCACACAGAATAAGGTATTTCTCAGTGAGCACGAATTGCTTGAGATGGGAGAAAACCATCCACTATTCAAAATCCTGTTTACCCGCTGGCAGCGCAACAATACGCCCCAGGTACTTGCAACTTTTTACGGGCTCATCGATCTGCTGCGGGAGGTATACAAGGACTACAAAAATGCCCTTGAAACGGAATATCTGTATCTGTTCTACACGTTGCTCAAACAATTTGAGCAAACAATGGAAGACAGGCCCGATGTGATTACTTTCAAAACGTTACGTACGTTCATGTTCGAGCTCATCCGCCAGACCAGGATACCTTTTAGCGGAGAGCCCATCAGTAATCTGCAGGTCTTGGGTATGCTGGAAACCCGGGCGCTTGATTTCGAGCGTGTTATCATTTTATCACTCAATGAAGGTGTTCTGCCCACTGCAAAGCGCCAGCATTCACTGATACCTTTTGATGCGGCACAGTCGGTGGGTTTGCCCACGCACCAGCACCAGGAAGCGGTAATGTCCTACCATTTTTACAGGCTCCTCCAGCGAGCATCGGAGGTTCATATCCTTTACACCAATACCAACGATGCACCGGGAGGAGGCGAAAAAAGCAGGTTTGTTCAGCAGGTTGAATATGAACTTTCGCAATACAATCCCAAACTGGTGGTAGAAAATAAAAACGTTGTGTTCGAAAGTACCTCCGCAGTCCAGTCCGATGAAGAAATTTACAAGGATGACGGCGTTCTGCAGGAGATCAGGAAGTACCTGAGCGGCAAAGGATTGTATCCGACGCATCTCAATGAACTGATCAGGTGTTCCATGCAGTTTTACCTTAAGCATATCGTAGGCGTTCAGGAAAAAGAGGACGTCGAAGAAGAACTGGGTATGGACAAGATAGGAACCTGGATACATGCTTCGCTGGAACGACTTGATATTGAATATTTTACAAAAGGAACAGATCCTACTGAAGAAGAAATTATCCATATACTTCGCGAGGAATTCGAGACGAGGTTCCAGGGATATGTCACAGACCAGGGTTTGAACAGAATTTACTATCAGATTGGCGAGCAGCAGATCCTGATCTTCCTCAGACATCAGATGCAACAAAAGCCCCGCCGAAAGATACTGGCAACCGAGCAACCGCTCAGGGCCAGGCTCGAACTAATACTGCAGGGTAGTTTTACCGAGGTATGGCTTGGTGGAAAGATTGACCGGATAGAACTTTCGGAAGACCAGACTTTGCTGGTTATGGATTACAAAACCGGAAGTGTAGAAGTAACCGGAAAACAAAAACTCAATGATCCTGACTTCCAGCGCGAGGTTTTAAAAACCGTTGGTGACCCTAAAATGGGTTATGTACGTCAGTTGTGGCTGTATGAATATCTGGTATATCGTAAGATGCTGGATGAAAATGGATTACGGCTTAGCGGCCACATCTACGACTTCGAAAACTATCGTATTTTGTCAGGTTTTTACTCCTTCCGGGATCCGAAAAATCTGATTGTCAACCCATTGGAACTTGCAGGAGCAGAGAATACTGTTGCGTTTCTGGGACAATCTGAACAAATTCTTACCGATATCCTGGACGACCTGCTGGACCCTGAAATACCTTTCAGGAAGACAAATGATGTAAAAACATGTACTTACTGCGACTTTACAGGAATTTGTGGCAGATAGGAACAACTTTTGTCGTGGTTTTTTCCAGGTCAGTTACAACTCTTTTCGTATCTGACTGTTCTTAGGCTAAAAGACTTACGGATATGATATTATTAGCGAAATTTTTTCAAAGCCTTATCTGGTTCATTGCGTTTGTGATCACCAGTGTACTCATGATTGTTCTGTTTCCCCTTACTTCTATTTATGTCGGAATACAGACCGCCATTGAAGATTAAACCTGCGTATGATACCTGCGGCGGATTTCATTGATCAAAAACTTCTTTTGCGCAGTAAAACTGTCCGGATGCATGGTAGGGAAAACACGCTCCCATTCTGCGAATCGTTCAGGATCTGCGGCCTTGAATTCCAAAAGGTTTATTTTTTTCTGAAGAAGATACTCCGAAAACTCCATAACAGCTATTTTAACGCAATATAGCAAGTTTCCGAAAATCTTATCTTCTAAAAACCACCCGTTCTTGTCTCAGCAAGGAGATGATGCGGACAAATTGTGATTCAAAAGCTTTTAGAGAAGTAAAGAGGTCGGCAGTGATTTTGCCTGCCAGATGAATGGGCAATGAGGCCTGTTGAACACTTGTTTCCTGCACAGCTTTATAATACCTGATTTGCTGAACAGCAGTGAATGATTCGCTATCCTTTGCAGCGTTACCCTCTCCCCAACCAAGTTTTCTCGATTTCAAAGACATCTTTACAGCATAGTTCCGGGCCACCATAATCGAATAGGCCCGAAAGTTTTCAACTCGTTCGGACTTAAAAAACTCTCTGGACTTCCACAATTGTATATATATATCTTTCATCCAAAGCTGAATTTCATCCTGATCCTTGGAATAACGCATCATTACCCTGACCAGAGAGGGGTAGTTCTGATCAAATAGTATTTTGAACGCAGCAGTATTGTCAGCAGCAAGTTGCCTGAGCAGCTCCTTTTCAGAAAATAATGATTTATTCATACTTTTTTATGATAGCATTAAAATATCAGTTCAAAATATTATTCCGCCCTTAAATAAAGATTAAATATAATCAATCAGTAGTAAACACAAAAACAAGAGTTAATTTTTATTTTTATACTTTTAACAACTTTTACTCTGACAGGTTATTTTTATTACCCACCATGCTTTTGTCCTTGCGGAAGTTCTGTTTGGTCCGGCACCGTGATACTAGAGGCGTTCCATTTCAACCGGCTGGTGCAGCTTAAGGTCAATCCGCTCCATCTTACCTCTCCTTGCTGTCAGGAGCTGCGCGGCTCCCGACAGCAAGGAGATCCTGCACTTTGGCCCGGTTTCAGTCACCTCAATTTTTGCTTCACGAGCTTCAATATGGTCATACCCGGATAGGTACAATTGGAATCCAGGCTGGTTTCCTACGGTTTTAATATGAAAGCGCGCCGTCCCACTGAGCCATAACTTTCTTTCTCCGTTTCTCTGGTGATAATAGTACCTGACATGGCTGTTGCTCCCCAGCCTTATTTCTGAGCCATCGGGCAAGGTATGCTCCTTCACTTCACCCATTTTGGTAGATATATCTGCAAACCGGCTTTTTTGATACACATAATACGCAAAAATGAGCATCAGCACACCAGCCAGTAAAGCGGCGTTCCGGTAGGTATGATGCAGCCAGTTGGATATCAAAATCCTGATTTTGCCTGGTTTTCCGCTGCGCTTCGCTTCTATGGGTTTGTTTTCCTCAATTTGAGACATCGTCTCTTTCCAGACATCCTTGGAAGAAAGCACCATTTTCAGAAAAAGCTTTTCCTCTTCATCCGTCAGCTCATCAATCCACCTCATGGCTTGTTTTGTATTTTCCACCGAAGCGGCCAGCCATTGTACTACCTGCCTTTCCTGCGAGACAGAACACTGATTGTTAAAATAGAGCAGTACCAGTTCTTTTGAAATTTTCATGCTGCAGGAGTCATACCCCAAGCTACAAATCTTTGGTTAATCTCTCAAGTGCGTGGTGGCCTCTTATTTTTCTACCATACCCGAATACGAACAAGAGCTGCCTGCGGGCAGCTCTTGTAACCAGAAGTATTTCCAGGATACTATTTCTTTTTGAATATCAGGAAGTCCGACATGGAAGAAGCCCCTCCCGGATCCGTAAATTTAAGCGTAATACCAATATTGGACTTGTTGGCCGCATCGGTATATCTTACGCCATCGGCTTCCACTTTTCGTACTTTGGTAACCCCGTCATCCGATAATTCCGCATCTTCATTGATCCTGAAAGTAAGAGAATCCACAACGGTCACTTTTGTAAGCTTATATATTTCAACACTTTTGATTTCTTTTCCCTGCTCTCTGAACGTATAATTAATTGTGTAGTTAATACCCAACAGATTTTTCCCCAGGCTCGTTACCTTCCAATCCTGGGCTGTTGAATTGGTACCATTAACGGTATTGGTCCAGTAATCTCCCACAAATCTGGAGCTGTAATCCGGGTCCGCCTCTGTTTCCTTCTTACTCTTGCAGGAACCAATGAAAACAATCAGGCAGCATATAATTAATTTTTTCATACTCTAAATTTTGTTGTAGATCTTAACTTCCCAAATATAATACACCTCGTTATTCCCTAATAACGGCAATTTGTGCTTATCAGGCATATTTCTTTAAAATTGATTTTGTAATTAAACTACGAAGGTACAGTATTATGCTGCTAAAATGGCAAATTACCAAGATCAACGTTTCCTCCGCTCAGGATAATCCCTACCCGTTTCCCTGAGAATAAAGCACTGTTTTTAAGCACGGCCGCAAGAGAAACCGCACCAGAGGGCTCCACTACAATTTTCATCCTTTCCCACAGGTACCGCATGGCTTGGGTTATCTCCTCATCCGAGACTGCCAATATATCCGTCACATGCGCACGGATTACCGGAAAAGTTTTGTCCCCCAGGGTGGTCAGCAGCCCGTCAGCTATTGTTTTTACATACGGAGCCTTTTCAATATTACCACTCTTAAAAGACAATATCGCATCCGCGGCGCCTTCCGGCTCACCTGCATATACACTGGTCTCGGGTGAAAAATAATGCGCTCCCAATGCGGTTCCGGCCAGCAGGCCCCCTCCCCCTACCGGAGCGATCACAACATCGAGGCTCTTTCCTACATCCTCGAACAACTCTTTGGAAGCCGTAGCCTGGCCTGCTATTACATGGTAATTGTTGAAGGGATGTACAAAAGCCGCGCCCGTTCGCAGAATGATTTCCTGTACAGCACGCTCTCTCTCCTCCTGCGAATTGATACAGAATGTAATTTCGGCACCATATCCCTCCACTGCTTTTATTTTGACCTTTGGCGAATTTTCAGGCATTACAATATATGCTTTGGCACCTACCATGGCGGCGGCAAAAGCAATGGCCTGCGCGTGGTTTCCCGAAGAATGCGTAGTAACGCCATGTAACAGTTCCTCTGTCGAAAGAGACAACAATGCATTGAGTCCGCCCCGAGCTTTGAAAGCCCCGATTTTCTGAAAATTTTCCGGCTTGAAAAATAATTCGGCACCTGTAAGATTATCCAGAAACGAGGACCGCAGCACCGGTGTACGGTGAATAAATCGCCTGATACGCTCATGCGCCAACGCAATCTCTTCTTTGGAAATAACCTGATGATTCATATATAACTTTATTCTGATACAACCATTGGCAGCCATCAACCGCCCTCGGTTTCGTAATAGGGATGGCGCGGTATGCAGCTTTCAAAAGCATCAGACAAGCACAACTTCCTTATTGAACCTGGCACGATAATCAAGCGGGGATAAGCCGGTAATTTTCTTAAACACCTCTCGGAACGCCTTATCATCCGAATAACCCACTTCATGCATAACTTCAAAAATACTTTTTCTTCCTTTCTCCAGCGTACTTTTTGCCACTTCAATTTTGACGCGCTGCAGATATTCTACCGGGGTATTACCAACGGCTTTGATAAAACGCCGGTCAAAATTACGTCTGCTGATGGCCAGATCCGAAGCTACCTGCTCAAAAGAAATTTTTTCACTCAAATGCTCTTCGATATACACCTGTGCCCTGCTGATCAATTCGTCGCCGTGCTTTTTTTGTGTTTGAAAAATATGAAATGGTGACTGTGATGCCCTCTCCATATCGATCTGAAATACTTTTGAACAATAAATAGCTGTTTGTCTGTCGAAGTACCTTTCCACCAGAAAAAGCACCAGGTGCAAAAATGAGTATGCTCCTCCGTTAGTATAAATTCCCGGCTCAACGGTGATCAGGCTATCGGTCAAGAGGTTGACTTTTGGAAACAGCCGCTTAAAATCGTCCGCAGCATTCCAGTGTGTTGAACAACTTTTACCATCGAGTAAGCCGGTAGCAGCCAGCAAAAAAGCGCCCGTACAGATACTGGCAATTTCAGCCCCACCTTTGTACTGGTTGCCGATCCACCGGATGAGGGATGTATTTTCACCGAGGATCTGATCGTAGGTATGGGAAATAGACGGGATGATGACGAGATCTGCTTTCCCAATTTCGTCAATATTTACCGGATGAATGGAAAAGAAACCGTCATCCAGTTTCAATTCCGGCACAAAACCTGCTATACGAATTTCGATCCTTGATTGGTTTCCCTGCTTTTGCCAATAGGTATTAGCCCGGCTCAGTATCTGAAAAGAACCTGCCACGCTGCTCAGGTTGGCATATCCTTTCGGCACCACGATGATGACTTGTTTCATGACACGTTTTTCACAAAGGTAACAAACCGTTTTGTCCAAATCAACCCGCCATAAAGTCCATTTAACACACCATAAAAGACAAATTCAGACAGTACATTTGTTTCTTACTTCGATATTCGACACATTTCAGCAAACAAACCACAGACAGCCATTTGATTCGACCACAACTCAAATGCGGGTTACCTCCGGCCATTAACAAAACCAATAAAATAAAAAACTAACATGAATGATTATCAAAAACACATGGAAACGGACCAGTCTGCAGCTGTGGTTTACGCAGCTTTAACCGAACATATCCAGCACTGGTGGAGCACCGATCTGACGGGTGCAGCGGCTCAGGCAGGGGACAGTTTTACCATTGGCTTTGGCGAAACTAGAAAAACGTTCAAAATCCTGGAAGCAACTCCCTGTACCCGTGTAGTATGGACCTGCACCAAAGCCTATATTGATTTGAACTCTCTGCAAAACAAGGGAGAATGGGTGGGCACCAGACTCGTCTGGACCTTAGACGACAGGGGAGAAAATACTACCTTAACTTTTCTACACGAGGGTTTAAGCCCCGATTTGGAATGTTACACGGTTTGTGAGGATGGCTGGAATACATTTCTTGCCAGCCTGGGGGATTATCTTGCAACGGGTAAAGGCGCCCCCTTTCTAAAAGTTTAGACGCTGATCCCGGCAAATGTTCAGCCGGCTAAGCTTTTTCTTAAGAGATAGTAAAACAAAATGCCTTCCGGATATATCCGGAAGGCATTTTGTTTTACTCAATAAGTTATGTTACTTCCCTGCGTTTGGTGTATACAGGTTGAAGAACTGATCCAATTTAGGAGTAATGATGATCTCCGTACGGCGGTTCAGGCTACGGTTAGGAGCCGAATCGTTAGCAGCTTTGGGAAGATATTCTCCACGTCCACCAGCAATCATCCGAACAGGTTCTACACCATATTTCTTCTGAAGCGTACGGGCAACAGATGTCGCACGCAACACGCTCAAATCCCAGTTATCAGCAATTTTATCAGTTGAAATAGGTACATTATCCGTGTGGCCTTCGATCAGGATTTCAATTTCCTTGTAGTCATTAAGGATTTTAGCAACTTTGGCAAGTACTGTTTCAGCCTGGGTATTGATCACCGAGCTTCCTGATCTGAAAAGCATTTTGTCAGACAGAGAAACATAAACAACACCTTTTTTCACTTCAATCTGTACGTCTTCATCGCTAACATCAGCAAGTGAACGTTTCAGGTTAAGCACAAGTGCCATGTTCAAAGAATCCTTTTTCTGGATGCTTGAGTTAAGATCACGGATCTGAGCACCTTGCGCATCCATCATTGCCAGAGATTTCTTGATACTTTCAGAACCTTCTTTTGATATAACCGACAGGTCAGACATACGGTCAAGAAGATTGTTGTTGTTTTTCTTCAGGAAGTCAATCTGATCCTGCATCTCCTTCAATTTTGCATTTTTGGAGGTGAGTTCATCATTTTTGAGTTTGATGTCATTGTTCAAACTCGCCGTTCTGCTATCACAATCATTGAGATCAGCACGTGCTTTGTCCAACTGAAGCTGGATCTCGTTTGCTTTGTTCTGGGCAGTAAGCAATTTCTTCTTACTGGCACATGAACCAAGGACAAACAACAGCGCAACGGCTACAAGCGTATTTTTCATAATAAAATAAGGGTTATTGGTATAAAGTTAACACTGGTTACTAAGAAACTTCCTTTTTTCATATTTCCCAATTTAAAAAACCATGCCAAAACGTACGCAGCGGTTTTTTAAAACGCAAAGGTACAAAAAAAGTGAAACTACGAAAGTTAGTCCCACTTTTTTCTAATGATTTTCTAATGAAGTACTTAATAACGAATGGACCAGTATGGATTTCTCCGCCCTTTATTGCTATCCCTAATGATACCCGCGATGAGTTTATCGTAATCACTAGCTCCAATTTTTTTCCCTTTAATCTTTTTGGGCAACACCAACTGTTCCGAAACGGGTTTCATTTCTACTTTGATGGCAGAAATAATAACGGCTCCATCGTCAATATCCAGCTCCATGATCAGGCCGGGCAATCCGAAATACTTTTCCGGGCCAGCGGAAACGGCTATATTGTTGGCGAACCACGCAACAATTTTCTGTCCACGGATGGTATCTTCAGTCACAGCCATCATACATAGCTCACCGTTGACTTCCTTAATCTTGTTAAGCACCTTCCAGGAAGGGGTAACCAGTGAGTCCTCCACCAGATATTGTTTGGCGGAGATCTCTTCAATTTCCACCCTTTTCTCCTGATCGAAATTCCGGTAGATCATGTACTCGCTGGGACGGCGGTTGTAGCCGTATTCCGATTGCTCCTGTATTTCGACAAACTTGCTTTCCTTTCCGTTAAAATAAAGCTGGTATTTGGTTTTCCACCCCGTATCATCGCTGCCCCAGGTCCGGAGCTCCCTGTCTTTCTCTTCCTGGCTGAGGAAAGTAAGCCGGGGAAGAATTTTTGTCCAGAACTGTGTACGTTGATAAGTGACAACACCTTCAGTACCTTGGGAAAATCCGGTGGTGCTGTTGATTAAGAATAAAAGAACGAATAACCTTTTCATATTGGAATGCTTCATCTGTTTTAGCATTTTGATTTGTTAGAAACCATATCCCTTCCGGCGCACCGAATGTGTCACACCGCGCATGTTGTAGGTAAAGCTAAGCATGAAATACCTGGCCAGCGTACGTACCTGTTCCTGTGAAACGAAATTCTGTGAGGCATACTGCGAAATACCTCTGTTTTTGTTAAAAAGGTCAAATGCCGACAAACGGATCTCTCCTTTCTTGCTTTTCAGGACAGCCTTGTAAAACGAAACATTCAGGATCGGCATACTCTGATTGAAACCCACCCTGTCATTGGTATAGGTGTTGTAATTGAAGCGGCTCTGAAAATAAATATCCTTTGGAAGCTTATAATTCAGTTCTGCGCTGTAATTACCGTTCACAATCTTCTGATTCTGTCCCTCACTGATGGAATATTTGGTATCACTGATATTCCAGTAGGCATTGGCATAGATGGTAAACTTGTCGCTGGGTGTAAAGTCTGTCCTTAAACCAAAGTTGTAGCCATTTGTCTGCGTTTTATTCAGGACATTATTAATGTTCGTAAGGTTATTGTTAAGGTTATAGGAGGCGTTCAGCGTCAGGTTACTTTTGGTTTTAACGATCGGAAAACCATAGTTCGAATAAAAGCTGAACATATTACCACCGCTGATATTGGTGGGTGTGGTGGTGGTGACCAAATTCTCATCCACAATCTGGTTATAAATGACCTGATTCCTGAAGTACTGATAATTGGCGCCGAAATATACCTGCATGAAATTACCCGGATTGAACATATTATACCCAATATCGGCAGACTGAGAGACGGAAGGTTTCAAATTGGGATTTCCTACGCGGATAAACAAGGGATTGCTGTTATCTACAATGGGCTGAAGATCAGAGATGGACGGCTCATTCACCGACATGCGGTATCCCCCATACAGATAACGGTTCTTTTTCAGGTCATAGCTCATCGAAACATTGGGTACCACATTGTTATATTTTCGGTCTACGAAGCTGTAATCATCATCCTTGGTTACCGCAAACTTTCCATCCATGTGAATTTGCTGAGCACCTACACCCGCCGAAATATTAAGTCCGTTATGGGAATATCTCAGTGTGGTACCAATTCTGTTAAAGGTCGACTTATTATTATAGTACCTCGTCAGACTGAGATTGGGAACATCTATCCCCTCTCCCCTGTCGTTCACCTCCCTGGTTACCTCATCGGATTTCAGGCTGAAATTATAAAATGATTCCAGGAAGAATTTCTTGGACAACGGCTCGATATACAACAAACTGGACTTGATCTGGTTACGTAAACTTTTGGTATCGTTCCTTTGGTTGACATTCAGTACACTGTCAGGTTCCGTCTCCATCGGATTAAAAAACTGGTTAACCGACTGCTGATTAATGATACCGTTTGAGTTGTTGATATTATACGCGAAACTGGCAGCAAAATTTTTCCCCTTTTCCTTAAATTTATGCCTGAAAATGGCGGTATTGCCAATGGCAAAGGAGTTAAAATCTGAAAAGTTCTTTACATTGGTTTTATTGGATAATACGTTTTCTTCACGGAAGTACCGCCGGTCATTGGTGTAATCGGTAGTACCATTCCCGATTCTCATATTACTCAAAACGATCAGGGTATTGACCGAATCGATTGTTTTTTCAAACCTGAGACTTCCCCGGTGATTGCCGTTAAAATTGGCCCGTCTGTTGGTATCCACCGTGTTGTAGGTCAGATTACTCAGAAAATTCCGCTGGTTAACAATCGCATCCAGAGTCTGGTTGGTCTGGTTATAGTAGTAGCTGGTATTGAACTTGGTTTTCTTATCGTCATAATTATAATTGGCTCCACCAGCCCAGTTCTTGTTAAATCCTTTGTTCTGACCGCCCCGTCCCGCCTGAATGGTGAGACTCTCCTCGTCATTATCTCCACCGAAAGATATATACCGTCCGCCTCCAAATCCGAAGTCTCCGTCATCGCCCCAGTTAAAAGACTGGCTTCCTTTAAAATCCTGATAGTCGTCCCAGGACATCCCCCCGGAGTTGGTATTATTGCCCAGTCCGATCACCGAAAACTGGTTTTTTTCGTTGAACCTGTTATAGTTGATCTTCCCTTCCAGCCGGTTGTCCGACCCCGCTCCTACTGAAGCTTTTCCGAAACCACCTTTTTTGTGGCTGTCTTTTAATTCAAGGTTTACCGTCTTTTCCCGTTTTCCGTCCTCCACACCCGTAATCCGCGACTGCTCCGTCTTATCATTAAACACCTGTACCTTAGCAATGGCTTCTGCTGGCAGGTTTTTGGTAGCGGCTTTGGTATCATCTCCAAAAAAACGCTTACCATCAACCGTTACACGTTTTACGGTTTCCCCCTGCGCTTTAATGGTACCATCCTGTTCTACCTGCATTCCGGGAAGCCTTCGAAGAAGGTCCTCAACTGTTGCCCCCGGTGGTACCTTAAATGAACGAGGGTCATACTCAACAGTATCTCCGCGGATGCTCAACGGCGCACGGGCCGCTTTGATCACCACCGCGTATAATTCCTGGTTGAGATACTTCATTCCGAATTTGCCAAGGTCTGTTACATCACCCTCTGCAGGAGTAACATTGTGCTGAAAAGGTACATAACCCACGTAGGTAACCTTAAGAATATACGGAAGGCGCTTCAGATTTTTAAACTCAAAAGACCCGTCTTTTCCTGTTCTTCCGAAATTGACAAGGGAGGAATCCTTCGGCGCCAAAAGCATCACAGTAGCTTCGGGCAAACCCACTCCAGCAGTATCCGCCATGGTTCCTTTGAGCGTAAAACGTCCGCCTGTCTGTGCGTTTGCAGACAGTACCAATAAACAACAACTGAGCAGAAGTAGGATTTTTTTCAAGGCTGGGCAGAATTAGGTGATTGTAAGTAACTTTTCAAATACTAGGTGCAAGTATAAATATTGCAATCCGATTTCACAACTAATTTTTTAGTTTTTGGATCAAAATAACATACATTTAACTTTTATTAAGAATTAGTACAACTCAATACTACCCTTTTTAGTATATATAAGTAACAATATCATCCAATAATATTTTAAAAATTTATTTAACGGTGAATTCGTTGCCTACCTTTGCGCAAAAAAAGCATACTGAATGACGAGAATAGGTTTAATTTCGGACACACACAGTTATCTGGATCCAAGGATATTCGACCATTTTTCCCAATGTGACGAAATATGGCACGCAGGAGATATTGGGACGGTAGATATCCTGGATAAACTGGAAGAATTTAAGCCGCTAAAAGTAGTTTACGGCAATATAGACAACAGGGAGGTACGGCAGCGTTCGGTTGAAAATCTGCATTTTGAAACAGAGGGATTCAGGGTCTGGATGACCCACATCGGTGGGGCTCCGCCCAAATACAATCCGCAGGTTATGCCCAGATTAAGAGCAGAAACTCCGGATATTTTCATATGCGGCCATTCTCATATTCTGAGGGTGATACGGGACAAGAGCCTGAAAGATATGTTATATATCAATCCCGGTGCTGCAGGAAAGGAAGGATTTCATAAGATGAGAACCCTGCTGCGTTTCAATCTGCACGAGGGGGTCATCAGCCAAATGGAGGTAATTGAACTGGGAAAGCGGGGATTGATGCAATAAAACGCGGATACCGTAAATGCTAAAACCTGACCGTCACGGTTTGTTTTTGGCCTTTCCTTACATACTGTGCTTCCACAACCTCTCCTTTTTCGTGCGCGCCCAATACTTCCATATAATCGTAGATGGTACCAATGTCTTTGCCAGCAAGTTTAATGATGATATCACCTGTCTGTATGCCCGCAACGGCGGCAGGCCTGCCCTGTGAAACACCGTCAACTCTTAGTCCTTTCCCACTAAAGGTATAATCCGGCATTACACCCAGTGTGACTTTAAACGTTGAAGTGGTTGCGGCTTTATGCGCGTTCCCAGCCTGTGTAAACATTGGCTTGCCTGGTTCGGCATCCAGGCTGTTGATCACCGTCGCAACGGCACCCAGTACCCTGGCCACGCCCTCATAATTTATTTTATCTGCATCATCCGATATTTTGTGGTAATCGCCATGCCCGCCTGAAAAAAACTGGAGTACCGGGATATCTTTCAGATAAAAAGAGGTATGATCCGAAGCCCCGACCCCAGATGAATCCGCTGTTACGGCAATATTATACTTTTTTGCAGCTGGTGGAACAATCTTCCCCCATAAAGGGCTTGTTCCCCATCCCGAAACAACCAGTCCCTTAGCGTCGTCCAGCCTGCCGATCATATCCATGTTGATCATCGCAACAAGGGAAGACAGCGGTTTGGTGGGCATGCTGGTAAAATATTTGGAACCGATGAGGCCCAGTTCTTCTCCCGAAAAAGCGATGAAAAGAAAATTATGCTTTTCATTCACGCCATTCCCGGCATAGTATTTCGCAAGCTCAAGCACCCCTGAAGTACCGGAAGCATTGTCATCGGCTCCGTTATGAATCTGATTTTTACTATCGGGCGAGAGCGAGCTTCCCTGAAAACCTTTGCCCAAATGATCATAATGCGCTCCTACCACGATCGTCTGCTCAGCGCCGTTATCCAAAAAACCGATCACGTTCCGGGCAGTTACAGTATGCGGGATGGTTTCGACGGAAATTTTGCTTTCAAAAGTCTGAAAATAAGAACCATCCTTTCCCGCAGGCTGCAATCCGTAACTTTTAAATAAAGCGGCAATGTAATTGGCAGCGCGTATCTCCCCCAGGCTCCCGGTACCTCTCCCTTCCAGATCGTCCGATGCCAGAAATGAAATGTGTGTTTTTAGGTCAGATACCTGAAATGGCTGCGCCTGCAGACTACTTATTCTGAGTAAAAAAACGATAAACAGTAATTGCTTCATTACAAGATTTATGTACGACACTGTGCCCTTATTTTTATTTATTTATAATGCCTCCTTGATATCCACCAGAAACTTCCGGACCCGCAGCAATCGCTGCACCAGGAGCTGAGACTCTTCCTTACGCCTCATTTGCTCCCTGGCCCCTTTGATGGTCCTACCCTGGTGTTCCTTCTGGTGCATGATCTTACGAACGATCTCAATGTCTCTTTCGGTGTACCGCCTTCTGTTCCGGCTGTCTCTTTTGGGGTTAAGCTGGGGAAATTTCTTTTCCCAGAAACGCAGTGCGGATGGCTCACATCCTACCATGGCAGCCACTTCATTGGTATCATAATAAATTTTTCCTGCTTCCATCTGATCCTGATTTAGCATGGCAAAAGTAATGGGCCTTTACCTTAATTAAAACAATTCTAAATAAAATATTGAGAGTATGGCTGTACGTCTCTGTAAAATTCGACAGATAACTCCGCCACGAACAGAATTAAAGTAACAGCGTACAGCAATGTAAATTAACCAAAATAACCGTATATTAAAACGCCGTTGCTGCTTTCCGGTTACCCGGCGAATTATCCGTACATGTCCGTTTTACTTTAATTCTAATAAAAACATGGATCAGCGTATTATAAATCTTTTTGACGAATATACCCATAAGCCTCTGAGCCGGGAGGTTTTCCTCAGACGACTCGCTAGGATCACAGGAAGTACAACTGCTGCACTTGCGGTGCTGCCGTTCCTGGAGGTGAACTACGCAAATGCAGCAACCGTCCGTGAGAACGACGACGAAATACTGACGGAAGATATCACCTATCAGGCTGATGGTTCCGAAATGAAGGGGTATCTGGCCGTCCCCAGAACAAAGCGCAAAAAAGGCGGGGTGATCGTAATTCATGAAAACCGTGGATTAAATCCACATACCAGGGATGTGGCCAGGCGTATTGCCAAAGCTGGTTTTATTGCACTTGCGCCTGACGCCCTGGCCCCTTTTGGAGGAACCCCCGCAGATGAAGATCAGGCCCGGGCGCTGTTTGCCAGGATAGACCCGCAAAAGAACATTGTCAATTTTCAGAAAGGCTTCGATTACCTGAAAAGCAGGAAGGAAAGTAACGGAAAAACAGGCTGCGTTGGGTTCTGCTGGGGTGGTGCGTTATCCAACCAGCTGGCGGTGCACTCGCCGGATCTTAAAGTAGCCGTAGCTTATTATGGCCGCCAGCCGGAAGCTGCCGATGTTCCAAGGATAAGGGCCAGAATTCAGCTGCATTATGGCGGGCTTGACGAGCGTATCAATGCCGGAATACCGGCTTACGAGGAAGCGTTAAAAAAGGCCGGCACCCAATATGAGATTTTTATATACGAAGGCGCTCAGCACGCTTTTCTGAACGACAGCTCTGCCGCCCGTTACAACCCAGAAGCCGCTAAACTCGCCTGGGAACGTACACTTAAAGCATTTAACGAGACACTTTCCTGACATCACCTTAACACAAAACGCAACGGATTTTATCCGGGATAAGTGCTGCATGGCATGATTTTTTGCATTGCTAAAACAGTCTTAAAATTGAACGGATATGGAACTGATATTTTTTTTAAAAGCACTGGCAAATATCTTCTTCGCAGGAATACTGATTATAGCCATAGGCCTGTCCGGCGCATTTACCCTTATGAGCTATCTGCTTAAGTCGCTGGGATTATATTATCGTGTGAAGCTGGCAAAAGAAAAACCGGTGAATAGCTGATTATCAATCACTATTCACCGGTTTTAGTATTTATTTTCCCTATTGACGACAGACTAAGAAATCAATTTTTGCCTTAGTAAAAATTCAAGCTGACCGTTCACCTCAATCAGTTTATCGATGAGTTCCCGGTTCTTTTCCCGCAGGTTAAAAATCTCGTAGGCGTTACGGATTACGATTTTCATCTGATCCTCATCCCAGGGCTTATTAATGTAGTAATAGATATGTCCTTTATTGACAGCGTCAATCACCGCGTTAACATCCGTATATCCGGTCAGCAGGATACGGATCGGATCAGAGAACTTTTTCAGAACCTCTATCAGAAAATCAACACCTGTCATCCCCGGCATCCGCTGGTCCGTGATAATGACGTGAATGGTGTTCTCCTCCAGAATCTTAAGCCCCTCCTGCCCCGAAGTGGCAATCAGCACATTAAAATCCCTTCTGAAGGCCGCTTTAAAGGAGTTTAGGTTGTTTAGCTCATCATCAACGTATAACACGCTGATTTTTTCAGAAATGTCCATTGCGAATTTTCTTAATCTTAAGATTTTAGGTCAAAAGAACAACTTTATGTATGATAATTACATTAAAAAACTCAGACATAAAATTTGTTTACAGGAATAAATGTTAAATTCGAAAATTATTAAAAAGCAATTAGAAACTTCTGCTTATCGCAATATAAAAAATACAAAGAATCATTTTTGCCGGTTCAAAACTAATTATCAACGATAAGGTTTGCACAATTTTAAGAATTTTCACTCAGGCTTTCTTATCAGCTGCCAAGTTACAGAATTGTTAGAGAATAGTGTAATAACCGATTAATAATACGAACAGAATTTTAAAATGCATCCGATTACACAAGATTTCAGGCCACTGTTTTTCTCCCGGAAAGAAAGTGCTGCTGATCACAGTTTCCAAGAGCTGCTCATCGACAAAAAAGATACCGTAATCCTGGACCTCTTTTCTGGACAAAAAAAAGAGCTTTTCAAAGTCAGGAATCCTAAAACCCGGTTGTCCGCCACCGAACTCGACAAACACTTTAACCTTTGGGCAGAAGGTAAAAATGTTGATCAGGAAGGCGTATGGGTATATTATCCCTGGGCCAGGAGAATGCTTCATATCCTGGAGAAGGCCGAATTTGTGGAACTGAGAACCAGCCGGAACAAGCACAAAATTACAAGTGCGGAGCAAAATCATTTGCTTGAAAAAAAAATAGGAATTGTAGGCTTGTCAGTAGGGAATGCGGTAGCGTTAACGCTGGCTACCGAAAGAATCTGCGGACACCTCAAACTGGCTGATTTTGACACGCTGGAACTCAGTAACCTCAACAGAATCAAAACCGGCCTTCACAATATTGGTACCAACAAAGCCATACTGACCGCCCGTGAGATAGCTGAGATTGATCCCTTCATTGAAATAGAATGTTACACAGATGGGATCACGGAACAAAACATCACGCAGTTTATAACTGAAAACGGGAATCTGGATCTGCTGGTTGAAGAATGTGACGAGCTGAACATCAAGATCCTGTGCAGAAACGAAGCAAAAAAACACCGCATTCCCGTGCTGATGGAAACGAGTGACAAAGGTATGCTGGATGTAGAAAGATTTGATCTGCAACCCGACAGGCCAATTCTGCACGGTTTGTTAAAAGATATTCCTGAGGAGAAACTCAAACACATTTCGGAAAAGGACCGCCTCCCGCTGGTGCTGAAAATGGTGAATGCGCTGAACGGTTCCAAAAGAGGGAAATTATCTCTGGTGGAAATCGGGCAGACCATCAGTACCTGGCCGCAGCTGGCAAGCGCGGTAACCCTGGGCGCCGGCGTTGTGACGGATGTATCCCGCCGTATCCTCCTGAATCAGTACAGTGAGTCGGGCAGATATTATGTGGATCTGGAAGATATTGTCGGTGATAAAATCCCAAAACCCAAGCCCGTACATACCAATCCGTACGAGCCTTTCAACATTGATGAGGCGATCGTGCTGGCAGACACAGTACCTTATAGCAACTCCGACTATATTGCAGAAGATATCATTCAGGAAATTGTTAATGCGGCTTGCCAGGCGCCTTCCACAGGTAACGACCAGCCCTGGAAGTGGCTTTACAGAAACGGCAGGTTACACCTTTTCCACGATCGTTACCGATCCTATTCCTTTGGCGATTTTGACCAGATCGCCTCTAACCTGTCGTTTGGGGCTTGCTATGAGAATCTTTTGCTTAAAAGTTACGAAGCGGGGTTGACCATCAGCGGCAATATATTCCCGTTGGGAGACGACTCTATACTCATCGCATCCATTGCGTTTTACAAAACAGCTCCGGAACAGGATTTCGAGCCTGTGCATGACCCTCAACTGGTACATGGAATTTTTGAAAGATGTACCAATCGTAACCCCTCCCTGCCGGTACCCCTATCAAATGCTCAGTACGAAGCACTGAAAAGTGCCGCTGAAAGTATAAATGGGGCAACATTTCATTATATTACGGATCAACAACAAATACTGACCATTGGCGAGATCATTGGCGCATGTGACAGGGTAAGGCTTCTGAATCCCAAAGGACACCATGATTTTGTAGCCAGGGAGATGAGGTGGACGCCTCAGGATGCAGAAAAGTCAAAAGCTGGAATTGACATCCGTACCCTGGGTTTGGATGGGGCACAGCAGGCGGCCATGGCAATCATAAAAGACGAGGACATTACCGGTACGTTAAAAGATATTGACGGCGGCCAGGCACTGATAGAAGTATCTATGAAAACGGTAAGTACGGCTTCCGCAATAGGTATCATCACATTACCTCAATATAGTTACCGGGACTTTTTCCGCGGCGGGATGTCTCTGCAGCGTTTGTGGCTGAAAGCCGAGGAATTAGGATTTGCTGTTCATCCGCTCATATCGCCTTTTTACCTGTTTCCGAGGGTACTGCATGGCAATGGAGCAGGTCTGGACGATTCCGAGGTAGGAAAATTAAAAGAGTTAAGGAAAAAATTCCTTGATGTAGTACCTTTAGGCGAAAATAAAGCCGAAGTTTTTTTAGTCAAGCTTGCAAAAGCAGAAAAGCCGCATATCAAAAGTTATCGTCTGCCGTTGGATGAAACACTTTTCATAATCAATCCGGAATCGTAAATGCTGGCACATATAAAAGCATATCGTGCGCCTGATGACGTCGAAACCAGCCTGAGATATGCCGACGGGCACAGGAAGGTACTAGAGGCATACGGTGTAAAGCAGGTCACATCGGCCAGTCATAACTGGCTTTATGATCCCAACACGTATGTAATTGTGGTAGAATCAGATGACCGGAGCACTATATATGGCGGTACCAGGGTGCAAATAAGATCTCCGGAAATAAAGATGCCCATGGAAGATGCTATCGCAAAAATTGATAAGAATATTTATAACTATGTGGACAACATAGGGGATTACAATGTAGCAGAGTTTTGTGGCCTGTTTAATTCAAAAGAAGTAGCGGGTTATGGTATAGGAAGCGTATATTTGGGACGCACTGCTATGGCAATTTCTTCTATGGTAGGGATCAAATACCTGATGGGGCTATGTTCTCCGCTGACACTTTCTATCAGTCAGCGGATCGGCTTTGAAGTATTAACCGATCTGGGCAACAACGGAACCTTTTACTATCCGAAGGAAGGGCTGATTGCCACATCGCTGATTGCCCGGGATCTGGTAAACCTGCCCTTTGCGACGCCGGAGGAAAGAGAAAAAATTTTAAGTCTGAGGGAGAATCCGAAACAGACCGTGATCGAAACCGGATTAAGAGGGGAATTGGAAATAACTTACGATATTAATCAATGGATCTAATTTTGCGCAAGAGGTACACGCTGTTTTTACTGGTTTTTCTCTCGTCCTTGACTGCATTTGCGGGTGAAGTGGTTTTTAGCGGTAACGTACTTGCCATTGGTAAGCGTGTGGACGTGCTGGAAGATACCACCGGAGTAAGTACATTATCCGATGTTATAAAATCCAGCAAGTTTGCTCAAAGTTTTGATGAAACCCCCAATTTCGGATTAAGTAACTCTACCTTCTGGCTCAGATTCACCATCAAGAACCAAACGTCTCAGGACCAGATTTTTCTGGAACTGGCCTATCCCAGGATCGAGTCCTGTACCCTGTACAGCGGGGATAAGCTCCAGGAAATCTCCTGGAACGATGTATTTGATAAAAGAGAAGTCAAGCATCAGAACATTGTCTTCAAACTCAGCATACCGCCCAAAGGCAGTGAAACCTACTACCTGAAAATAAAGGGAAGTGAACAGCTCGTGCTCCCCCTGATCATCAGAAGTGAAATGGATTTTTTCCAGTTTGCCTTTACCAATGAAATCATATCCGGTATACACATCGGTGTGCTTTTCGTGATGATGCTCTATAACTTTTTTGTTTATTTTTCAATCCGGGAGAAGAGCTATCTGTACTACGTTCTTTACATTCTTTTCATCGGGCTTACACAAACCACCATTACCGGGTACACCTTTAAATTTTTATGGCCGGACGCCCCCACTTTTAATAAGTTCTCCATCATCCTCTTCCCGGCACTAGCGGGTGTTTTTGCTATTCTGTTCTTTCAGAACTTCCTTCATTCAAGGCAGCGGGCTTCAGTGGTGCACCATATTCTCAACGTCCTCATCGCAGCCTATGCAGCCGCCATATTGTTAAATCTGTTCGGTATTGACCGGGTAAGTTACAGAATTATTGATGTTTCCGGGGTAACGGCATCGTTACTTGCCCTGGTTGTCTCCATCAAACTTTCCATTGAAAATTACCGCCCTGCCAAATTTTATCTGGTGGCCTGGGTGATTTTCCTGATCGGGATCGTACTGTTCACGTTGCGAAATCTGAACATACTGCCTTATAATATTTTCACGAATTACACCATGCAGGCCGGTACGGCCATTGAGGTGATATTGCTGTCGTTTGCCCTTGCGGATAAGATAAATATTTTGAAAAAGGAAAAAGAGATTTCGCAGGCACATGCACTTGAAATTTCCCTTGAAAACGAAAAAATCATACTGGAACAGAATGCCTACCTTGAAAAAAGTGTAAACGAGAGAACGTCTGAGTTACAAATTGCAAATAAAGAATTAAATCTGGCGCTTGTCAAACTAAAAGACGCTCAGACACAGCTTATTGACTCCGAAAAAATGGCTTCGCTCGGTCAGCTCACCTCAGGTATTGCGCATGAAATCAATAATCCTATTAACTTCGTCAGTTCAAATGTGCGGCCTTTGAGAAGGGATATTGAAGATGTTATGAAGGTATTGTCAGCTTATGAAACCATGGATGTGGCGGAAACGCCCGACCACGTCAAAAAAAGGCTGGGAGAAATCAACCGTTTAAAAATTGATCTTGACATTGACTATATCAAAGCCGAACTGGAAACATTACTGAACGGTATGGAGGACGGTGCCAAGCGGACAGTTGAAATTGTAAAGGGACTTAAAGTTTTTTCCCGTATTGACGAAGCAGACCTTAACCTGGTGAACCTGAATGAAGGAATGGATTCTACACTGGTCATCCTTAATTATCAGATGGGCACCGAAATAAAGCTTGTAAAAAGCCTGGGCAGCATTCCGAGCGTCGAATGTTACGGCGGAAAGATAAACCAGGTGTTTATGAATATTCTCAGCAATTCCATATATGCATTAAAAAAAGACACAAAAAAAGACTTTCAACCTACGATTTGGGTAACCACCTGGTTAAAGGATGACGAACACGTCGCTATATCAATTAAGGACAATGGCATAGGCATACCCGCCGAGCTGAAAACCAAAATTTTTGATCCCTTCTTCACGACCAAGCAGATCGGAGAAGGTACGGGGCTGGGTTTATCCATTGTTTTTAAAATCATAGAAGTGCACGGCGGAACGATCATCGTCAATTCGGAAGTAGGTGAAGGAACCGAGTTTGTAATAACTTTACCGATTGTAAAGAAAAAAAGGCCTATTCCAGAATTCAATGAGTGAGCAAAACATCCGTATACTATACATAGACGACGAAGAACATAACCTTCATTCTTTTAAGGCTACGTTTAGAAGACAGTACGATATTACCACGACCGTCTCGGTAACTGAGGCTGAACAATTGATGGAAAAGGAATTTTTCAACATTGTCCTGGCCGACCAGCGTATGCCGATCATGACCGGGGTACAGTTTTTCGAAAAAATCCGAAATCAGTATCCCGACGTCATCCGGATATTAATCACAGGACATACGGATATCAGTGCCGCTATTGATGCCATTAACAAAGGCGAGGTGTTCCGGTTTATTGACAAACCGTGGGACTACAAATATGTTGAAAATGCGATCACACACGCTTATGACATTTATAAGACAAGAGAAGACCTCAAACAACGCAACCTGGAATTGCAAAAGGCCAACGAAGAGCTGGACAAATTTGTCTACAGCGCTTCACACGACCTCCGGGCGCCATTAATGTCCATACTGGGTATTGTAAACCTCGCACTGATGGAGGACGATATCTCGTCTCAGAATGAATACCTTGACCTGATCAGACAATCGGTAAAAAAATTAGATACCTTTGTCATCAATATTATCGACTATTACAAAAACGCGAGGGGCGTACCCGTTATCACGGAAATCAATTTTGATGAACTGGTTACGGAGGTTCTTGCAACCATTCAGTATTTACCCGAGTTTGGCAATCTGAAGATAACCACAGACATCCAGCAAGACACAATATTTTTGTCGGATGTAATGAAACTAAGAATTATATTTAACAATCTGATTAATAACGCTATCAAGTTTCAGGACAACACCAAACCTGAACCCTTTGTATATTTGAGTGTCCGGTGCAATACCGAACAGGCTGTTATCACGATTGAAGACAACGGAACAGGAATAAAAGAAGAGGACAAGGACAAAATTTTCAAAATGTTTTATAGAGCAGGAGCTGTAAAAAGTGGTTCAGGAATAGGCCTGTACATTGTCCAGGAAGCTATTTCTAAACTCGGAGGGCAAATTAATACCACATCCGTCCTCGGGAAGGGAAGTATTTTTGAGATTATCATTCCTTCTGTAAAAAAATAGAGAGATATGTCCGTGCCTCTGAATTTTATTTTAATTGACGATAGTTCATTTGACTTGTTCATATATGAAAAACTTCTCATTAAGAGTGGATTGACCACCTCCGTTAGCAAATACAACTCAGCAAGGGATGCCTTTGCCTGGCTGACCGACACCGGAAGTGAGATACCGGATTCTATTATCCTGCTGGATCTCCAAATGCCAGATATGAATGGTTTTGAGTTTATCGATGCCTACGACACACTCCCATCCGAAGTCAAGAATAAAATAAAAATCTACATGCTTTCGTCCACGATTGATACCCGAGATATCGAGAAAGCCAAGGAAAGCCCTTATATAATTGACCTGCTATCTAAACCGTTGGAGGTGGATTTGCTAAGAGAAAAACTTTCCCTGTAAGTCTTGGTAGCTAGGTAACATCGCCTGCAGACTGACATAATCAGCGATGTACAAGAGATGTCATTTTTTCTGCTGCCCCCAACGCCCTCTGCGTGTAAATAACCTGTACAAGTTTTAATAGGGTCTACAAATTGTAGCAAAAAGAAACAGTTTTTCAGTAGAGCTATTCTTACCCTCACCCCTGCCGGTATCTTGCTTTTCTAACAGAATATTTACTGAACCCTCTTTTTCTTATCACTATAGAAAGATCTACCGAACTCCCACTATTCTGGTATGATTATGGAATACTTAGGGTTTAAACTTATTTATTCAATCCTTGCAGTATGAAGACCGATAGTAACACGATGTCAGAAATATTAAAATTACATGAACAATACGTTAAAGAGATAGAAATCAGCGGAATGAAACGGCTTTCAGCCAATATCTATAAAATCAACTCTCAGAATTTTGTCAGGTGGATCAGTGACGATTTCGTTCCAGGGGGGAAAGTTAAAAAATGACGGCAACTCCTGAAGAAGCCAATGCCGATAACAAATACAGCGAAAAATAGTAACAAGAACAGAATTCCGTTAAGATTTCCTTAATTTTGGGTTCAAAGCAAACTGATATACGCTATATGTTCTTCACATTATTTGGCTTACTCAAAGGTCGGTTTTCCAAAGATGAAATTGAAAAAGCGAAGTCTGACGAGAAGAAAATCTCTCGCCAGGAAGCACTTCAGCAAATGAGGAATTTCGCAAAGAGAAAAGAGAATAAATAATACTTAACAACCCTGCCCGTAATAGGCGTCTTTACCATGCTTGCGGAAATAGTGTTTGTCAATCAGAGTCTGTTTAATAGTTTCAGCCGATGCATTGATCTGTAATGTCAGAAAAGCCATCTTCGCAATTTCTTCCAGCACAACGGAATTATAAATCGCCTTGGCCGGATCTTTGCCCCAGGTAAAAGGCCCATGGCAGGCCACCAACACCATCTCGACCTCCTCAGGACTGAGAGCGTTACGGGTAAAGGTTTCAAGGATCTGATACCCCGTTTCCAATTCATAATCCCGCAGAATGGCTTCATCTGTCATCACTTCGGTAACCGGTACGGCCTGAACGAGATGATCCGCATGGGTGGTCCCCAGATTAGGAATTGGCTTTTGTGCTTGGGCCCAGGCTACGGCATAGGTCGAATGGGTATGACATACTCCCCCTATTGATGGAAAGTTTTTATACAAAAGCGTATGTGTTCGGGTATCTGACGAAGGCCTCATGCTACCTTCAATAACTACGTTGTCAAGGTCTACAATAACAATATCTTCCACCTTTAGCCTGTTGTACGGTACCCCGCTCGGCTTAATAGCCACTACCCCTTCCTGCCGGTCTATCCCACTCACATTACCAAAAGTTACGATGGCAAGGTTTTCCTTGGGAATTTCCATATTGGCTTCAAAAACCTGCTCCTTCAAATAAGTATATCTTGACATATTTTATTTAAAATGGTATTGCGATCATACATTTGGTGCCGCAAAATAATCTCTCAACTTTCACTTATAATATCCTTCACTCCATCTTAGCTCATTTTTTAGCTGGCGAAGCCGGGTGTCCTTGTCGATAACCACCAGTTCCACGCCAGTCATTTCCGCAAAATCTTCTATATGCTGCACAGAAAGGTTCTGACTGTAAACCGTATGATGTGCTCCCCCTGCATAAATCCAGGCCGCGCAGGCTGTTGACATATCCGGCAACGGTTTCCATAGCGCCCGTGCAACCGGCAGTTTAGGAAGCGGGTTACTTACCTCAACAGCTTCCACTTCATTAGCCAGCAGGCGAAAACGATTTCCCAAGTCCACCAGCGAAAGGTTGAGCGCTTTTCCAGGAGAAGCATTAAATACCAATCTGACGGGATCGTCTTTCCCACCGATGCCCAGCGGATGAATTTCGCATGAAGGTTTGTCTGCAGCGATGGTGGGGCAAATTTCCAGCATGTGCGCTCCGAGCACCAGATTTTCCCCTGGCTTGAAATGATAGGTATAGTCCTCCATAAATGAATTTCCACCCGGCAGGCCGCTGCCCATCACTTTAAGTGCCCGGACCATCGCCGCCGTTTTCCAGTCACCTTCGCCGGCATAACCATATCCGGAAGCCATCATGTGCTGAGTGGCAATTCCAGGTAATTGTTTCATCCCGTGCAGATCTTCAAAGGTGTTGGTAAAACCTTTAAAATTGCCATCCTGCAAGAAATAACGGATACCCAGCTCAATGCGGGCTGCATCGGCAAGGGATTTGCGCCTGGTGCCATCCGCGACTAAGTCAGCTACCAGATGGTAACGGTCTTCATATGTTTTGATTAAATCATATACCTCCTGATCGGAAACTGCGTTGATTACCGCAACCAGGTCTCCCACTCCATAGGTATTAACAGAGAAACCGAAAGTCATTTCGGCCGCAACCTTATCCCCTTCTGTAACAGCCACCTCACGCATGTTATCGCCGAATCTTACGAATTTGGCACCATACAAATCATGCCGTGCCACCGCCACACGTGCCCACTGATCTAATCCTGCCAGCACCTGGGCATCCTGCCAATGCCCTACCAGAACTTTGCGGTTGAGGCGCATGCGCGTCATCATGAACCCGAACTCCCGATCACCGTGCGCCGACTGGTTCAGATTCATAAAATCCATGTCGATCGCTGCCCAGGGAATATCCCTGTTGAACTGGGTATGCAGATGAAGCAGCGGTTTTTGTAAAATCTGCAGGCCCCTGATCCACATTTTGGCCGGAGAAAAGGTGTGCATCCATGCAAGGATCCCAACACACTTTTTACTTACATTTGCTTCCTGAAGGATATTATAAATTTCATCCGAAGTTGTGACGACGGGCTTATATACTACCGAAACCGACACTGCCCCTGAACCTGATAACTCCCTGGCTATCATCAGAGCGTGTTCATTGACCTGCCTGAGGGTGTCCTCACCGTAAAGATGCTGGCTACCTGTTACAAACCACAATTCAAACTGCTTGAAATCAATCATTGATTGTATTTTTTCTTAGTTGGTTATTTCCGGAATCAGTTGACTGACCAAAAATTCGTTTTCTATAAAATTACCGGCCTGAATATATTTCCCGTATAGTTTCTGATAAACGGGCACTACATCGGGCCGTGGATGATAAACCATATCAAAACCGGAACCCATCGCTGCCTGTGCCTCGGGCAGCGATTTGTGTACTCCGGCGGCTACTGACGCAAACATGGCCGCACCCAAGGCGCAGGCCTGGTCGGCGGCGGCCACTTTAATGGGTACATTCAGCACATCCGACAGCACCTGCATCACATAACCCGATTTCCTTGCTACCCCCCCAATCGCAATTACCTCATGAATGGGGATACCTTCCTTCTTGAATCTTTCCACAATACTTTTGGAACCAAAGGCAGTACTTTCGACCAATGATTTGAATATTTTGGCACTATCACTTCCCAGATCAAGACCGAGGATAGCGCCTTTCAGCATGTGGTTCGCATCCGGGGTGCGTCGTCCGTTGAGCCAATCCACCGTGACCGGATCATTTTCAGTAACAGGCAGAAGCAAGGCTTGGTCGGACAGGTAGGCAATCAGTCTTTTTTCCAATTCAGCCGCCTGATCTTCACCCAACAGGGCACTCACCGGCGAAATGACCAGCTTGGCAAACCAGGCATATATATCCCCGAACGCGGACTGCCCCGCCTCCATCCCAAGCATACCGGGCACAATGGATCCGTCAACCTGTCCGCAGATTCCCTTTACCAGCAAATGTCCTACCTCCTCGTTGGGGGCAATCAGCATGTCACATGTAGAAGTACCGATTACCTTACACAGGGCATAGGGCTCAATCATTGCTCCCACCGCACCCATGTGTGCGTCAAAGGCTCCCACGCCTATCACCACATTGTCGGGTAACCCGAGCCGTTTGGCCCATTGCCGGGATATTGTGCCCAACGGCTGATCTGCGGTACTTGTTTCCGCAAAAAGGCGGGACCTGATACCAGCCAGGAGCGGGTCCAGTGCCACCAGAAAGTCCTCCGAAGGCAGTCCGTCAAAATCCGGATGCCATAATGCCTTATGGCCTGCTGCGCATCGGGATCTCTTCATTTTCAGCGGGTCGGTATCTCCCGTCAATTCTGCTGAAATCCAGTCGCAGTGCTCCATCCACGAAAATGCTTCCTGAGCAACCTGGCCGTCAACACGCAGGATATGTAATATTTTGGCCCAAAACCATTCCGATGAATAAATCCCTCCCACAAACCGTGTGTAATCCGTTGTCCAGCGCTTAGCCAGCTTGTTGATCTCAACCGCCTCCTGATTGGCAGTATGGTCTTTCCAAAGCACAAACATTGCATTAGGATTTTCGGCAAAGGCGGGATGCATGGCAAGCGCCTGCCCGTTCCGATCAACTGCAACGGGCGTGGAGCCGGTTGTATCAATGGAAATTCCTCTGACCTGCTCCCGAACAGACGCCGGACAGCCTGCAAGCGCTTCGTTAACAGCAGCTTCCAGGGATTCCAGATAGTCGAGCGGGTGCTGCCGGAATTGAGAACTTGACGGATCACAATATTTGCCAGCTTTCCACCTGGGGTACTCGCGTAATGCGGAGGAAACTGAATTTCCGTTGTGCGCATTCACAACGAGTGCACGGACGGAATCTGTGCCAAAATCAATCCCTATTACGTAATCTTCTGCCATCGGTGGTTCAGGATACAATTTGATTTTTTGTTTGATAATCAGATAACAAATATAAATAAAACTACTTATAGTGTATACCTGACACAATTATTATTGATTAAATAACACCATCCCCTCAGGCACTACCATGCATTTCAGTATCCTGAATAATTCAATTTTGCTTCATCGAATCCGGCATAAAATTCCAGAAAGAGTGAAACTGTTCGGTATACTTCTCTATGTCAAGCTTATAAAGTGCGGCTTTCTTAGTGGTGGAATTACTGTTTTTAAAACCAGTATCGATCAGCAAGCCTGTAGACAATAGTTTTCGGCTGAAGTTACGGCGGTCAAGCGGTATACCGTAAATAGCTTCATACAATTTCTGAAGCTGGGGAATGGTGAAACGTTCCTGAAGCAGTTCAAAACCGATCGGGTGAAGTGCTGCCTTATAACGGAGATGTTCTATGGCTTTCAGGACCATTTCGTTGTGATCAAATATCAGTGAAGGACGATTGTCCAGTACAATCCAGGAGGCATTATGGCTTCTCACCGACTCACTGTCGTGTTCATCAATCTTGATCAGTGCAAAGAAAACAATGGAAACGGTACGTTCTCCCGGATCCCGGTCGGTTTTTCCAAATACAGCGAGTTGCTCAAAATAAACATTTTTTAGCCCTGTCAAATCATGTAAAATACGGGCAGCCCCTACTTCCAGATCCTCAGAAGGCTCCAAAAAACCTCCCATCAACGACCATTTTCCCCGTTCCGGCTCAAAATTTCTTTTGATCAGCAACAGTTTTAGGTCTTTTCCGTCAAATCCAAAAATGATGCAATCTATAGCCAGGAAAATTCTGGATGACTGAGGATAATTTATCATGAAATATGCATGGTGGGTAACAGATATGCTTTTTTGCTTCTCATAAATCCGATGGCATACAAGCGTATTCTGTTATTTTATTTTTAACAAAGGCTCAAAAATTAACCGGATTACTTAATATTTACCTGAACAAGAAAAACCAGATTTAAAGCCAAATTTGCAAAAAAATTAATTACTTCGTTCATAAGTAAGTGCGCTTCTCATGAATCAACAGTATCTATCACTTTCCGATGAAGAAATTATCGTCCTGATCCGCAGTCAGGACGATAAGGCCGCTTTTCAGGAATTATACGAAAGATACTTTCGCGTACTTTTCAACTATGCGTACAGCAAGATCAATGATGAATTTTCGGCACAGGAAATTGTTCAGGAATTATTTGTGAACCTGTGGCAACAACGCTACCGGAACGAGATCTTATCCTGCCGCCCCTACCTGTTTGCTGTTGTTAAAAAACTGATCATTTCGTATTACAGAAAAGAGCATACCCGCCAGCATCATTACAGCCAGTGGGGTATCTACCGCAGCGACGAAAGTACCGTCACAACCGATCAGGAGGCTATTACCAGCGATCTGCGTAACCGCTACGAGGAGGGACTTCATTTACTGCCACCCAAGTGCCGGGAAGTTTTTGTACTGAGCCGACAGGGATTATCCAATAAAGAGATAGCCCTGCAACTGGTTATTTCTGAAAAAACAGTAGAGCAGCACATTACCAAAGCCCTTCGTATCCTCCGCAGTTATCTGAGGGAGCACCTTCCCTACCTGATTATCTTTTTACAATTATTGTCCTGATATCAGCACAGGACTAAGGGTTAAGCCTCCGGGAAGCGACTTACCCTTTGAAAAACTTCAAACAGATTATGATTTCCAGATTTACCATTCTTGCTCTTTTATTTCTTTCCATTGGCTTCACCCTGGCCCAGCCCGCTCATTATTCCACCGCTCAGGCGCATTCTCACAATGATTATGAGCAGGATATACCATTCTGGCGGGCCTACTATCAGCAGTTCGGGTCCATCGAGGCAGATGTGTTTCTGAAAAATGATACCTTGTTCGTAGCCCATGAAGCTAAAAACATAAAACGGGGAAAAACCCTGAAAGAGCTGTACCTGATTCCCCTGCAAACCCAGATTAACGGAAATGATGGCCGGGTATATCCAAAATCAGATGGTCCGATCCAGCTACTCATTGATATCAAAACAGAAAGCAAATCTACCATGGAGGCGCTGAAAAAAGAGCTGGACCACTATCAGGACATTTTGATACCCCGCGGAAAAGTCAGCGTGGTGATCAGCGGGAATTCGCCGTCTCCGCGAAATTTTGCCGATTACCCTCCCTACTTCTCGTTTGACGGCCGGCCGGGTATTGCATACACCCAGGAAGAACTATCCCGCATTGGCCTCATCAGCCAGTCGTTTCAGCATTATACCAAATGGAACGGAAAGGGTATTCTGGTTGCCAAGGAAAAACAGGAAATAGAAAGTGTCATAGCGCAAACCCACAGCATGGGAAAAAAAATCAGGTTCTGGGCTACACCAGATCATGTAAATGCCTGGAAAATGCTGATGAACCTCCATGTCGATTATCTGAACACAGATAAAATTGAAGCACTTGGCAACTATTTGAAAAACCGGAAAAATGCGGAGTATACCCATGCAGGATCCTATACACCTTACCAGCCTTCCTATAAAAACAACGACAGGTTCAGCAAGGTTAGAAATATAATACTGCTGATTGGCGACGGAATGGGCCTGGCACAGATATACTCAGGCCTAACGGCAAACCATGGGGTGCTCAATTTATCCCGCTTTCTCAATATAGGCTTTTCAAAAACAAACGCTTCGGATAGTTACATTACCGACTCAGCCGCCGGGGCTACTGCAATGGCTACCGGACACAAAACCAGAAACCGGGCCATAGGGGTTGACAGTAATTTTAATGCGGTTTCCAATCTGCCCGAACTGATTAAACCACTTGGCATCCGCTCGGCTCTGATCTCGGCCGGTCCCGTTACGGATGCTACTCCAGCTGCCTTTTTCGCACACCAGCCTTTCAGGGAAATGGAAAAAGAAATAGCGCACGATTACCTCAGGTCGCCGGTGGATATACTCATCGGGGGCGATAATTCATTCTTCAAACGGGGGAAAATAGCCGACAGCCTGCAGTTGAAAGGCGTGAAATTTTCGGAAGACTGGCAGGATATTACTTCTCTCAAAACTCCGTTTGTACTACTGGATAAAACAAAAACGGTTCCGGTACTGCAAGGCAGAGGAGATTTCCTGACTGAAGCATTTCATAAAGCTACCACGGAACTAGGCAAAGGCAAAGCCGGATTTTTTATGATGGCCGAAGGTGCACAAATTGATTACGGCGGTCATGCCAACAAACTTCCTTATGTGGTAACTGAAATGCTGGATTTTGACAAACTGATTGGCGAAGCGTTGAAATTCGCGGATTCCAATGGCGAGACCCTCGTGATCGTAACGGCAGACCATGAAACAGGCGGCCTGTCTTTATTGGACGGCGACTTCAAAAAAGGATATGTGGATGGGAATTTCAGTACCAACGACCATACCTCGGTGATGGTACCAGTATTTGCCTATGGTCCTCACTCTATGGATTTTCGCGGAGTTTATGAAAACACCGAAATTTTTTCCAGAATGCTTACTCTTCTGAAAAAGTACCATTCCAAATAACACAAAAGCATATCACTATCAATCAATTACAATGAAAATACCTTAATCAGTACGTCCTGCCCTTACCGATACTTCCTGGATTCGACGGCTCTCTGTTGATAAATCCGAAGATTTTTTTAAATATTTTTTTGATCTGAGTAAGGGTTACCCCGCTGGCGTGCGACCTCACATTTATAAATCACTTTCTCTTTATTTCTTTAAATGAAACAGCCGTTTATTTCTCACCATTTGCTTAAAAAATACCTGGATAGCCAGTGCACAGACCAGGAAAAGGAAACGGTTGAGAAATGGTATAATGCGATTAACGGCATACCCAATTACCTGGATACGCTGCCAGAACATGAACAAAAAAGATTAAAAACCGAAACCTATTCATTTATCGAAAGGGCACTTTCCGAAGGCTCCGCTACAAACAGATCCAGGCTGGTCAGATGGTCCGTAGCAGCGGCGGCTTCCTTCCTTGTGTTCGCCCTGGGTTACTTTGCTTTAAAAAAAACGGGCACCAGGGATCAGATCATTGTCGCTGAAAACAAACCGGTTACAGAAGATAAACTGGTCACTTTTACTAATAACGACTCAAAAATAAATCAACACAAGTTACCGGATGGCACAACCGTATGGATGTATAGTGAGGCAAGTATCAGTTATCCGGCAGTTTTTGACCAGGCCGATCGCAAGGTTAAATTTTCGGGCGAAGGCTATTTTGATGTAGCGCACGATAGTAAACATCCCTTTTACATTGCAGTGGGGCAGATGCAGATAAAAGTATTGGGTACCAGCTTTAATGTGAAAGCCTCTGCTAATCAGAAGATTTATGAAATTTCGGTAGTATCAGGCTCTGTATCAGTAAGTTCAACAAATACAGATTCCAACACACAACCGATGGTACTGAAACCCAGGGAGCAGGCATTTTTTGAACTCGGGTCTGAGCGGCTCACAATGGCTAAAATACCTGCCCAGCCGAAAAAGGAAATTTATGAACCCGTCTCCATTGTATTTGAAGGTACGCCAGTCAAAAGAGTAATTGAACTACTCGACGAACGCTTTGATATTAAGATCCATCTGATGAACCCCAAAATGGCAGAATGTGGACTGACAGCCGATTTCGAACAGCAATCGTTACCTGCCATTATGGAAATGCTTTGTACCTCACTGGACGCAAGTTACAGTATCTCTGGAAAAACGATCCTGCTAGACGGTCCTTCGTGCGAATAATCAGACATAAAAATACAATATCCCAACACAACCAATCCTGACTTTATGCACAAAAAATTTACAATTCCTCCCTGACCCAAAAAAGCGAAAGAGCCGGATGTGTACCACCACACCCGACCCTCCCGTGCTTAGTATTTGCCCCTTTTGAAAACATTGTGTACCACCACAATGCAAGAGGTTCTTGTCCAATCAGTTCAAAATAATCAGACAGTCAAAATTATGGAAAAATCAGTACGTAACAAGCCGGTTAACTGGCTAAAACTTATGCGCATCGGATTGTTTCAATGTGTTTTAGCAGCGCTGCTCGGCAGTTTTGCCTATGCAAGGGAAAGTTCAGCTCAGTCTGTGCTCAGCCAGGATATGACACTGAATTTCAATAATCTCAGCCTCAAGGATGCTTTGGGGCAAATTCAGGAAAAAACGGATGTGAAGTTCGTGTACAGTACCCGTATATCCCTCCGCGACAAAATCAACCTTCGCGTGGAAAAACAAAAGTTGTCCAAAGTACTCGACATGCTTTTGTCGCCACGGGGTATAAGCTATAAGGTCATCAACGACCAGATCGTTCTGGCACGCTCTAAAAACACATCTGACCTGGTACTGCCAGCACTGGAAGAAAAATTACAGCGTGCCATTTTACCCATCGATATCGTTGTCAAGGGGAAAGTGACTGCTTCGGAGAACCAGGAAGCGCTTCCTGGTGTAAGTATCGTGGTAAAGGGTACACAAAAAGGTACTACGACCGATGCGAACGGAGAATTTGAAATTGAAGTTCCTAATGTAGAATCCACCCTGATATTCAGTTTTGTGGGATACGAGCCTCAGGAGATTTTGGTGGGTACGCAATCTGTGATCAACGTGGGCCTGAAAGCCGATACCAAATCCCTGGAAGAAGTGGTGGTGATTGGGTATGGAACCATGAAAAAGGGTGATCTTTCCTCCGCCGTTTCCACCGTGCCGGATATGGAACAGATCAAAAACAGGCCGGTACTGAATGTCGGTGCCATGATCCAGGGAAAAGTGGCAGGTGTTACGGCAGTCAACAACGGAGGCCATCCGAATAGTGGCCCTAAAGTAACCATAAGGGGTGTGGGTTCACGAGGAGATGAAAGTGTACTGTACGTGGTGGATGGTGTCCCTAACGCCCCCTACAACCCTGCTGATATTGAATCCATTACAGTATTGAAAGATGCGGCATCAGCTGCTATTTATGGCGCGTTTTCAGGTTCGGCAGGTGTTATCCTGATCACCACCCGGCAAGCCGCCGAAGGAAAACCCAGTGTTGAATACAGTGGGTTCACAGGTGCCAAAAACGCGTGGAAACTTCCACAGTCCCTTACAGCCGTGAACGAGGCAAAGGTTTCCAACCTGGCTTACACCAACGCGGGCTTAGCTCCGCTGGATGGATGGAATGCTGATAAAAACCCTTATGCACAGGTAACACGTACCGACTGGATCGATGAAATTTTCCGTACAGGTGTGGTTCAGCGCCATAACGTAAGCGTGAATGCCGGCACAGGCAAATTCTCCACGCTGCTTCAGGGTCGTTACGAAAAAGAAGAGGGAACGCTGATCAACACCTTCTCGCAGAACATTTCCCTGCGCCTTAATGCAAGTTACAAGTTCACCGACAACATCAAACTCCGTCAGGATGTATTCTACAACAATAGCGACAGCCGTGGTACCTCCACAGAAAGTGGTTACAGCGGTACCGTGCTCTCGGCTATTTATATGCCCCGCTCGGCTGCGGCTTATTACGACGACGGTACTTTTGGAGGCGTTGGCCCCCGCGATTCACAGTACCTGGGTATTCATGGTGATGCGATCAGTCCGCTGGCTACCTTACTGAGAAACAATTCCACAAACAAAGAAAGCGTCATGCAGTCTGTTACGGAACTGTCCTATAACGACATCATTCCAGGACTAAGTTATGTAAGCCGTTTTTCTTTTAGACAAGGAAGTAAGCTGTACAAAAATTTCACTCCAAGGAGAACAGAGCCCGGTAAACCGGATGGACAAAATACCCTGGATTATTCCACAGGACGCAATTTTAACTGGATCTGGGAAAACACAGCCAATTACAGCAAGGTGCTGGGTAAGCACAACATCGGAGCTATGGCTTCCATGACGGCACAGGAGAATTTCAACCGGGAGTTTGCAATTTCTGCAAAAGGCTTTCAAAATGAGGCCGACTGGGCTCAGTTCTTTATTAACGCCACGATCTTTGACCAGAACAAACCTACCGACAAAGAAACCAAAGACAGAACTGCATCCTATGTGGGCAGGCTTTCTTATAGCTGGGCAGACAGGTATTTCGTTACCGGAAGTTACCGTTACGACATTGCAGGCAGGCTTGCCAAAGGATACCGCGGAAAAGGGTTTCCGGCTGTAACCGCAGCATGGAAGCTTAGCTCAGAACCCTTTTTTGATATCAAAGGCATTGATCTGGTGAAGTTCAGAGCCAGCTGGGGACGTATCGGGAACATTAATTCCATCCCGCTGTATTATGGCTACCCTGCGCTGTCGACAGACGAAACCAATCAGATCGGAGATGCCGCGCCTAATACCTATGCCATGTTTATCAACAGCCGTTTTAACCCTGAGCTTTCCTGGGAAACCTCTCAGCAGACGGATATCGGTTTGGACGTAAGCATACTAAAACAGCGCCTAACCATCACCGCGGACTATTTTGACAAACTCACCTTCGACCTGATCAAACAGCAGGATACCGAATGGACCAATACATTTGGTTATGGTGCGCCCTCTATCAACCAGGGAAAAATCAGAAACAGCGGATTTGAATTAGCTGCATCATGGAAAGATAAAGCCGGTGATTTCGGATACGAAATTGGCGGAAATTTCGCAACGCTTAAAAACCGCGTAGACTATATTGATAATAACCCTAGGTCTGTCTGGGCACATACGGAGTCATGGAGAAGTATTCTTACTCCCTACCGCTCCACCGTTGGGCAGCCTTACTATTCCTACTGGCTTATCAAAAACGCCGGTATTTTCCAGACCGATGCCGCTGCTGCTGAATATGTAAGCTCAACAGGCACCAGAATCCAGCCGAATGCCAAAGCAGGTGACCTTAAGTTCATTGATGAAAACGGTGATGGAAAAATCGACGATCTGGATCGGGTGTATATGGGTAATGCATTTCCGGAGATCACCTATGGATTTACTGCAAATGTGACATGGAAAAATTTTGATGCAAGTATCTTCTTCCAGGGCGTAGGAGGTGTCAAACTTTTCCATGCGTTCAAACAATCCACATTGAACGGTGCAGAACAGGGATACAACCGCTGGGACAAAATCCTGGACGCGTGGTCAGAAACGAACACAGGCTCTGACATACCAAAAATCAGAGCAAACGACCCCAACAGGAATTTCCAGACGAATTCGGACTGGTACCTGGAAGATGGCGATTATCTGCGTCTGAAAAACCTGATGATCGGGTATACCTTCACGCAGCTTCCCAAAAACATGAATCTCCGCATTTACGTAAGTGGCGATAACCTACTGACTTTCACCAAATACAGTGGCATGGATCCGGAAGTTGGAAACATAGGCCTGGATGGTGGACAGTATCCCGTATCAAGAATTTATTCGGCTGGTCTGAGACTTAAATTTTAAGGCATTCTAAAATCTGAATCAATATGAAATTCAATCTAAAATATACATTGGCGCTGGCAGTATCCCTGCTCACGATTACAGGATGCGGAGAAAACTGGGTGGATACCAAACCCAACGGAGCCGCTACCACCGCCTTTTTCTGGAAAAGCGAAGAGGACGTAAAAAGAGGCCTTGCGGCGATATACCGGCAAATGGACAATGAAAATACCTGGGGAAGAAATCTTTTCTGGATGCAGGATGCCAGTGACGACATAGTACCGGGCCGTGTGAGAGCAGAGAGTGACAACATCAAAAACTTCAATATCACCGGACGTGAGGGAGGAATGGCAAATGGCTGGAACGATGTATACTGGATGATGAACAAGGCTAACCAGGCTATTGAAGGCCTTCCAACCGCAACTGTTTCTGACGCACTGAAAAACCGGGCTTTGGGAGAGGCTTATTTTATCCGCGCATTTTCTCACTTCTGGATCGCTTATTTATGGGGACACAAAAATCAGGGTGTTCCGTTTGACGGGCCGGAAAATCCGGAATACGGTAAGAGGATACCGCCACAACTTCCTTCGGTAACGGATAACTATGCGCAGATCATCAAGGACCTTGAAAAAGCTGCTGAACTGTTACCGCTGTTCTCCACCTACGGATCGGCAGACCAGGGAAGAGCGCACAAAGTTGCGGCTTGGGGATATATGGTAAAAACCTATGCCTACTGGGCACAGTATGACCCATCCAAATGGGCTTTGATACCTGCTCTGGCTGACAAAATCAAAAATGAAGGCGGAAGAGCCTTGATTACAGGGAAAGGAAGTGCCCGGGAAAACTATCAGGCTGTATTTAAAATCGAAAACAACTGGAGTTCTGAGTACATCTGGTCAGTAACGTCAGGCGTCCAGGGCGGTTCTATTTTCCCCGGTGTCACACTTGAAAACAAGGGATGGGGTATTTTTAACGGCTGGGGTTATTTCCAGCCCACGGAAGAATTGTACCAGGAATACGAAGCCACCGACCCCAGAAGAGAGGTTACGATCCTGAAATTTGGCGACAAGTTTACCTACTTCGGAAAGGAACGTGCTTATTATTCAACCAACAGCTTGTCTGGTTTTCAGAACCGCAAATATATGGAGCCCTACTCCTACGGAACCAACGAAGTGGCCAGCACCAATACCATGATCAATCAGAATGGCGACGGCCCGTCAACCCGGTTAAACCTGCCCCTGATGCGTTATGCGGAAATCCTTTTATTTAAGGCAGAAGCACTGATTCAGCAAGGAAAAAGCGCTGAAGCACTGGCTCCGTTAAACGAGATCAGGGCGAGGGTGGGTCTTGCGCCTCTGACAAGCGCTACCATGGCTGACCTTAAGCATGAAAGACGTGTTGAACTGGCCTGCGAATGGACAGACCGCCTGGCAGACCTTAAGCGCTGGGGCGACTTTGATAAGATCAACGCACCGCTCCATGGAAGAATCCATACCAACAAAACGGACCCGGCTTCACCTTACGAAATCAAAGTAATATGGCCTGCCCGTACTTTTGATCCCGCCAAACACATTGCCTGGCCGATCAATCCTGATGAAGTTTCCAGAAGTAACGGTGCTTACAAACAAACACCGGGCTGGTAAGTTAATCCAAAGTTAAGAATGACGAGTGAAGAGTTCACAGATTAAAGTTTACAGTAAATTTATTTCACCGTAAGCTTTTTTCTGTGAACTTTGGCATTTATATAAGTACCAAAAACCGTACTTTCCCATACCTAATACCTTTATGCAATTTGCCCCAAATACCTGATGGAAGGCCCCTGCCTCCGCAACCTCATCTCCTATGAATACCCTCAGACCTTGCATTTAACAATATCCATCCATAACTCATGAAAAAAATTACCATTTTATTATTCCTGCTAATTACTGTTTACAGCACTTTTGCTCAAAAAACTTCCCCGATTATTATTGCTTCCTACAACCTTAGGCTCAACACCGACAGCGATGGAATAAATGCCTGGCCAAACCGCAAAGAAAATGTGAAGGCGCTCATACGCTTTCACGAGTTCGAGATATTCGGAGTGCAGGAGGGGTTTCGAGACCAACTCAATGATCTGTCGGAACTATCTGACTTCGCTTTCATAGGAAAAGGCCGTGATGATGGAAAGGAAGCGGGAGAGCATTCGGCTATCTTTTATAAAAAGGATAGGTTTAAACTTTTACAGTCCGGTGATTTCTGGTTGAGCGAAACTCCCGAAAAACCGGGGAAGGGCTGGGATGCTACCTGCTGCAACCGTATATGCTCCTGGGGAAAATTCAAAGACATTACCACAAAAAAGGAGTTCTACCTGTTTAACGTCCATTTTGACCACCGGGGGGTGGAGGCACGCCGTCAGTCGGGGAATTTAATGGTGAAAAAAATCAAAGAAATAGCGGGAAATTCCACTGTCATACTGACAGGAGATTTTAATTCCACGCCGGAAACCGAGCAGATCAAAACAATACAAACGCTGCTTAATGACTCGTATCAAGTAACAAAAGTTGCTCCTTACGGGCCGGAAGGTACTTTCAACAGCTTCAAATTTGACGCGCCCATGGACAAAAGAATCGACTATATTTTTGTCAGCAAAAATGTGGAAGTCCTTAAGTATGGAGTACTCACTGACGCAAAAGAAAAAAGATACCCTTCTGACCACCAACCGGTCATGATCAAAGCAATCATCAGGTAAATGGATCGATCAGACTTTCCAAGTCTTGAAGACTTGGAAAGTCTAGTCCCGGGCTACAAATCCGCTATATACTTCTGCCCCCCCAGATAACGCATCTGCCGCACGATCTGCCCTGTACGTTTGTTGACATACGCAGAAGGATTCTTAATCGAAAAACGAATAGGATTCGGTAAAACAGCAGCTATCCGCGCCGCTTCATACCTGGTCAGGTTCTTCGCAGATTTTTTGTAATATCTGAGCGACGCCGCTTCCACCCCGAAGGTCATCTTCCCCATTTCAGCAACATTCAGGTATACCTCCAGGATACGCTCTTTGTCCCAGATCAGCTCGATAAGTATAGTGAAATAAACCTCGAGCCCTTTGCGGATATAACTGCGCCCATGCCACAGGAAAACATTTTTTGCTACCTGCTGTGATATGGTACTTGCGCCTCTCGCCCGCTTGCGCTTTTCGGTCATGGCATCATAAATCTCCCCGAAATCAAATCCCCAATGGTGAGGAAAATTCTGATCTTCAGAAGCCACCACCGCTAGTGCCACCTCTTTGGATATATTTTCGTAGGGCTCCCAGTCATGATGTAACTCTGAATCTTCATCATTCGTAATGGCCTCCATTTTTCTGGAAATCATATAAGGTGTTACCCACACAGGTACAAATTTCAGTATCACCACCCAAACGAAGGAAAGCACCAGAAAGTAAATCAGCAATCTTAAACCAATAAAAAATAAACGTTGAAGCATATAAATATTATTCTCCCGAAACGAAACCAATTTACCAAAGTCACGTACAAAGTACTGAAACTAATCAGGCATAGGCAAAGAAAGGCAGCCCTTATCATTAGATTTTTCTCCTAAAACTTTCAATTTGGTATGAATGAAGATATTCTGAGCTTCGTGTGGCGGTTTCAATATTTTGAAAAAACCTCTCTGCATACCGACCACGGCCAACTTCTTTCTGTGAGGCAAACGGGTCTTAAAAACGCCGATGCCGGTCCGGATTTTTCAGGAGCCAGAATTGAGATCGGAGGAATTGAATGGGCCGGAGATGTGGAAATACACGTTAACGCCTCCGACTGGAACCGGCATGAACATTCCGCAGACCAGGCTTATGAAAGTGTGATCCTGCATGTGGTGTGGAACAACGACGTCCCTATTGTCAGAAAAGACGGTACCCTTTTGCCTACACTCACCCTTAACGGCATCGTCAGGCTTTCTATCCTGCACAGATATGCACAGCTGCAGAACGCCCCCTGGGATATTGCCTGCGGAAATCAATTCCCGGATGCGGATAGTATACTCAAGTTCTCCATGCTCGATAGAGTTTTGCTGGAGCGGCTGGAAAAGAAAGCCTTAAACGTGATCTCATTACTGGAAGCTAATCAGAACGACTGGGAGGAAACCACTTTTCAGTGGATAGGTCAGCATTTTGGTTTTAAATTAAATGATCCGGCTTTTTTACGGTTATGCCGCATCACTCCATGGAAAATTCTACGCAAACAGAAAGACAGTTTCCGCATTGAAGCCTTACTTTTCGGAAACGCTGGCCTTATTCCTGACAACGGAGGCGACGAATATGTTACCGGTATCCAACGAGAATATGACTTTCAGGTAAAAAAGTATCGGATGGAAAACCAAAAAATGAACAGCAACGAATGGAAATTTCTCAGGCTCCGGCCGTCCGGTTTTCCAACAATCCGAATATCTCAGTTTGCATATCTATTAAGCCGTACGGAGCATTTGTTTTCCACGCTTATTTCGGCCCGGAACCTGAAAGACCTGCATGCCATTTTAAGTTTAAGGCAGTCTGCCTACTGGACCACGCACTTTAATTTTGAGAAAACAGCAAACAAAAAAGTACCTTTCATGGGTAACGAAGCAAAAAATCTGTTAGTGATCAATGCCGTCATACCGCTGCTGGTAGCCCATGCCAGGACCCGACAGGAGCCGCAGTTACTGGAAACAGCAATGGCCTGGCTCACAGAGATACCCGCAGAAAACAACCGTATCACCAGGTTGTGGCAAACACTGGATATGAAGGTGAATACTGCCGCCGACTCTCAGGGGCTCATAGAATGGTATAATCATTACTGCTCCTCCCACAACTGTCTTGATTGCATCGTGGGGTCAAAGCTGATTAAAACAGACTAGGGCGCGATTAACGCATCCAGAATTTGATCAGAGCGGCTAACCCCGGCTGATAAGATTTACCCCCGTCAGCAGGAACACCGAGCCTACCATAAAAGGTACTACCGATTCCCATTTGGAGACAGTAAGCCCCAATACAGGCTTTTCCGAGAGAAAAGCCACGCATGCAAACAAAAGCACAGAAATACCAAGAAGCGTAAGAAGGGCGCCAAAAAAACGCTTAAAGCGTGTACTTTCCATTTGTATAAAATAAGCAGGATAAAAGAACCGGTTTGAGGTTGCAAAAGTATCAAAATCCCGGCAAAACACAACTGAGCTCATTACAGGCCGGTGATCTTACTGTACAAGTAGTCCCATCTTCTGTCCTTCTTTAACCATAAATGCGTGTGCCGCATCCAGTTCGTTAGGAATAATACCTTCCAGAATGGCCTCACGCACCAGTTCCTTTATGATCCCTACCTCCCGTGTCGGTTTTAATCCGAAGGTTTCCATGATCATTTCGCCTGTGATTACCGGCTGGAAATTTCGCAATTTGTCACGCTCTTCCAGATCTTTCAGCTTCTGCTCAACGATATTAAAGTTGTGAATGTAACGTTTTACCTTTTCGGGATTTTTAGAGGTAATGTCTGCCCGGCAAAGTTTCATCAGGTCTTCAATATCTTCTCCGGCTTCCACCAGCAGCCTTCGCATCGCCGAATCTGTAATATCTTCCTTTGAAAGCACAATAGGACGCAGATGTAACCTGACGAGCTTCTTGACAAACCGCATTTTTTCGTTCAGAGGTTGTTTCATCCGCCTGAAAATGACGGGTACCATCCGTGCACCCACCTCCTCATGATTATGAAACGACCAGCCTACTTTTTTGTCGAATTTCTTTGTCGCTGGCTTAGCGATATCATGCAGGATGGCTGCCCATCGAAGCCAGAGGTCATCCGTGTGCTGGGAAACATTGTCCAGTACCTGAAGGGTATGATAAAAATTATCTTTATGCCCTCTCCCGTCAATATTTTCCACCCCCTGGAGTTCTACCAGTTCAGGAAAAATAATAGCCAGCAAGCCGGACTGATACAGCAACTTAAAACCGTAAGAGGGCGTCTGGGACAAAATAATCTTATTGAGCTCATCCGAAACACGTTCCATGGATACGATTGAAATGCGATCTTTCATAGCCATAATGGCATCAAAGGTATCCGGCTCAATATCAAAGTTAAGCTGGGAGGCAAAACGTATGGCCCGCATCATACGCAACGGATCGTCGGAAAAGGTAATACCTGGTTCCAAAGGCGTTCTCAGAATCCGTTTTCTGATATCCTTCAGGCCATTGAAAGGATCTGCAAGGTCTCCAAAACTATGTTTATTAAGGCTAATGCCCAGTGCATTGATGGTAAAATCACGGCGATTCTGATCCTCCTGAAGCGTTCCGTCTTCCACGGCAGGTTTACGGGAATCAGGCCGGTAGGATTCTTTCCGTGCACCCACAAACTCTATTTCCAGGTCACCCTGACGGATTTGCGCGGTACCAAAGTTCTTAAAAATACTTACCTGCACGTCTGGTCCAAGCTGGCCAGCCACCTGCTCTGCCAATGCGATACCACTGCCTACAGACACTATATCTATATCCTTACTTGGTCTTTTCAGAATAAGATCTCTTACAAACCCGCCAATGATGTATACCTCCGCTCCCAGTTCTTCGGCAGCATTTACAACCGTTGAAAGAATTGGATAGTGGATCAGCTGTTCTTTAAAATTCATGGGACAAAGGTAATGCATACAGCCAACGAATACATACTCCGTACCAGTTTTCAGTAGAAAACATAAAAGGGTTGAACGGCAAAAATTGCGCTATCGAAAATCAGAGAACTTTGCCGTGAGGTAACACACGCAAGGGGTGCCTGAACATAACTGCCTGAAAAAGAAATAAAAATACCTGGAGAAACAGAGTGACAGCGGAAGCAACAATGAGGGCAACAATCCAGAATACACCAATGACCGCTCGAAGGAAATAAGACAAAATTGTCTCCATTTTTGAACAAATTAAAAATGCTATAACCCGACCAAAAAAGCTTCCAAGCTAAGCCAGGATTGTAAAAATTTATGTATTGCGGCCCTGTATTTGAATATTACCTCTTAATAATATAAAATTATTAAGCATAATTCAGATTTCCAAAGTTAAGTAATTATTAATTGATTTTATATTCATTTTTATTGCTGGCAAATTATTCTAGACGTCGGTTTCGCAGTTAACCATGAAAAACGCCGTCCTGGGAAACCTGTTGAATAGCTCGTCCTTCAGTTCCGGATCCAGATCCAGCGAGCCCACGGCCTGCGCCATACACTGAAGCCAGGCCACGGCATCATCTTCGGTGATCGGATGTGGCATATGCCTGGCACGCATCATGGGATGTCCATGGATTTCGGAGTATAACTGAGGACCACCCAGAAATTGGGTCAGAAATAAACGCTGCTTTTCCCGTATAGTTTCTTTATCAGTTTTAAAAAGGCGTGCAATCAGCTCATGTTCAAAAACAAGATCATAAAAACGATCTGTCAGTTTCCGTACGGCCGAATCTCCGCCAATACGCTCATATAAAGTTTCTGTTTCCATGCCATAAAATACGGATTTAAATTCCCCTCATACAATGATCTTCGTCGTAAAGAGTCTCCTGACATGCGTAAAAGTTGGAGAAGCCAGAACCGAGCTTGCCCATAAATCCTTACAGCTAACAGTAACCTTATGGTTTTGAACACTTTTAGTACTGATGATTCCCACTACAGGGATACCTCAAATCACATACACCCATGAAAAAATTTCTGCTCATCGGCTGGATATTACTTTCAACCGCTATCTCGGCGTTTTCCCAGACTACCCTCACCGGGTTACATGTTGAAAAGGGTAAAAGATTTATTTCTCAGTCAAACGGACAGCCTTTTTTCTGGCTGGCGGATACTGCCTGGGAATTATTTCACAGGCTGACTTTTGAGGAAGCGCAAAATTATTTAAAAATCAGGGCAGGACAGGGATACAATGTGATACAGGCAGTTGCCATTGCGGAATTTGACGGATTAAACCAGGCCAACCGCAACGGAGATAAGCCTTTATTCAATAACGACCCTGTTAAACCCAACGAAAAGTACTTCAAACATTTGGATAAAGTAATTGCCGAAGCTGGAAAACTCGGACTTTACATTGGCCTGCTGCCGGCCTGGGGCGACAAATTTAATCGAAAATGGGGAGGCGGACCGGAAATTTTCACACCTGAAAATGCTTTGATTTACACCGAATTTCTAGCTAAACGTTACAAGGGCAAAAATGTGATCTGGATACTGGGCGGTGACAGAAATCCGGAAACAGAAAAGCATATCGCGATCGTCCATGCCATGGCGCAGGGGATCCGAAACATATCAGGCGAAAGCCAGCTGATAACCTATCACCCGCAGGGACTCAGTTATTCTTCCAGGTTTTTCCATGAAGCGCCCTGGCTGAATATGAACATGTTCCAGTCGGGGCATGACCAGCGAGACCGGAAAAATTACCTGATGCTCCGAAATGACTATGACAAGTCACCGGTGAAACCTACCCTGGATGCGGAGCCGCGATACGAAGATCATCCGGTGAACTGGAAATCGGAACTCGGTTACTTTAACGATTTCGACGTACGCCAGGCTGCTTACTGGTCGGTACTATCCGGTGCCTGCGGACATACCTATGGCTGCCATGATATCTGGCAAATGTATGACCCCGACCTTAACCCGCCCATTGCCTTTGCCCGCACCGCCTGGAAAACCGCTGTTCATTTGCCGGGCGCTTCTCAGATGGGCTTTATGAAGAAATTAATGGAATCACATCCCTGGCAGGAACTACAACCCGATACATCATTGATACTGAACGACAACCCGGAAAATGCCGGTTTTCAGATAGCGGCTTTGTCCGCCGCCCGGGATTTTATGATGGCATACAGTCCTTACGGCAGAACCTTAAAAATTGACCTGTCGAAATTTAAAGCACAGGACCTTATAGCCTACTGGTTTAACCCCCGTGATGGCTCCTCTATTAAAATAGGCTCTTTCAAAAACCAGGGAGCCGAGGAATTTAAGCCGTATGCGCAGGGGCCGGGAACAGACTGGGTCCTCGTAATTGATGACACCACCCAAAGCTGGGCGGGTTTTGGACTAAAAAAACAAAGGGAAAAATAACAGAAATGGCACAAAATAAAACAACCGAAACACCTGAAAGTGTTACCGATTTTCTCAGTTCAATAACGGATGAGGCAAAACGAAATGACAGTTTCAGGCTCATGGAAATCATGAAATCGGCTACCGGCTATGAAGCCAGTATGTGGGGAACCGCTATTGTAGGATTTGGGAGATACCACTATAAATATGCAACCGGACATGAAGGTGACGCCCCTTTGGTGGGCTTTTCTCCCAGAAAAGATGCCATGAGCCTATACCTTGCCTCCGACTTTCCCGGCAAAGAAGAGCTCCTGGAAAAATTGGGGAAACACAAGGCAGGAAAGGGCTGTATTTATATCAAGAAACTGACCGACATTGACTTGAATATACTGAACCAGATGATAACTGCTTCGGCAAATCAGATGAAGCAGCTTTACCCCAACTAGGAAGTCTTAATTTTCGAACCGCAAATGTTTCACGGATTCTCCTGAACAGGCGAGCTCACTCAGTGCTTCAATACCAATATCCAGATGCGCCTGGACATAATTTGCTGTAACCTTCCTGTCGCTCTCTTCGGTTTTCACGCCTTCGGGTACCAGCGGGTTATCGGAAACCAGCAAAAGTGCGCCGTGCGGAATGGAATTGGCAAAACCCACAATAAAAATAGTGGCGGTTTCCATATCAATCGCCATGGCCCTGATATCCTGAAGATATTGCTTAAATGCCGCATCATGTTCCCAGATGCGCCGGTTGGTGGTGTAAACTGTGCCTGTCCAGTAATCCAGCTTGTGTTTGGCAATACTGGCCGAAACAGTACTCTGCAGCCGGAATGATGGCAGCGCAGGTATCTCGGCAGGCATATAATCATCACTGGTACCTTCCCCACGGATGGCAGCAATAGGGAGGATCAGATCTCCTACCTGTGTCTTTTTCAGGCCTCCGCATTTACCCAGAAAAAGTACTGCCTTGGGGCTGATCGCAGACAACAGGTCCATCACCGTTGCGGCCATAGGGCTGCCCATTCCGAAATTGATGATTGTGATATCGTTGGCCGTTGCGGTCTGCATGGCCCTGTCGCGCCCTTTCACTTTTACCTTAAATTTTTCGGCAAACATATCCACATAATTCACGAAGTTGGTGAGCAGGATATAATTCCCAAAATCCTCCACAGCCGTACCGGTATACCGGGGTAACCAATTTTCAACAATTTGCTCTTTGGTAGTCATGATTTTCGGTGATTATTTGTTGTGATGTGTATCTTCGCGGCATGGAATCGTTAAACCTCCCTTCGTTCAGTCACAAAGTTAAACAGGTAAACGGGAAACCTTTTATTTTCGATATTATACGAAAAAAATTCGTCTCCCTGAGCCCGGAAGAATGGGTACGGCAACATTTTATACACCTGCTGATCACACATTATGGATACCCCCGCGCACTGTTTGCCATAGAAACAGGCCTTCGTTACAACACTTTGGCCAAAAGAACAGATATCATGATCCTCTCTCCCACCGGAGCCCCCTTCCTGCTGGTAGAATGTAAAGCCCCTTTTGTGAAAGTAAGTGAGTCCACTTTCGCGCAGATCAGCCGTTACAACTTCACTTTGCAGCCCGCCTACCTCGCCGTCACCAATGGTATGAGCCACTATTGCTTTCAGGCAGCAAACGGACAGATTCAGTTCCTGGACGACTTCCCCTTTTACAGCATCAATCGTGATGAACGCTAACGAATCAATATAAAAACAAATTGCCTGTGAAACAGCGCGTTTCACAGGCAATACATTGAAAAGAAAGTTCTTAGTTACTTTGCAGCAACCAACTTAATGTCAATGCTGAAATCATCATAGATTACTTTATCTCCCAGATTATCAAAGAATGATTTCGAGTTGTATTTGATATCGTACTTGGAACGGTCCACCACCAGTTTACCGGTTGCTTCTGCTCCGCTTCCGGTTGCTTTTACGGTTACAGGGAAAGTTACCGGCTTGGTAATTCCTTTGATGGTCAGGTCACCAGTAACATCGTATACACCAGCAGATTTCGCAGTAGCTTTGGTTATTACAAAAGTAGCGGTAGGATGTTTTGCAACCGAGAAAAAATCATCTGATTTAAGGTGACCGATCAATTTGTCGTTGTATGTCTTGTCGGTAAGGTCTGTACAAGTAATGCTGTTAAGATCCGCAATAAATTTACCGCCCGTCAATTTAGCACCATCCAGGGTGATCAGACCTTCTTTCAACGTAATTTTACCAGTGTGTTCGCCAGTTACTTTTTTAGCCAGCCAGGTAAGCTCGCTTTTTTCGGGTACCACTTTAAAGTTTACCGCTTTTTTTGCACCATCTTCGGCTGAAGCTCCGGCAGAAATGAATAAAGCAACAGCGAGTGAGGCAGCAAGAGATTTTAAAGATTTCATTGTTACTGTGTTTAATTGAATTGATTGTTATTTGATTGTGTAATGAATGTACTATTCTGATTTCCTCAGCTTGTCGAGCAACGCACTGATCTGGTCTGCTTCTTCCGGGGTAATGCTATTGAGGCTATTTTCCCATTCCTCCTCCACGGGATCTATTTTCTTCAAAATATCCAACCCGGCCTCCGTAATCACCACGTCCACAGCCCGCCGGTCAGAAGGACACGATTTCCGCTCGGCCAAACCCTTCAGCAGAAGCTTGTCGACCAATCGGGAGGTATTTGAATTTTTATCCAGCATCCTGTCAGCTATATCACTTACTTTGATCGGATTGGATTTCTGCCCGCGGAGAATCCGCAAAACGTTATATTGCTGAAGTGTAAGATCATATTCCCGGAAAACATCCAGCTGTTTGTAAACCAACCAGTTGCTGGTGTAAACCAGATTGATCACCAGCCTTTGGTAAGAGCTGCGAAATTTTTTCTGTTTTATATCGGTTTCAATTGACATGGCATTTGATGTTTGAAATAAAATGTATCTACATTTAATGTACCAACATGCATATAGCTTCTGATAGTTCCGAGTTGTCTGAAAAAAATTAAAATTTCCCTGCGCAGACCACATCAAAACGCAATAAATAATTTATAATCAAATACTTATATAGAAAAAATATTATTGTACATGTTCAAACTGAAGAAACCACTCATACTTGCCTCCAATTCGCCCAGGCGCAAAGAGCTGCTCACCAAAGCCGGTTTTGATTTTACCGTCCGGGTGATACCAACGGACGAATCATTCCCCCCGGACCTGCACCGCAGCCTGGTGGCTGCCCATATCTCACAGACCAAAGCAGAAGAATTCCGGTCTGCCGCTGACGACAGCCTGGTACTCACCGCGGATACGATTGTAGTGATTGACAATCAAATTCTGGGAAAACCTGCCGATGCAGCCGAAGCCTGTGAAATGCTCGCCATGCTATCTGGTACTGTACATGAGGTATTTACGGCGATCAGTATCCTGGATGGTGCGCAGATCAGTACCGTTACCGATAGCGCCAGGGTTTGGTTTCGTCAACTGGAACCCGGAGAAATAAATTATTATGTCAGGGAATTCAGCCCTTTTGACAAAGCTGGTGCTTATGGCATCCAGGAATGGATCAGTATGATAGGGATTGAAAAAATTGAGGGCTCGTTTTACACCATCATGGGACTTCCGGTACATCTTGTATATCAGCAACTCAAGCCGTACCTTGCCGACTGAACCAACATAGTACTTCGTGCAATTAACTGACTTTCACGGCCCGGTTCCTATCCCAAAGGTATGCTACGAGATATTTGTGAGGTCATTTTGTGATTCCAACGGCGACGGCATAGGGGATATAAGAGGAATCATTTCAAAACTTTCCTATCTGAAAGAGCTAGGCATTGAAGCCCTATGGCTCACCCCGGTACATCCCTCACCAAGTTATCATAAATATGACGTGCGCGACTACTATGATATAGAGCCTGAATACGGGACCCTGTCAGACTTCCGCGAATTGATGCATGAGGCACACCAGTTGGGGATAGCCGTTTACCTGGATCTGATCATAAACCATACCAGTACCCTGCACCCGTGGTTTGTGGAAGCGAGGAAAAACAAAGACAGTCGTTACCGGAATTTTTACTGGTGGAAGAATGACGCCGAAATCAACATGCTGGGCATAGCCCGGCGGGAAACTTCCAATGACTCTCAGGAAGTATACCCCTGGCACGACAACGGGGAAGATTCCGAAAAATACTATGGGCTTTTCTACAAGGGTATGCCTGACCTCAATTATGAGTCGGCCGAACTGAGACAGGAAGTAGCCCGAATCATTAATTTCTGGTTGACGGATGTTGGCGTTGACGGTTTCAGGCTCGACGCTGCACGGCATATTTACCCGATCTGGGCCAAAGCGGACAACTGCGAATTCTGGAAATTTTTCAGTGAAACCATTCATAACGCCAGGCCAGGGGCATTTACGGTTGGCGAGGTTTGGGCTGAAAAAGAAGAAGTTGCGCCATACTTCCAGCATATTAATGCGGCCTTTAATTTTGATCTCAGCTTTGCCATACAGCGGATCCTGGTCAGGGAAAAAGATGAGGATCTGGTAGCTAAACTGATTGCGAGTTACACTCTTTTTAAAGTATCCAACCCTCAGTTTGTTGATGCAATTATGCTCACCAACCACGATCAGGACCGGATCGGCAGTGTGGTAAATAATGATGAAAGGAAGAAAAAGCTGGCAGCAAGCATCCTGCTCACCTTACCCGGCCAGCCGTATATTTACTATGGCGAGGAAATCGGGATGCTGGGTATGAAACCAGATCCGCACATCAGGGAACCGTTTTTATGGACAGTGCAGGAGGATGATCCCGAAAAACCTTCCTGGATTGAGGCAGTGTTTTCGACTCTGGAAACCGTAAAACCATTGTCTGTACAGCAGCGGGATCAAAACTCCCTGTTTTATCACTATAAAAATCTGATTGCCCTCAAAAAATCCAGAACCGCCCTGGGAAAAGTAATTGAACCCAACCTGCTCCCTTATGCGCTTGCCGATGAGCAGATGCTTGCGTACATCCGCTATGACGAGGAAGAATCTTTCCTTATCGTCCATAATCTGACTTCGGAAATCAAAGAAATTGACCTTTCTCAAACGGCATTTAAAAACATACTGTTTACCAGCAACCAGGCCGATTGCCATGAAAATGACATTTACAGGCTCGGTTCCTACGCTTCGTGTATTTTTAATACCTCCCCACAGCCTGCCCGATAGTGCCTCGGTAAAACAGTAGGTTATATCATTTGCTGCATTTTAGATATAAATAATTTTATACAACAGCATCAATGAAATACCTGCAATCTCATCTCATTGTGTTCCTTCTAATTTCCTGCAATTCTTTAATGGCACAGAAAACATATCCTACCATTGGTAAAATCATCGCCGAAGATCCTGCCTTTGAAAAACTGATCTCGAAAAATGCCAGGATAGAGGTACTGGCAAGTGGTTTCGACTGGTCGGAAGGGCCTGTTTGGATTAAAAACGGCAATTACCTTTTGTTTTCGGATGTTCCCAAAAATGTGATATACAAATGGGAAGAAAAGGAGGGCCTTTCGGTTTTCCTGAAACCTTCCGGATATACCGGCCTGGGATATTACAGTGACGAGCCGGGCAGCAACGGCCTCACGGTTGATGACCAGGGTAGGCTTATTGCGTGCGAACATGGTGACAGGAGAATATCTGCCATGCCACTAACCAAAGGGGGTAAAATAACTTTGGCGGATAAATTCGAAGGGAAACGTTTCAACAGCCCCAACGACGTAGTACAGCATTCAAACGGAAGTTACTATTTCACCGACCCGCCCTACGGACTGGAGAAAAAGCACGATGATCCCAGCCGGGAAATTACCAATTTCGGGGTGTACAGGCTTTCACCTGACGGGAAAGTGAGCATGGAGATTAAAGACCTCACCAGACCCAACGGGCTTGCCTTTTCGCCTGACGGCAAAACCTTGTATGTGGCACAGTCTGACCCCGAAAGAGCGATTTATATGACTTACCCGGTAACTGCCGATGGCCACATAGGCGTAGGGAAACTGCTGTACGACGCCACACCTATGTTAAAAAGCGGGCGACTGAAAGGATTACCGGATGGTTTAAAAATTGATAGGGACGGAAATTTATGGGCCTCCGGACCCGGAGGTATTTTGGTTTTGAACCCCCAGGGAAAGTTGCTCGGCCGCCTCGAAATGAGCGAACTTACGTCAAACTGCGCGTGGGGAAATGACGGTTCCGTTTTGTATCTTACCGTGGACAGTTATGTCTGCCGCGTACAAACCAACACAAAAGGGGCTGGCTGGTAAAGGTCGCGGGGTCATTTCACTCCCCTCAGTACCAAAAGTATTTCTTCTACTTGTTTTTTCGTAGCTGGCCAGTCGTTTTTACCTTCCTTATAAATTTTCACATAGGCTTTGTACAGAGAAAGTTTGCGGGTATCCAAGCTTTCCAGCTCACGCGAGATCTGCTCCCTTTCTGGCACAGAGGCGTTTTTATACTGTTCTATCAGCATATCCCACCTTTTTTCAACCACACTTATTTCATACAGCACCACATCAGCCAGCCTGTCCATCTCCTGATACTGCAGCACAAGTAGCCGCTCGGAACCTCCTTCCTTACTACTTTCAGTTATCCCCGGCGCTGTTGTTTCCGAAATCCGCGCATAATCGCGCCGGTAAGTATCACTACTCCCGGCATGTTTACTATCCTCTTTACTCTCCTCCGCAAGTAATGGCTTATACCTGACCGGCGGAGCCGATGCGGTATCCGGTCGGTTCAGGTAATCGCCATGCCCGGCATAGCGGCTGTTATTCTTTTCATCGGATTTGGTGAGGGTACCCGACACTTTTCTCACACCTGTACAAGCCGTCAGCAGCCATAAAAATGCGATGGCAGCAGGAAATATTTTTTGTCCCATCATACATTGTCAAAAGTTATGTCTCACCCCAATACTGAGATTTGGATTGAAATAAAATATTTTCGGTAAGGCCTCAAGGTATCCGCCTCCTTCAATGAAAAAAGAAGATGGCTTCTGAGCCGAGAAAAATTCAAGACCCAGGGTAACCGAAGGCCCCGTGGATATCGTATTTTCATGCACATCCTTATTTTTGGGCTCCGGGAAATACCGTCTTGAGTTGATCTGAGCACCTACTCCGCCATAAGCCGTCATACGCTGGTTCATCAACGGAAGATACCATAGATAGGTTGCGTTAAACATGAACCCAACGCTGGCATATTCCCCTTTCCGGTATTCCCTTTTGCCTTTTAACAAACCGGTATAAGTTCCTATACTGACGTCCAGGCCATTTTTATCACCATATTTACGGATACTGACAGCCACCGGCTCCCCTACCTCGAAACCAACCGCCCATTTTTTAGTTTGTGCCTCGGCAGAAAATGCCAATAAGATCGATATACTGATAATAGAAAATATTCTTTTCATAATGTGTTTTTTAATTTGGCAAGGATGTCCGGCGGACACCGAATCACCGGATGAAGAATGGTTTAAAGTATGATTAAAACAAGGCAAAAAAAACAGTCCACGGTCGTCAGGTTTAGCGATTTGACATCCTATTGACCCTGAGAAACGATAACGGTCACTCCGTTTCCGATTGGTAATTTGTGCTTTACCTTTAAATCAAATTTACAAAGCCACTTTGGTCGCTCCGTAATTTCTTTCTAATATTGAGCCCGAATTAGCAATTTTCTTACCAACCAGCAACACAGTGACCAAGCAGCGGAATAGTAAAATCTTCAATATCAAAGACTTAATTGCTTATTTTCTTGTCGCTGGAACGGGAGCCGTAATACAGTTGGTATCCAGTAGTTTAATTCAGGATTGGTTCGACATATCATGGAGCGACTCGATCATCCCTTCTTATATGGTCGGTTTTGTAGCCGGTTTTATCCTTACCAAACTGTTCGCGTTTGATGCTCGTAAAAGCAATCAGACAAGAAGAGAAATGGTAAAATTCTTTATGGTTGCCTTAATTTCACTGGCGGTCACTCAACTGTTTACCGTGGGTTCCTTCAAACTTGCAACGGAATATTTGGGTATGGAAATTTACAAAGTAAAACTTCCATTCGCTAAAAAGGAAGTGAACGTTACAGAAATGGGCTCCTATCTCACCGGTATGGGTTTTAGTTTCATCAGTAACTATATCCTTCATAAAACCTTCACTTTTAAAAGTACCGGTTTTTACAACCGCCTGAAAGTACTGATCCGTTAAGCGGAAGGCTTAACCCAATCTTTCAATAATAACTGCCGATGCACCGCCGCCGCCATTACAGATCGCTGCCAGGCCATATCGCCCGTTTTTCTGCTTCAGGACGGACAACAGCGTTGTGATAATCCGGGCACCGGATGCACCCAGCGGATGCCCCAGCGAAACGGCCCCTCCCAATATATTTACCTGGTTAACATCCAGTTTCAGCTCCTGTATATAGGCCAGCGCCACCACGGCAAAAGCTTCATTCACCTCAAAATAATCAATGTCACCCAGGGACAATCCTGCTTTTTTAAGTACCTTCTGTGTAGCAAGAATCGGAGTGGTTGTGAACCACATGGGCTCCTGCTCGGCATCCGCATAAGCTACAATCCTGGCCATGGGCTTCAGATGATGCTTTTGCACCATTTCAGCGGATGCCAGGACCAGTGCAGCCGCGCCATCATTGAGGGTGGACGCATTGGCGGCCGTCACCGTTCCATCCGCCGAAAACGCCGGTTTCAGAAAAGGTATCTTGTCAAATTTCACACGTTTGTACTCCTCATCGGTATCTACAACGGAGGTAGCACCTTTCATTGCGATCTCCACGCCTGCAATTTCTTCTTTAAAATAGCCTTCCTCACTTGCCTTGGTACTTCTTTGATAAGAACGGATCGCGAACTCGTCCTGCTGTTCCCGGCTGATATGGTATTTCGTAGCCGTGCGGTCACCGCAAACACCCATTCCCTGCTGGTCGTATACATCGGTCAGGCCATCCCTGAGCAAGCCGTCCACCACTTCTCCATTCCCATAACCATAACCGGTCCGGGCTTTTGGCAGATAGTACGGTACCTGCGACATATTCTCCATCCCCCCGGCGACCACCACATCTGCATCTCCCAGTTGAATAGATTGCGCACCAAAAATAAAGGCTTTCATCCCAGAAGCACAAACCTTATTGACAGTTGTACAGATCACCTCCGGAGGCAAACCTGCATAAAGTGCAGCCTGCCTGGCGGGTGCCTGCCCGAGATTAGCCGAAATTACGTTCCCCATAAACACTTCCTGAACATCATTGACCTGTAAACCGGATTTCTCCAGCGCACCTTTTACAGCAACCGCTCCTAACTTCCCTGCCGGTACCGAGGACAATACTCCGTTGAAACTACCGATTGGTGTGCGGGCTGCGGAAAGGATATAAACTTCGTCTTTCATAAATGGTAATATCAGATGACTGCCGGGAAAGTAAGTTAATATCCCCCTAAATAACAACCTTTGTAAATAGAAAATGCCTTCACACCATTTGATGTGAAGGCACCATTAACAATCTGCTAAGCTTTAAA